>CAQOJF010000018.1:19830-50177 GCA_948848225.1 uncultured Eubacterium sp.
TTCCTCTGGAATCTCAATTCCTTCCTTTTCAAACTTGTGGATCAGCATTTCCTGACGCTCTGCTCCGTATCAGACTGAACTCAACCTCTCAAATATTCGGATGTTTTCTGTACTTCCTCTGGAATCTCAATTCCTTCCTTTTCAAACTTGTGGATCAGCATTTCCTGATTCTTCCTCGCTGCCCGGTTCTCCCGGATATACTTTTTCGCCGCCTCGGCATACACCGTCTGCCCTTCCAGGTTCTTAAATATTCCAGCAGAAAGCGGACAATAAGTAAACAGGATGTTTCTTGCTACCCGGCTGAGTTTCATCGCTCCTCTGGCTTCCTTCAGAACCCAGTCCATATAATCTTTGACAAATACCTCTTTATGCTTGTTGTTGCACTGCTGCAGCTGCGCCCGGATCTTTGTCTTTCTATCCTGGGTCAGCTCGCTGTTCTTCCGGTAAAACTGCAGATAGTCCGTGTATTCGCTGGTAAGCGACGGGTATCGGAAATCGTTCCATCGATTCCCCATGTCGGTCCGGCACTTTTCCCAGCGGAACGCCGCAAGGGCCCTGACCATTTCCATCTCCAAATCTTTTTCAAACAAGATTGGAATTAGAATACGACCTTTGGAACTTCTCCGCTTTCCGGTAATATCCTGCCACATAATACAATTCTTCCCATATACCGGGAACATAATAACGTCTGGCGGAATGCGGTCGATCACTGTCGCTTTCATAACATCGATCTCTTCATACGCCTCCAGGCGGTCACGATGGAAAATGGAATAATCCACTTCCTCAAGTTTTTCCACCGCCGCGTTGATCTTCGCCTCTGTGATATAAGAATTGCTTATACTTCCAAATATTCCGTCAGAACAAAGTACTGGAACAAAGGCGCTGATATTTCCGCTGACAACACGGTCTGCATAGCGGAAAAGATTCTGGCACTCAAAGTGCATTCTTTTTTCCTTGTCCGCCAGCTCCCCTGGAACGTCCTTTTTCTCCAGCCTCTTTTCTTTCACAAGCTGGCGGAGCGTCTCTTCATAATCCATGTCATACTCGTTCTTGGAAGCTTCCTTTACGCCGTCATAGACAGCCTTCAGCCACTTCCGCATCGTATAGACACGGCAGCCATTTTCTTTTTTATATTTTTCACGCCGCAGCGACAAAAGGGTTTGAAGTTCCTCTTCAGTCAAAAGCTTTTCACTGACATATCCATAATCCAAAAACATTTTCACCGCTAAAGGAATATCTCTGTCCCCAAAACTCCGGAACGCCACCGCTTCATATATCTCAAAAAAGCCAGATGTAATCTGTTTTCTGAGAGCCGTCGCCTCCGGCGTCTTTTCAAATTTATCTTTTAACTTAATAAACTTTCCAATATTTTCCTTGAATTCACTCTTTACCTTGAGATGAACCGTTGCATATTCTGTGATCTGCTCCAGAGAATCATATAAAAACTCAACTCCTGGCGTCTCAAAATCTTCCCGCTCTTCTCCCCCAGTCACATCCCCGGATAAAAGGGCAACATAAAGCCTCTCCATCCGCTCTCTGTCGAGCTGGATTTCCAAACCGGCTTTCTCTACCAGATAGGTCTCTGTATCATTGATCTTTTCCACGACCTCATCCACAGCACGATCCAGCAATACATTTTTGGCTCCCTTTTCCAGCATAGCCAGCGCCAGTTTACCCATGGTATTAAATACACTGTCCTCATCCATGATCAAACTGCGGAAATATTTAAACAGGTTTTTTCCATAAGCGGAACATCCCTTTACCAAAGACCGGATCACCTGACACTGCTCCTGAAAATGGAATAAAGCGATATAATCACTGCCACTGAAGTATTTTTTCTGTGCCTCGATGGGGAGCTTTCCACAATGAAGATAATACTCTGTCTTATCATTCAGCGCTACTTCTTCCCCGGAATATCTCTCCAGCTTCTCCCTGGGATTCCCTGTCTCTACACCAATATCGTTGCTTTTTCCGACCTCATCGCACAATTCATAATTCTGAAGGATAAATTCATGCAGCTTCAGGCATTCTCCTTTGAGCTGAGTCTGCCTTTTAGAAAGCTCAGTGATAAAAAAATTGAGCGAAGTAACAAGAAGACCACAATACTCCGGTTTAGCTACTAATAATTTACGTACGCTGTCCAGGCCGCTTACTGGCAATACAAAAACAACGGCATCATCCTTCGCCGTATATGTAAACTGGTGCATCCCCCGTTCCACATCGCATATGCCAAGGAAATTTCCGGATGCCAGAACGGTGCACACACCGCCGGCTGCCACTTCGACTCTTCCCTTTACCAGCAGACTGATGGAATCCACGGAATCTCCCTTCTCGTACAGAAGAGTACCACCGCTTATAGAATTCATACTATTTAGTGTTAGTTCAGCTTTATTATCCATGTTTGGCAACCTCGTAAAATAATGGTGGCTCTGATATGGTTATGAATGCACCCCAGCGCTTCTCCAGATCACCAGCCACAAAAATAAAATAATCCGTGCGCCCTGCTTCGAATCAGTCTCAGAAGACGTTACCTCTACAGTTAACTCGATTCAGGCACCCCTACGACACACAAGAAGGTTTGCTTAGTGCTGCTTCATTCCTGACCTGACACGGTTCACAAGTTCCTGTTGCGTAAGACCCGAATGTCAACGCCACTTATAAAGGGCAGCTCCTCATCGAAAGACCCTAGGCAAGACAACACCCCTGCTATAGCGGATTGCAGGTACAGGGCACCGCTATCTCCCCGGCTGCACGGAAATCTTAACAAATATGAAATCGTTGTGCCGCCTGTGGCGGCATGTTTAGAAATGTGAGTAACCTGACGGCGCACACCGCCATCGTCTCACATAAAATAAGTATATATGTTTTTCATGTTTATGTCAAGATTTTCACACCCAAAAAACAACTGACATATATTGTTTTTAAACACTCTAGCAGGAGTGATCCCATGCAGCCATCAATCTCAGTCCTCCCAGGGGATGAGCGAATGGAATATGTATGCGCAGAATTAGGAAAAAAAGGCGCCCAACGCTGTTCTTCCTGGGAGGAAATCGCAGATTCCGGTCTGATCCTCTGCGGAATCCCCTTTACCAAAGATCAGCAGTTTATGAACACTTCCCTGAAACCCACTCTTCATATCGACAGCTTCTTAGGACTTCTAACCTCTTCCCACATTCTGGTGGGCGGGGCACTTCCAGAAACTGTCACACGGTGGTGCACCGACCATAGCATAAAATATTATGATGTACTTACGGCTCCCGGCCTCGCAGAAAAAAATGCAAAGCTCACCGCAGAGGGGCTATTGGTTCATTTGTTTACCCAAACCCCGTTTTCCGCTGGTGACTTCCGTACTCTGATCATCGGTTACGGAAGGTGTGGCAGGGAAATCGCCGCTATCCTCCATAATTTTACGGAGGAAATATACATTTATGACACGGATCCCGCCGCTTTAAAAGCCGCCCGGTCGCATCATTTTAAAATCATACCGGACAAAAGTGCGTTCCAGGAGCATCCTGGATTAAAAGAGATCAATACACTGATCAATACAGTTCCCGGCCAGCCTCTGGGGGATGAGCTGTGGCACTGCTTCCCGGAACACTGCATTGTCTTTCAGGTCGCTTCTGGTCCACTGGCACTGCCTCTTCCTTTGTCTGAACATCTGGTCAACTGCCCGGGGATTCCGGGAAAATATGCGCCCAAAACTGCTGGGCGCCTAATTGCCAATGAAATCTGCCATCACTTCCACCTTTAGGGAGTGGAGGTAAAACAGAAGTTATCATCCATAAATATATTTAGAAAGGAAATGAATTATGTCTGTAGATTTATCAAATAAGAATATTGGAATCGCCATCACCGGTTCCTACTGCACGTATGAAAAAGTGTTTCAGGAGCTGCAGAAACTGGCAGAGACAGGAGCCAACCTGTATCCGATCTTTTCTGACCACGCCGCTTCTACGGACAGCCGGTTTGGCAAGTGCGCGGATTTTCTAAAACGCGCTGAGGAGATCACCGGCAAGAAGCCCATCACTACAATCCCCGACGCCGAACCCATCGGACCAGGCGCCCTTTTTGACCTCCTGGTCATCGCACCCTGTACCGGAAATACCCTCTCCAAGCTCGCCAATGGTATCTCCGATACGCCTGTGCTCATGGCCGCAAAAGCACATCTCAGAAACAACCGTCCTTTGGTAGTAGCACTCTCTACCAACGATGCTCTGGGAATGAATCTGAAAAACATTGGGATACTATTAAATACGAAAAATATCTATTTTATTCCTTTCGGACAGGATAATTATAAGGCAAAGCCAAACTCTATGATCGCTCATATGGAGTTCCTGACTGATACCATCAGCCAGGCTCTGAACAGCTGCCAGCTGCAGCCGGTCATTCAGGGTCCCTGTCCGAAATAATCCGAAAGGAGCATAGCAAATGTGCGGTATCGCAGGTTTTTATCAAAACAAATATGATTTTCTTGCCCCGGAATACGGTGGCAGAAGCAGGAAAAATAAATGGTATGGCACACTGGAAAAAATGAGGAACAGTCTTGTCCACCGGGGCCCAAACGATCAGCATGTACTTCTGTACAACCACGCCGGTCTCGCCCACACCAGATTATCCATTCGGGATATCCAGGGAGGCGCCCAGCCTATGACCGCTTCCTTTCACGGAAAAACTGCCACCATTGTATACAATGGTGAGATCTACAACACCGAGGAACTCCGGAACAACCTTTCCTCCTACTCACTGCGCTGGAACACCAAATGCGACACAGAGGTGATCCTGAACGGCTATCTCGCCATGGGAACCGCCTTTTTTTCCAGGCTGAATGGGATTTTTGCTTTTTCAATCTACGATCACATGAGCGGCGAAATGCTGCTGGCCAGGGATCCCCTGGGAGTAAAGCCTCTTTTTTATCAGGAACATCAAGATACTGTGATTTTTGCTTCAGAACCCAAGGCAATCTTTGCCTATGGCGTACCTGCGGAGGCAGACAGGGAATGCTGGAATGAGATATTTACCCTGGGACCGGCGAGAACTCCGGGAAAGGGCGGTTTTAAAAACATGAAGGAAGTCCTTCCCGGGGAATGCCTGACCTTTTCAGCTGCTCCGAATGCTCCTTATTACAACTGCCAGAAGCAATTCTTCTGGTTGCTGGAAGCACATCCCCACAGGGACTCTTATTCTGATACAGTGGAAAAGGTGAAATGGCTGATCGAGGACAGCATCCGGCGCCAGATGGTATCGGATATTCCCATATGCAGCTTTTTGTCCGGGGGACTGGACAGTTCCCTGGTCTCTGCCATCTGCCAGAAACATCTAAAAGAGCGGGGCCGGACGCTGAACACCTTTTCTTTTGATTTTAAGGATAACCAGAAAAACTTTCAGGCAAATGCGTTCCAGTCCTCCCTGGACCGGCCTTTTGCCGCGGAAATGGCAGAGCACATTGGAAGCCATCATACTTTTCTGGAATGCGACAACCAGACCCAGGCGGATTACCTGTACAAAGCTGTTGACGCCAGGGATTTTCCCTGTATGGCAGACGTAGAATCTTCTATGCTGTATTTTTGTGAGCTGGTGTCAAAATCCAATCAGGTGGCGCTGACCGGGGAGTGCGCGGATGAAATTTTTGGCGGATATCCCTGGTTCCACAGAAAGGATATGTGGAACAAAAATACCTTTCCCTGGTCATGGGACATGGACGCAAGAAAAGCTCTGCTAAAGGATGATTTTGCCCATCATCTTCATATGGAAGAATATTCCCAGCATGCCTACCTGGATACTCTGGAACATACTCCCCGCTGCAGCGAGGACAGCCCGGAGGAAGCAATGCGCCGGGAAATCGCATGGCTCAATGTCCGCTGGTTCATGATGACCCTTCTAAACCGCATGGACCGCGCCAGCATGTACTCCGGTCTGGAGGCGAGAGTTCCCTTTGCAGATCCACGGATTCTGGGATATGTTTATAATATCCCCTGGGAGATGAAATGCCATAACGGAAGGACAAAAAGCCTTCTGCAGGAAGCCGGAAAAGGTCTTCTTCCGGATTCCGTCCTGTACCGAAAGAAGAGTCCCTATCCAAAAACCTATGATCCTGCCTATGAACGTCTGCTGGCGGGACGGCTTATGGAAATGCTGGACCGGACTAACTCCCCGCTCTCCGGCATCGTTGACCGCTGCAAACTGGAAACTTTTCTAAAGAGCCCCAGCGATTACGGAAAGCCCTGGTATGGCCAGCTCATGGCTGGTCCCCAGATGCTTGCCTATCTCCTTCAGGTGGGGTACTGGAGAGAAAAATACGGTATATCTTAATACAGCAGAAATTAAGTTTTGGATGGTTTAGCATAAAGGAGCTCCCTGCACTACCGGCTGTAAACCGCTGGCGCTGGGAGCTCCTTTTTTATTGTATCAACATAATCTACGGACAGCACATTTTTTCGTCCTTCGACTGAGGCATATCAAATTCCATCATCCAGTATCCAAAATCCCCCAGCCGGATCTGTTTATTATGTATTCCCTTAAACCTGCCAAACCCAAACATATCCGCCAGATATTTATCCCTCCGGTGATACTGCCCTGGGATTCCGATGTAGATCTTCTCTTTCGTGTGGGACAAGAGCAGATGTCTGTAATTGTAATACCCCTGAAGCAGAAAGGAGTTGCTTCCCATCCGCCAGAACGCTTTGGGAAAATCGGAAAAATCCACTGGGGAGATCTGTACGCACACTTCCATTTCATCATCATCAAAAGGATACATTCCCGGATGGGAGGAAAAAATTTTCCGGAACTCGTATGCCTCATCGTGATCGGCCTCAATCTCTATCTGAACGATCTCCTCTTCCTCTTCTTCTAGTCCAGGCTCCGCCTCTGGCTGGGTCTCCTGTGGGATGTCCTGTCCAGTCTCTCCCTGGGCTTCTGTTTCCACTTCGGAGGTTTCCTGAATCGTCTGCTCTTCTGGAACTAACTCCTCTGAAACCGTCTCATCCAAAACCTCCTGTTGTAAAACCGGCTCTTTTGAAATCATCTCCAGCTCTTCCGGCTTTTGCTCCGAAAGCTTCGGAACCTGATCTGGTGCCTCCTCTGGCATATCCTCCAGCGTCTCTGCTGCCGCCCTCACTTTTTCTGGATGCACATAATCAAGAAGATTGATACTGTGGTCCTGTGTTCCACCGCATGTAATCTCATTTTCTGTGCCAATGATGATTCCTATGATATCGCCTTTCAGTGCATCCCCCGCCGGCTCCTCCAGGCTGATATCGATCCTTGTCCCCTCCTCTGCCACCGTTTCGGCAAACATTTTATTTACCACATTCTTATTCTTTATAAGCAGATATATTTTCTGACGGTGCAGAGATATTTTTCCTGTCAGCTGAATCTCGAGCCGAAGTCTTGTCTGCTTTTTTGATAACTTCACAAAGCCAATGCTGCTGCCATACTCTCCCCCATTATATTCATTCAGATATATGATCTTCCGCAGATAATTCATTCAAATTTCTCTCCTCCCATTTGGACTTTCTATATACAGTATATGGCTGCCTGGACAAAAAAGAACTATTATTTCATCCAAGTGCCACATCCAGTATCATCATAATCGTAAATCCCACCGCGAAACCGATCGTCCCCATATCCGAATCTTCTCCCCCCGAAGATTCCGGAACCAGCTCTTCAATGATGACAAATACCATTGCCCCTGCGGCAAATGCCAGCAGAAACGGGAGAAGATTCTGGATCTGTTTTGTGAGAAGAATAGTAAACACCGCCCCGATAGGTTCCACCACCCCAGACAACACGCCATACCCAAAGGCTCTTTTCCTGCTTTTCCCAAATCCTCTCAGCGGCACAGAGATAATCGCTCCCTCCGGAATGTTCTGCAGGGCGATGCCCACAGCCAAAAGGAAGGCACCTGCCATAGTAACCACCGCTCCCTCTCCTGTCATACAGTTAGAAAAGACAACTCCCACAGCCATCCCCTCTGGAACGTTGTGCAGAGTGACTGCCAGCACCATCATCGTCACTTTTTTCAGCTGGCTGTCCGGCCCTTCTTTCTGGTTCGTCCTGGCATGAATGTGAGGGATCACCCGGTCCAGGAGCAAAAGGAAAAACACGCCCCCTAAAAAACCACCGGATGCTGGCAGAAAAGCAAACTTTCCCATGGAAGAAGACATGTCGATCGCCGGAAGCAGAAGAGACCAGACCGCCGCCGCCATCATAATCCCTGAGGTAAAACCCATCATGATCGTCAGAAGTTTGTCGCTCATCTTGTTCCTTAGAAAGAAGACCGACGCCGCCCCCGCAGCCGTCCCCATAAAGGGCAGAAGGATTCCCAATAATACCATGCTTTCATCACCAATCTAAAAGGGTAATGTCCAAAGGACCATTACCCTTACGTATCTCTGGTTATTATATTATATGCGGTGACACAGGAGAGGGTTACTCTGCTATATACGAATGCAGAGAAGTTCTTCTATTCCTTTATTTTCACTTTAAACATCTGCCCCCAGCAGGTCTCACTCGGAACTCCAAAATATCTAAACGGAATACTTCGATATTGAATGTAATATACCTTTCCTTTTTTTAAGTTTTTTAGTGCAAATCTTCTTGTCCATTCATGACTAAGCAAAGGTAAATACTTCGCATTTTTCATGTGCTTATTGTCTGCATATCTTGCTTGAAACATTAAATATCTTGGACCAGGGTCTTTGCTGATATATCCGAGATCAATACTATCTGCGGTTAAGTAGTCCTTTAACAGCACTTTGGAAACCATAACAACCTTTTTTGTGCTGTTCTTTCTTACCATAACCTTGTCTACCATTGGAAATACTTTCACATCACCCTTTAATCCTTTACTAAACTGTGTTACTCTGGCATTATACCATGTGCGGGTCGGACCAGACTTATATTTCTTACTATTTACCCGATAGCGCCATCCCATAAAAAGTATGTTGGAATCAGCCGCCTTTACCTTCTGTGGCATTTTAGGCTCTTTCCCATACACATAAGACGTCGGAAGTTTTCCATTTGCATCGATCTTGTATTTTTTCAGCAATCCAGAATCATATGTAATTTGAAAACGTTTTCCTTTAGAAACAACTGCCTTTCCTGGCTTTACTTCCGTAACCCTTTTCTTCCCCTGGTACCAATTCATTACAAGTTCACTCGCCGACAATGAATATGTTACCTTGGATTTATTAAGAATTTCCTTTAACCCAGGACAATCTTGATGACACGGATCAATTTTTTTAACATTGGGAGGAATCACTAATCTTCTTAAACTGGCACATCCTCCAAATGCGTTTTTCCCAATCTTTGTTACCGTAGCCGGAATGTTGATTTTTTTTAATCCAGTGCAGTCATAGAGCATTTTGGGCGGGATTTCTTTCAATTTTTGAGGAAACCGAATCCTCTTCAATCCACAGCACCCCTCAAAAGCATCCTCACCAATCCTGGTTAATGTATCTGGAAGATTCAGTTCCTCTATAGCCGCGCAATAGATAAATGCCTGTTTTCCTACCTCCCCTAACTCTGATGGGATATTGACCTTTTCTAAACTAGAACAAAATGAAAATGCATAAGAACCAATTTTTTTAATATTATTTGACATCTCAACCTTCGTCAAATGATAACATTTAATAAACATTCCAGTGGGAATTGATGTAATTCCATCTGGGATTTTAATCCTTTCTAACAGATAGCATTCATAAAAAAGCCGCTTACCTATTTTACTCACACTGTCCGGAAGATTAATTTTTTTCAAGGATCTGCATTCTGTGAAGGCACCGTCTCCAATATATGAAATACCTTCTGGCAGCACAATATTCTCCAGACCACTACAACCACTAAAAGTATAAGCCTCTACTTTTTCCAATTTACATCCACTTGAGAAAGTAACAGTCTGCAGGTTAGGAGAATGCGCAAACGCTCCTTCACCAATGCTCTTTACACCAGCGGGAATATCAATCTCCTTCAATCCCCATGAAAATGCAAATGCCATCTCCCCAATACCTTCTAATGTATCTGGCAGGAAAACTCCCTCTGCCATATAGTCGTAATCCAAAGAATCGCCTTTTGTAGTATTAAAGGCCTTTTCACAAACCGCCGTAACTCCCTCATCAATGATTACTTTGCGCAAATTTTCTCTGCAGTCTTTATAATTCATCCACGGATTTGTTTTCATTTCACCATTTCCATAAATCCTTAACAGTCCATTACTATATTCCCAGAAAACCGATTCTCCGCATTTGCCACCCAGGGTTCCCTCTGCATTAATCGAATGACAATTCAATAAGAAAATATAACAAAAAAGGACTAGTACAACTAATATTTTTTTCATCGAATATCTCCTTATAATAATCTTGACAAACCCTTTAAATCAAAGGAATTTTACCCAAATATCTTATTTAGTTTTCTTGAAAAAATGAAAGAACGTGTACGCCATGAATCTTTTGGATTATCACCAAATAATTCCTCGCTCACAATCCCAACCGAAAATAGTACCCTATCTCCAACCACTTGAGCACCCTCGATCTCTAACCAAGGCACTTTACTCGTAGAACTCACTTCATCCTTCACAAGCTCTCGCATCCAATCATCTTCATCATATTTAGGAGTTTCCAACTTGATTTTCGTTTGTCCACTTTTTATACAGTAACGCAATGTACTGTTCACTTCCTGGTTTTATATTTTCTTTCTTATCATTTCCTGATGTTATAATAACATTTTTTGAATTATCTAAAGCAATTCCCTGGAAAGAACGTTTTGCAACTTCTTCCCTGTCCTCTTTACAAGTGTATAAACACATCTTTCTTACTTCCTCTGAATTAAAAGATATATATTTTCCACTTGTTTTCTTATAAGCTTTTTCTAACTTTTCCCAATCATACAAACTGTACTCTACTTTATTATCATCACTTTTTTTCCAAATAATCATATATTTATTATTTGGAGAAATTGCAAAATCACATCTTTTCAATTTAGCTACACCTTTGCGATTACTTGGTCCCGCAAAAGATTCTTTTTCTTTACGAGAATATGCAACTGCCTTAAAGTATTTTAAGTTATCACCCTTTACTGTATATTTTAATTTCATTAATGACTTGTCAGTATCCATATCGACAATGTCCTTTGCATTCTTTCCTTTTTCATTCTTACCATTTTTAGTAGTATCGAAGGTAACACGTGCAAATCTTGTTCCCCATACAGTTGTTTTTCCATTATTATCCTTATATTTTACTCCATGGCAGTTTGTATATAAATAAAATTTCCCCTTACTCTTTCCTTGACAGTAAAGTGACTGTGTGTGACCAGACTTTTTTATTTGAATTTCTGAATCATACTTATAAACTCCTTCTTTCTCCTTTTTACAAAGCGAAATTACTGAATGTCCTGCATTATCATTTTGTGCCACGAAAATCACTTTCACATTTTTATTATTTTTGTTTTTATAAACGAACTGGCACCATGTCTGTACTTGTCGCTTATGAGGTAACCCATATACATAATAAGATATTTTATCTCCTTCTTCTTTTCCTGATGTATTTGATAAGGCAGCAGTACTAACACTCCTATTACTTGCAAATAGTTGTACAGCTTCTTCCGTATCTTCTTCCTCTGCCAGTTCATCTTCTCCCACTCTGTCATAATCATCTTCATCAAAAACTTCATCTTCTACAACTGACATAGGAGCATCATCTTCCACATCGCCTTCCCAGATACAATCATCCTCGTTTAATTCCTCCCCCTCTTCATAGGGATATACTATGAGTTGATATAAAGTTTCATTTTCAAATTTCGCATCATTACCTTCTAATAATTCACCTATAAAGCCAAAGTTTATTGTCTGACCCGGTTCTATACTTTGATTATATCCCATATTAGTTAAACTATAATGAGCGACTGTAGGATTATCCTCATCATCTGATTCAAAATTTTCTTCATATACTTTTGCATTCCAAATATCCACTATCTTAAAATTACATTCAAATTCAAAAGACCAATCTTCAATATAATTTTCTGATGTATTTGTAATCTCTACTTGTCCTTGTATTTTATTTTCATACTTAGTAAATTGCTTGAATTCAATATTACAGTTATCAAACACCTGCTCCGAAACCCTTTGCATATCCACACTACAAGGTTCTTCTGGCTTTTGTCCATCAAATTTAGCAGTAAACCCAAAAGTAACTTGCCCGTCAGCGTTTATATTCTGATTCCAACCAGCATTCTTTATCACATACACATTGTCATAATGAGAAACAATTTTAGCATGCCATATATTTTCAATCTCTCCATCATATACAAAAGCAATTTCCCAATTCCCAATTTCATTCTTACCTGTATTTTTCAGCGTCATCTCAGCCGTATAGTGATTTTCCCATTCACTTTGAACCTTAAATGCATAATCAAATGAAATATCGTCATAATCTTCTTCTTTTATTACATTCTCATCTTCAGCATAAATAGTTTCTTTAGCATCACTTTCCGTAGTTGCTCTACTGATACTAGCACCCATCATGTTACTCATACATATTGCAATTGCCAATATAATTGTTAATAATCTTTTTCCTTTTAATTTCATAATTAGCTCCCCTTGATGATCATATTATTTTTGTAAATTCATTATTTCTATCGACATTATTCTCATCTTGCCCCGTAACTTTATAACTGATATGTATATATAACATACCGACAGGCAAAACGATATGCTGGTAGTCACCATAAACCAACTTTGGCCGTTTCTTCTCGACTTCCTTAACTGCAAATTTTCCTCCCCTCTTAAGAGCTCGATTTTCTTTATTGGTTTTTATCGACTTTCACCTCCCACTTTACATAACAGATTATTGTTTATTTTTAATTAATATTTATTTTATCATTTCTTAACACTCTGCACAAGAACAATCGTTCGATTTTTTTCGACATAAATCGACAAATAAATAACCGCACAAAAAAAGAGCCCATTTCAGACACCATACCATGCATCTAAAAATGGACTCTTTATTCTCAGGCAGTACAACGCACAGATCAATCAAGCAGGGAATAAATCACTTTCATAAACTCTTCCTGAGAAATTGAAATACCTTGTACCCTGTACCCAATCTCGTTATTTAGGAACTCTGCTGTATAATTTGTACTTCCTTCTGGAAACTCTGCTGTAAACGTTACCTTTTTTCCGTTGATGATAGATTCTTTAATATCGTTGTCAGCATATATCATATCCGACAACGGTATCTTTCCCTTCTGGAATTCGATCTCCATGTATGGATAGTCAGGACCAGTCCCCCCCTCTATACTGTACCACAGTACGGCTCGGTCACTTGTTACTTTATCCCCATCGTAGTAAAAATCAAATTTTTCTTTTAAATTGCTTTTCACCAGATTTTCAGGTATATAACATTCTGACATGTCACGTCCATAATACTGATTGACTTCTTCTAGTGTTAGCTCCTTCTTTTCCCCATCTGGAAGCGCTAACTTAGCCGCCGCTACGGCATCATGATCCGGCTCATTAAAGTAAACTTTATTCCCATTCTCTTCCCAGGATGCAGAATATGTTTCGTCTGCCGGGTTATCAGAAACAAAGACCCAGATTCCTATACCGCCCAATACTATGAAAGCCAGTAAGATGCAAATAATGATTCCTGTTTGTTTTTTCATAGACTTTTCAGGAAAAATAGATATTACTCATATGTTTCCTGTACCTCCTTTACGATTTTTATCCTTGTTATCCCTCAACGGCGTTTATCATACAACTTCACAAACGCCTTCCACATCTTTCGTTCTTCTTCAAACTGCGTCATCATCTGTTCACCAAGGTTCACCATCTCTGTCACACTGCTCTCTGCAAAATAAGCCTTTGACACCTTATTTTTTATAGCGGTCCACCTCCTTTCTATCCGGTGACAATCTTCCTGTAACGGAGCCAGTTCCATGATCATCTCCTTTTCTATAAGATATTCGAATAGCAGCCGGTTTGCCTTCATCCGGCAATTTATCTGCAATATGTACATAACGCACATATCCCTGTAAAATCCTTTTTCATAATCCTCCTCCGCCATCAGCCAGAAGTATTTCCTGGCCAACGGCCGGAGGCTCTTATAAATCCTTTTTGCCCGCCAGATCAATTCCTTTTTATCAAACATATAAGGTTCGATTTCCTCTTTTGTACATAGATCATAGACAAGTGCGTCATAATGCAAATCACAATGCGCAATGGCCTCCATCACATTCTCTGCCGGCATTTCAAATTCCTGGTATTTGACATTATCCGTATCCATAACAAAGAAAATATCCCTGTCTTCATCAAAACCGTTAATGATGGCATAATGATCTGCATGGTGCTTGTGGTAACACATATTCATCGGTATCCAATAAAACAAATCCACGCCAGCCATAACGATTTTCCCTTGTCTCAAGAAATCTTTTATCTCACAGACTGCCTTATCATAATCATTCCACCGCACTTCACATTTATTTTTCAAAACCACATGAAAAATGTCCATTATTTCAGGTTTTACTCTTACCTCATTGATCCACTTACGGCTGGGCGTCGGAAATGTAGAACCTCATATACATAATTATTCGTATATGCCATAACGCGGTATTTCTCATCAAGTGTGATCAACAGGGAATGAAGCATTGTAGATTCACAGTTAATCCAAAATTCGTTAAACGGTTTAATCTCTCTTTTTATGTATTTATCCATAACATATCTCCATTTAGGTCATTTTAACGCTGTATGCTTCTCTTTCCATTTCACATACCCCCCTGACAATACAATTACCAACAAATACACTGGCAGGATATATTGCAGCATCAATTGGTACAACATAATAAAAAATTCCATATTGATTCCCTGCTTGTTCCATGCGTTAGAGTTGTAAAACGAGTTTGCCAACAGGAACAATATAAGCGCTGCAGCCAAAATAAGTACAGCCTCCAACCCTGCGATGATAAAGATATATTTCCCATAACCAAATTTTGTGATATTATGCTTTGTTTTTACTATGAAAACGAATGGAATGATACATCCCATTAGGATAATTCCATAAATCAACAAAGTTATAATGCCAACAGCTATATTCTCAAACATTATCCCCTATTCCTCTCCCTTGTACATTATCCTCTATCTCATTGACAAGTAAACTTATCCACTGCGTGCTGAATCACCTGGAACTGCAGAATTGCATGTTCGTATATCCTGTTAATATTTTCAACACATCTCACAAATATATAGGCATTTAACAGATTACCCTCCCTGTCCACAACCCAGTCATTACTTCTCCCGGTTGTCAGTTTCAGTACTTTCCCAGGATCATCACAGAAACAGGCTTCCTTCAAAAAGCATCCCCGGTCACCAATCTTATAACGGATAAGCGGCATAGCAAAATTACTCAGAGAGGTGACAACGATCTCTCCTTCCTCCCCATCCGGCAGTGGATCACCCTGTTCGTCAAGAATTTCAATTACTACATTTTCCTCCATACAATGCAGATGCCCTTTGGGACATTCAAAGGCAAGGGAGTTTAATTCATTGCAGCCATACTGATCTGCGGTCACTACATTCATTTTTTCCTGTATGTATTTTCGCATGTGCGGAAATAACATCTCACCAGTTGTTTCCACATATCGCAGAGTAGGTATCGGATCCAACCCGTTTTTTTCTATGACCCGGCACAATAATATTGCCATACTGGGCTGCAGGTTCATCCACACCGGTCCAAACTCTCTCATCTTCTCCCAGATATGTACTAGTTTTTCATCCGTCAGATTACATTTACAAAAACCGAGGGCAAATCCCCCTTCCTCTATCTCTATATCAGTCTCTCCAACTCTTCTCCCCGTGTAAAAATAGCAGTACCTGTCATGTGGATTAATGTCATAATATCTTTTTCTCTTTATCCACAACGGCAGAAGAGAACGCCTGCATTCCTTCAGATTCCAAAAAATATTGGCGCATTTCCCCGTCGAACCGGACGTATGGGTCTGTACCAGCTTCCCCTGTAGATATTCCGCCATATATCCTGCTGAAATAAAAGCATCATTCCGCAGAACAAGATCTTCCTTACTGACGATAGGAATGTCCGCAAGATCTTCAAACTTCTCACAGTCAAATCCCTTTTCCCTGCTAATATTCATATAGAAAGGCACAGTCTCATAGGCATGCCGTATTATTTTTCTCTGTCTCTCTGTAAGCATAACTCTTCACCTCTGTAATCGATCTTGCCTGAACTTTTCCTTGGCACTGTTTCCATGTCCCGGATTTCAAAAACATCCACGCCAAACGGCAGGTGATTTCGTATTTTCGCAAGCTCATCCTCAGTTACATCCGCATCGGTATAGAAATAGATTTTTTTATCATCCGCCAATGCTGCTGTCTCTCCACCAAAATATTCTTTAGCCAGCTGCTCCAAAACATTTAGGTCGATCCGCTTTCCATAAATCTTGGCAAACCTGTTTTTCCTTCCCGTGATATAAAGATACCCCTCTTCGTCTAAATATCCTAAATCTCCAGTATGGAGTACCCCCTTATTCTGATCTGACTGAGATAAATCCTCTATACTTTCTGCATAACCCAGACTCACCTGCTTTCCCATGCAGACGACTTCCCCCTCTTGTTTTGGTATGGAAATGATATGATGTCCTTCATCCTCTATCTGGATACAGCTGCCCGGAACAGGTATTCCCACGCTCCCAATCTTTCTCAGGCAATCCTCTGACGGCAGATAACTGATTCTCGCCGTTGCCTCTGTCTGCCCGTACATTACATAAAATTCCTTTCCCTTCTTCTCTGCATACTTACCCCAATACCGCTGCAGCTCTTCTGACAGCCTGCCTCCTGCCTGGGTCAATATACGCAGATCCTTTAATTCCAGCCTATCTGCCTGTATTTTCTTCATGCACTCAAAGGTATAGGGTACGCCTGCAAAAAATGTAACATGGTACTTTTTTACCATCTCCCAGAAACGTCTCTGTATTACCTTTGCCTTTGTCAGAAGGATACTTCCTCCCATGAACAGATGGGTGTTTATGACAGAAAGTCCATAGGTATAGCTCATAGGCAGGGACATAACCGCCCTGTCTTTTTCTGTCAGGTTTAGATATTCACAGATAGATTTCGTATTAGCCGCTATATTTTCAGCGCTTATCCGTACCAGTTTAGGGCTGCCCGTGGAGCCCGACGTCGGCAGCAATAACGCCAGGTCTGGATGGAGTTTGATCTTACTTACTTCCTTCTTTTGCAATAATATGTATCCCAGAAAGAAAAAACAGCTTTCATATCCAAAATCTAATCCTTGTCTCAATCTGCTATACTGTATTTCTGACAGCCACACATAATCAGGAGCGTAATGTTCTGCCATATAGATAAAACCTGTATTATCTCTCTCCTGCGAAAACAAAATCGGTACACTGTCATGTGTGAGACAGGTCACATACCCCATCAAACCTCCTATATCATTATCTGCCAGCAGCAGCACAAGTGTATGCGGCCGTATGCGGCCGGCAAGTTCCTGCCTAAGCATGTCAATTTCCGAATAGCGGTATTCTTTCCCTTCTTCTGTCAAAACCGCTGGCAGGTCTGCGTATTTTTTAAAATGCCATAGGTTATGTAGGTCTCTCGTTTTCATCTCATAATTCCCTTACGATATTTCATTTAATTCCTCCACATACTCTGTTATTTTATCCAGACTATCCACCATGTCCAATAGTTTTTCCCCCTGTTCAAAAGAAATTTGAAACTTTTCCTCTATCTCTGTCAATACTCCCACAAGCTGAAGGGAATCAAACTCCAAATCATCAATCAGGCTGATATCTCCATCCGTTACAACTTCCTTACCAGCATATTTTTCTATGATATCAATAATCTGCGTGCGTATCGTCTGCATTTTATTTCCTCCTTTACGAACCTTCATACATCGCATACTTTCTCCTCTTGGCAGCTTTTTGGGACATATAACTGGTCTCTCCCATTATCAGCTCTGTTCCTTTTTCATCAAGATGAATCTTTTGCCTGACCTGTCCAAAGGCATCCCCCACATTATTCAGATATAATTGATGGACCACAATGATATCATTATCCTGCAATTCAAAGAAACGATAACCTGTACCCGAAATTGCTTTTTCTCCTTCTCTTTTTAGATATTTATTGTTTGGAAGCTTTACTGTAGTTTTATACCCTGTTTTTTTAACCTCAATCTTCACTGAACTATTTTTCAGCGCCTTCACCTCTACGAAATTTGACCACGTATCTTCTATCTGCCCCATATTTACCATTCCCCATGTTTTCCCATCATATTTTATTACTCTGAAATTCTCAAAGCTCCTCCCATAAAATAATATAACGATTTCCATAATTCCATCTTTATCAAAATCCTTTATTATCATTTTAGTAAAGTCAAAATTCTGATATGTGAGCTCTTTTTCGTTTTCCAGACTGACAGGGTATCCATCTATTACAATCTTCAACCCTGAATTATCTTTGTTAGACTCCAAATGAACTATACTGGTTTTCTGAAACCCCAGATCTTCTTTTTTTTCCCAATATATTTCTTTTGCAATGTCCGTTTTTTCTGGCGGATACGTGTTTTTTGTCTCAGTTGAAGTATTCCTTTCTCCACAGCCAAATAGTAAAACCAAAATGCTAACCATCAATACTAAATATCGTTTTTTCATCCGTGTATCTCCTCGCAAAATAACTATTTATGCAAATGTACTTTTGGTCAAATTGTCACTTTATTAAAACAACAATTTGACCAAAAAGCACTAAATTCATTATTACTTTTAACAATGTTTATTCTACCTTGACATTATATTTTTTAATTGCCTCCTGTGCGATGGAATCCCGCCACTCTTTGCGCTTTTCCATATAGTCTTCAGAATATAAATCTATTTTTTCTTCTTTACATTTCTCTTCATACATTTTATTCAAATACTTGTTGACTATCATATTTGACTTGTATTGTGGACGCAAAAAATTCCAATACTCTTCTTCATCCATTTCCATACCTGCGATTTGAGCGTTTAACTTTTTTTTCCATTCTGGATCCGATGCTAAAGCCTCCTTGATATTTTCAATCTCATCTGTCACATCCTGTTCAGAAACGGTAATTCCCGCCTCTTCAGCTGCCAGATATAAGGCTTTTTTCTCAACCGAATTTTTCGTAATCTGTTTTTCCGCTTCACTTACACTCATATCAAACACATCTGCAACATTTTCAGCTTTTTGGGCAATATCTTCCTTTTTAATATGATCCTTGGGGTTATAAGTTCCTTTATCCCTTAGTCTATCTTTCTCTTTTTGAGCCATTTGATATTCTTCCTTTTCACTAGAACCAGAGCTCTTATAATAATTTTGAGCAATACTAACGGTTCCAAAAGTTAAGCCTAAAATAGCAATACATGCCCCCAATATGATTAATGTCTTTTTCCTTTTTAATATTTTCTTCATTTCTTTGTCCTCCTTTTACTTGGATGAAAAATACAGACTGATAGTTCCTGTTTTTACTGCAAGTTTTTGTTGAGTGTCTGGGGCAGATACAGCAACTGTCCACTGAGCCTTATTTCTATTTAAGCGACTCCTGATATTTCCTCACCACAAGTATTAATTTCTGCACGGTACAGAGATTATCTACCAGCAAGTCATCCTCGGCAAATTCAATCCCAAATTCCATCTCTAATGCCACAACCAGTTCGATGGCATTTAATGAATCCATACCATACTCTTTCAAATCCTTTTCCAAAGATATTTCCTCTGGATTCTCGATCTTTAACACTTCTGCCAGCTTGTTCCGTATCGTTTTTTCCAGCTCCATATCAATATTTTGCCTCCTCCAATAACTGTTCCAATTTAAAACGCAGTTTTTGTAAATCCGTCCTTTGCTTTACAATCATTATGACAAATAAGCGTCCAGCTTTACCTAAAATATCCCGGTCTACACAGGCATAGTTATAACAAAATATTCCTTCCCTTGTTTTCGTATCAAAGGCCAGCCCGGCTCGAACTAGTTTTTTTGTAATTTCTGTGTAATTCCATTTCTCCGACAAAAAAATCCTATAATACATGGAACAAAAATATCTATCTGGAAATCGCAATGGTAACATAGACAGATAGGTAGAAAGCGTAAATCTCACATTGATCTCAATGATCGGAAAAATTTCTTTTTCCGTCACGATAGAATCAATGCCGACAATTCCTCTTATGCCATCCCTGTACAACCCGCTCCCTGCCCTTTTTAAAGCAGTTAAGTATTTACTCTTTATATCAACTGACAATTCAATTGGAAAAATTGAACCTTTGTATACAGTACCCTCCAGGATTTGTTCCTTTACTGAAAGTATTTTAATTTTGCCATCATCGCATATATACATCTGGGTATTTAAATCTTTTTTGTCCTCATACCAGCCCTCTACGATCCACTTTTCATTTTCACTGTCAGAACGCTTCAATATATACAACACTTTTTGCAGCTTCTCAAAATCCTCCACCAGATATAATCCTCTTCCAGATGCCCCATATGGTCTTTTAATGACGATACGGCGAAACTGATTCCTTAGACGATCCCACTCTTCCCGGATCTGGTCAAAATTCTCACATACTTTTCCATCCGGCGATGACAAATGAAGTTTTTTTATAAGTTCTTTTGCACATAATTTGCTATTAGAAACGCGTGATACCATCGAGTCAGGTCCAATTAATCTCATTCCACACGTCTTAGCCAGTATTTCCTCATCCTCGGTAACACCATAGGGAAGAAGATGTGTATCCTTTTTATAAGATAACTCTTTTAATTCCCGAAGTACCTTATTATCTTCAAAAACAAGTTGGGTAATTGTTTTTGTTGTATCTTCTTTCTCCGGGCAGATTATTTTTGGCACTCCAAATCCATAGGACCTCATTTGGCATAAAAACGTGTCATTTGGTTTCCTGCGCAAGAGCAGAGTATCATCTCTATCTGCCATTAACAACATAATTTCTTCCATATGCTGCACTATACGATCCTCTTCCAGATCTTTCATCTTAAACCGGTCTACGGACCAGTTATCTTCAATCCCAATATTAAACAGCCAGCAATAATTCATTATTACCTCTTCTTTAGACTCTTCCGAATATTTATAAAATCTGGAACCCACTTTCTTTTTCGTAGCCAATCTCCAATGGCAGTCTGTGGCTCAGAAAACCATAAGGACTGTAGGTAAGTCCGTATGCCCCAGACTTTTCTATCACAATGATATCACCCTCATCTGTATCCGATGGAAGCATGACTTTCTGCCCCAGCAGATCCGTTGGCGTACAAGAGGGTCCCGTCACATAAAACTCTTTTTCCGCTCCCTCTTTGCCTAATACATACATAGGGAAATTTCCCCGGACGAACCTTCCTAAAAAGGCAGAGGCAGCATGGAAATTCGCACCGCCATCACAAACCAGATAAGTATTTCCACGAGATTCTTTTCGATATAGCACACAGACCATAAACAATCCACATTCTGCCAAAAGAAAACGATGCTATTTCTATGCCACAACTTTTCCCACAGGCTATGCTGCAAAATTCAGACAATGGATTTGCCTTCACAGAAAAGAATAAACCGCTTTCAGGAAACAGATGCTCTCGAAGTCTGTCTATATTTGATGCAAATTGATCCATATCATAAAGATATAATGGGGAACCATATTTCTGAATGGCTTTTTTAGAATATCTTCTGTCATGTTATCTCCTGTTAATATTTTTCCAATATATGATGCTCCTGTTGAACCAGTTCCTCCATTCTTTGTTTAACAAAGGAAAAATTCTCTGGCGTTGCTACTAATCCGCTTTTTAACAGCAACATGCACCATTTTGACCATCGACCGATGAGAGCTTTATATTCTTCTGCCAACTTAGTTTTTCCCTGTTCCCATAGTTTCTCTAACAGGAATTTCTTTGCCCCCATATATCCATCCACCCTCAGACGAAAATTGGCATCTATTGTTATATCTCTAAAATCCTTTTTTTCTACATATTTCGCCATTTCTTTCACCATGCGGGAAATCGCTTTCTCTCCAGTTGAGCGGCTTAGCCAGAAATGATCTGTACCATCTAAATAGCATTTAATTGACTGCTTTACCTGAGAATTCGCCTCCTCCCGGGCGCGCTGAGAAAATTTTTCCCGATCTAGGCCTTCTGGCTGTTTTAGAACAAAAATTTCACCACACTTTATCTCCCATCCCTTTAAGACATCACTCTCTTCCAGCCACCCGAGATAAGTTCCTGTTTCTGCAGAGGGAACATCTCCATCAGCAATATAAAACCTCATTTTATCACTGTCATATTTCAATATATTGATAAAATGGGAAGCACCGCTTGTCTGGGAAAATACCGGATCATAAGTCAAAAAGTCAGAAACCATCCTGATCGTTATGGCTTCAGAATTTTCTAGAAACGAAAGAAGCGATTTCCTTTCTGGTAATATCCTCCCAAACTTGTAATCTAAACCATACCGATCTAAAAAACGAAAATTCGCCTCATAACCATCTGAAACAATGCGGGTCAAACTTCCTTTTTTATAACTGACTGGATATCCTCCACCAGAAAAAAAGATGTCGCTTCCATTTATCTCCATGCCTGCACGGTTCATATGGTTCAGAATACAGGCATTCATACATTCATAACTTTTTAATACTTTCATTTTTCCTATCTCAATGTATTTTTGTCATTTCTATGTCAAACTTTACATAAATTTTAACATTTTCTGGTAAATCCCACAAGAATAATCGTTCAACTTTTTTCGACATAAAACGACATAAATATTTGCAAAAAAAGAGCCCATCCCAGATACCATACCATGTATCTAAAAATGGACTCTTTATTTCCAGGCAGTACAACGCCGCCTGTTGATCTTTCACTTTGGGAATTACTTCAATGTAACTTTAGCGCCCTCAGCCTCAAGCTTAGCTTTGATATCCTCAGCCTCTTCTTTTGCAGCTGCTTCCTTAACAACTTTAGGAGCACCGTCTACAACTTCTTTTGCTTCTTTCAGTCCAAGACCAGTTACCTCACGTACTACTTTGATAACCTTAACTTTGTTTGGTCCAACTTCTGTAAGCTCTACATCGAACTCATCCTTCTCAGCGCCGCCTGCTGCTGCACCGTCGCCTGCTGCTGCCACAACAACACCTGCTGCTGCAGAAACACCAAATTCCTCTTCACATGCTTTTACAAGATCATTTAACTCTAATACGCTCATCTCTTTGATAGCATCAATAAATTCCTGAGTAGTCATTTTAAATTCCTCCATTTTATTTTTTATTTTTCTTAATTTACCAGCTTACTCTGCTGCTGGTTCTGCTGCCTCAGCAGCTTCCGGAGCAGCCTCTGCCTCTGCGGACGCTCCGCCCTTCTCTGCGATCTGATTCAGAACGCGGGCAAGATTGGTAACAGGTGACTGCATACTTCCGAGAAGTTTGGAAATAAGCACATCCCTTGACGGAATCTTAGCAAGTGCCTGCATTCCCGCCTCATCATAGTATGTTCCAGCTACGATACCACTCTTGAACTGAAGAGCCTCTGCTTCCTTTGCGAAATCATTAAGAATTCTTGCCGGTGCTGTTTCATCCTCTGATGAAAATGCAATCGCTGTAGGTCCTTCCAGATCCTTTTCCAGCTGTGCAAAATCTGTGCCCTCGAATGCACGAACAAGCATTGTGTTTTTGTATACTTTGTATATTACACCTGCTTCTCTGAGCTGCTTACGAAGTCTTGTGTCCTGCTCTACCGTAAGTCCACGATAATCAACAAGTACAGCTGCCTTTGCGTCGGCCGCATAACCTTTGATTTCCTCAACGATCGGCTGTTTTAACTCGACTTTCGCCATTGGTTATTACCTCCTTATAGATTTTTTCTGCCTGAAAGGAGATGATTCTATGTTGCCGTCTCCGCCTTACAATTCTTTGGTACAAGCAAGGCTGTGCAGCATAACAAAAAACGCCTCTCTTTGCCAAGACAAAGAGAGGGCGAATATAATTTCATCCTTTTACTCCTCGGTAAGCGGCTTGCGCTCTTACAAAGATTTCTCTTTACTTACTGTCTACGGCAGTTATTAACAAATGATATAATAACACAAATATATAATTGATGTCAAGAAAGGAATAATCTTTTTCCTGACCTTTTATCTGGCTTAATAGCGCCAATCTGCGCCATAAAACTTATTAATCCGTCCGAATTATGCAAGCTTTGCGGTATTTACCTTCACGCCAGGTCCCATTGTGCTGGTCACGGTTACACTTCTCAAGTACTGACCCTTCGCACTGGAAGGTTTCGCCTTGATGATCGCATCCATCAGCGTATTGAAGTTGTCGTTCAACTGCTCCGCTGTAAAGGAAGCCTTTCCAACTGGAACATGGATAATATTTGCCTTATCCAGACGATACTCGATCTTACCTGCTTTGATATCATTAACAGCCTTTGTAACATCCATTGTAACGGTTCCTGCTTTGGGGTTTGGCATCAAGCCCTTGGGTCCAAGGACACGTCCCAGACGACCAACAACACCCATCATATCAGGAGTAGCGACTACAACATCAAAATCAAGCCATCCGTCGTTCTGAATCTTCGGGATAAGCTCTTCGCCACCGACAAAATCAGCCCCTGCTGCTTCTGCCTCTGACAGCTTATCACCTTTAGCAAATACGAGAACGCGAACCTTTTTACCAGTTCCGTGAGGCAGTACTACCGCACCACGAACCTGCTGGTCTGCATGACGTCCGTCTACGCCGAGACGAATATGCGCTTCAATCGTTTCATCGAATTTTGCAACTGCTGTTTTCTTTACAAGGTCAATAGCCTCTTCTGGCTCATACTGCACAGTTCTGTCGACCAACTTTGCAGCTTCTAAATACTTTTTACCTCTTTTCATGATAAAAACCTCCTGGTGGTATTAGCGAACAAATGAAAGAACTTTTAAAGTTCGTTGTCTCCCACAACGTTCAAATGACATAAGTCTTTTGCGATGTCTAAATTTTATATCTGTTTTTATTCTTCTACTGTGATTCCCATACTTCTTGCTGTTCCGGCAATCATGCTCATGGCAGCTTCCAGACTGCCTGCATTCAGATCCGGCATTTTAAGCTCAGCGATCTTCTGGATCTCTTCCTTGGAGATTGAAGCCACTTTCTGCTTATTCGGTACTCCAGAACCGGAATCAATCTTGCACGCCTTCTTAAGAAGAACTGCTGCCGGTGGAGTCTTCGTAATGAAGCTGAAACTCCTGTCTGCATATACAGTAATGACAACCGGAATAATCATTCCTTCCTGTCCCGCTGTCTTCGCATTAAACTGCTTCGTGAACTCCACGATATTTACTCCATGCTGTCCAAGCGCTGGACCAACCGGTGGCGCCGGTGTTGCTTTTCCAGCTGGGATCTGTAATTTAATATATCCTTCAACTTTCTTAGCCATTTCAAGTTTCCTCCTGTTTTATAGCTTTTCTAATTCTGAGAAATCGATTTCAACCGGTGTTCCACGCCCAAACATATCGATCTCGATAACGACCATCTGTTTTGCCGGGTGTACCTCCTGAACGACACCGTGAGTATCCTGCCACACACCTTTGGTAACCACAACATGGTCTCCAATACTGTATGGCGCCTCTTCTGCCTGTGCCAGAAATCCCATATTGGCGATCTCTTCTTCCGTCAGCGGTACCGGCTTGGATCCTGGTCCGACGAATCCTGTCACACCCCGCGTGTTGCGGACCACATACCAGGTCTCGTCATTCATGATCATATTGAGCAGAACATACGCCGGAAACATTTTCTTCTGAACCTGTTTCTTCTCACCGTTCTTGTCCTCCACAACTGTCTGCATCGGCACCATAACCTCAAGGATCTGATCCTGAAGATTACGATTCTCAATCGTTTTCTCAATATCAACCTTTACCTTATTCTCGTAACCGGAATAAGTATGCACTACATACCATTTTGCCTCTTCCGTCATAGCACCCTCCATCTAATCAAAGTCCAATGACCTGCATCCCCATACGAATCAGCCAGTCGATCCCTGCGATCACACCTCCGAGAATAACTGAAACTACGATTACCAATGAAGACTGACGAATAAGTTCATCTCTTTTGGGCCATGTACATCTCTTAAACTCAGCCTTGACATGTTTGAAGAAGCTGCCCTTTTTCGAAGTCTTTTCTGCTTCGCTCATGCGACACACATCCTTTCCATAACATCACACGAAACAATTATTTCGTCTCTTTGTGCAATGTGTGTGTTTTACAAAATCTACAATATTTTTTTGTTTCCATTCTGTCCGGATGGTTCTTCTTGTCTTTGGTCATGTTGTAGTTGCGCTGTTTGCATTCTGTACATTCCAAAGTAATTTTAGTACGCATTACGTCACCTCCGTGATTTTTGTTTTATTCTTGTTAAAATTTAGGCATAAAAAAAAGACCCAGGGAACATTTTGTTCCATTTCATCGCTAGAATAGAATAACACAGTTTACTGTGGAAAGTCAAGGGAAATGTTGTAATTGCTAATTTTCAAACAAATGCATTGCGACTCCATAGTCCATTTCAGCCAGCTCAAGCCATTCCCTAATTACTTGCTCCATATAACAATACTCCTTTTTGATAAACTTCACTTTCCACAGATGGAATCTCTTTTCTATGCTCAAACCCGCTTTCCGTACCTACAATAATATCTACGGGTCGTTGTTTTACTCTTCGGATTGCCCGGTATGCCTGTGCTGTTGCTCCCGCCAAATCCAAAACGTCATCACGCACAACTATATAAAAATCAAAATCACTATCTTCCTTATTTGTCCCATAGGCAAACGAGCCAAACAAATATATTTTTATCGGAGAAAGTTCTGCAATAAATTGTTTATTTAGCTCTTCTATTTCATTCATTGGCATAGATTTACCTCCCTTTTATTCACTTGTGTCATCGTCTTTTCGCTCTATATTATTTATTGCAATTAATATTTTATCATAATTACTGTCCATGCTTTCCGCACATACCAAGTTTTACAAAAACTCTCCAGAGTTCATTTTAAGTTCTCCAGGACTTATTTTATCATAACTTCTTCATAAATGCAATTTCTCCCCAAAAAGGGACGGCGGAGAAGCGCGCAACTCCTCCGCGAGTTGAGGACTTTCCTAATCAGATGGAAATTTATGCATCTGAATCAGATACGGTAAATCTCCACACCGGAAAATGTTACATTCCCCTCAAATACGATGGTCGGTCCCTCGTCACTGCTGTGGGAGCGGTGTTCATGAAACCCACCGCACATCCCCTCTGTACGGTTTTCTACTTTCCAGGACTGGGGAATGTAAAATTCCACACCAGAACAAAATACGTTCAGCCGTATCACGGCACTGCCGCTCTGGATCACCGCATCGTCAAAACTGATCTCCATGCCGCCAAATCTGCAGCTTACAGTGGCTTTCATAAAATTATCAGAGGAAATGTTTTTTTTATAAGCGCCAAACATCCCGCCGATCCGGATCTCATCTCCCGACACATAGTCCGCTTCTTTAAACTCTGACGGACCATATTTACTTTTTTTTAGTCCCATGACACGGTTTCCAAATATCATATTCAGCCCGATACTGCCTAACAAGGCTGCCATTAGCACCGGCCAGGGTGTGATCTCTGTGATCCCCAGCTGGTCATCAAACAGGATGAGAAGTATGGCGAGGGAAAACAGCATCCCGCCAAATTCCAACCCAGCCAGAGACTTGAAAAATACCACTCCACAGATCACCGCCACTCCCAGACGCACAACACTTACATCCGGCATAAAACCGAAACTATTTATGATAATATATACTGCGGCAAGTATCAGTACCACTCCCCAAAACACATTGTCTTTTTTCATTCTGATCCTCCAATCTTCATTTCTATAAAATGCTACTGCACAGGCGCCTCAATCTCTATATTTCCCATATCAACTTCCAACTGAATCCGCTGTGGCTGGCCGCTTCCGCTCTGATCAGAAGTAGCAGTCTGCTTATAGGAACCACCCTTATTTTCTCCATTGATGGTGATATCTCCCATATCCACATCCAGATCCATTGTATAACCGGCAAGGGTTCCGCTTGTGAGACGACAGTTTATATCTCCCATATCCACATCCCCTTTGAGAACCCCGATGAATGTGTTATTTATGTCAGCACTGCCGGCATCCACATCCAGAGACGCTTCTCTGGTAACCGTACAGCTATCTACTTCCAGCTGTCCGGCATCCACATCCATTGTCAGGTTTTTCATATAAATATCAGCGCAGATGACACTACCGGCGTCTGAGTCAATCTGAACATCCAGATCTTTCAGCCCCTCCGGCACCCAAATGATCAATTTGCGCTCCCAATGACTTCGTCGCAAAAAGCTGAGATCAAAAGAAAACCAATGAAATCTTCCCGGTTCTTTAATCTGGAGCCTGCCGCCCGAGCATGAGACTGTGGGCTTGCGGTTGGATGCCCCTCTATACTCCACACGAAGCTGCTCGTCTTCTGGGTTCTCGCTTTTCCGTATCTCCACATCTCCTGCATCCATATCCACTGACAATGACCGGATATCCTCATAATTATATTCATTGACAGAACTTATTTCTTCATATTTTATATTTGCCCCAAAAAACAGGCTCCCCAGCAAATTTCCTCCTATTACAAGAAAACCTATAAAAACAAGGAGCAATATAACAGCGGGAGACATTCCTTTTTTGGGTGCACTCTCCCATACTGCCCCCTGAAAGGTTTTTCCCTGTACCTTCCCAGCATTTTTTACTGCTTTGTCCAGTTCTTCATATCGATTTCCCACACTTGCCGACAGGACCAGAAAGAGAACTCCCACACCTGCGATCGGCAGCACACTGCTGTCTACGATCTCTTCAAGGAACAAATCCGAGAAATAATTAACACTGGAGGGCACGACGCTCAATATGCAGAGACTGATTCCGACAATACGCATCGTCAGTCTTCTCTGAGAATCTTTTGCCTGCTTCTGCCCTACATATCTGCCCGCCTTTTCATCCAGCAGTACACAGTATCTGGACAGCTTTCCATATCTTTTCTTCAACCCCGAAGCCACGCAGAACAAGGAGACAGCGACCGCCACCATAACAAAGAGCCCACTGGTTCCTATTATATTACTGATCATAGGAGAAATGTACCCCTGCGCACAGGCGCCATCCATGATACAGTCCACATAGGGCGCGCAGATGCAAAGGAATACTGCTATCGCAATGTATTCTGCATGCTTCCATGCATAGGATATATAATCCCTCGCCTCCTCAAGCCCCCAGCAGTACACCGTCCTGGTTTTCTCAGCCCCGGCAGGCTCACTATTTTTTTGTTCCGCCCCAGATTTTTCCGTATTCGTTTCCGGATCTTTTGTTTCCTTCTTCAAATAAATGTCAATCCCAAGCTCCTCTGCCAATTCCTCCAGGTTGCCAAACTCCGAGATAACTGTACCGATCGCTTCTTTCTCCGTTTTACCTTCCTGGATCAGCTCCTCGTATTTGTCCTCCATCATCTCAAGAAGCTCCGCCTTCGCCCGAAGCACCTCCGGCGTCTCCGGCAGGCTTATAAACAGATTATTGAGATATTCCCTGATCGCTTCCATAATATCCTCCATTCATTTTTATCGTAAATTTTGTGCAAATTTTCGCACATCCCAATGTTGCGAAGCAACTTGTCGATAAGTTCGTCAGAACTTATTTCAAGTCCATCAAAACTTACTTTATCGCACAAATTTATCAATTACTTCCTTGGTCACTGCCCATTCTTCGCATTTTTCTTGATAATATTGAAGTCCTTCCTCCGTGATACGGTAATATGTTCTTCGCTTTCCCCCGGTCTCATTGCCAAAAAAAGACTCAATATATCCATTTTTCTCCATCCTTGTAAATGCAGAATACAGCGTAGTTTCCTTTATAACATACTTTTCTTCTGAAATCTGTCGGATCTGTTTGGATATCTCATACCCATAGGATGGTTCTTGTTTCAGAAGATATAAAATAATGGTATCATTATACCCTCGGATCACATCACTGCTTATCATAACTCTTTAGGCATATCCTCTAGCCTGCGCCTCCTCTCCTCACAATATTTTTCTACTACGATTATCGTAGTACGCCTGTCGTAGTTATATCTTAGCACAACTACTACGACAGGTCAAGTACTTTTTCACTGTTCAGCCATGCACAAGAGGAGGGGATGGTCTGTGCAAGCTTGCTTGCAAACAGACCGTCCCCTCCTCTTGTATATGGCGCTCAGCCAAAGCGAGATGCAGCCGCAGGCGTAATCGAGCTTTCTTGGCTGAACAGTGAAATCTCTCTCTTCGATTGGTTCCCCAGCCAAAGCGAGATG
>CAQOJF010000019.1:0-14864 GCA_948848225.1 uncultured Eubacterium sp.
GTTTGGACAGCGACAGGCGTTATAAGAAACTTGTATTGACAGAACAGACGCTTGCAATAAAGGACGATATTACAAGCCGTGTCAATGAGTACATGCACAGTATGTTTGTCGGTATCGCCGATGAGGAATTGAAAGTCTTTGAAAAGGTCATTATGCAAATGACGGAAAATACAAGATAGGTATTTTTTGCCCTAATATTTAGAATTCTAATTAAAATGGAAAGGAGGATTTCAAATGAGATTACCACATATATCCAATATTTAGAATTATCGGATTATCAAGAAAGGATAAAATTTGTCTTTATACTTAGAACTCTAATTAAAGGAGGACATGACAATGAATACTACACAGACGACAACAAATCCGCTTGGCTATGAAAAAATTGGGAAACTGCTTACGAGTTATGCCATTCCCAGTATCATAGCACTGATTATCAATTCCCTTTACAACATGGTAGACCAGATTTTTATCGGTCAGGGCGTGGGTTTTTTGGGGAATGGAGCCACGAACATTATCGCCCCAATCGCAACGATTACGATTGCCATTGCTACGCTTTTTGGTGACGGCCTTGCTGCCTTTTTCAGCCTTAGCCTTGGGAAAGGCGAGGGTGAGAAAGCCGCAAAAAGTTTAGGAACTTCGATTATGTTTGGGAGCGTTTCCGGCATTATCTGGACTGTTCTTGCCTTTGTTTTTTTGAAACCGCTATGTTTGATATTCGGGGCAACGGAAAATATACTGCCCTATGCGCTTGATTATGGCCGTATTATCGTCATTGGGTTTACCTTTCAAATTGTCGGGAATACCATTAACAGCGCAATCCGAACAGACGGAAGCCCGCGTTACGCCATGCTTTCCATGATAATTGGAGCAGTTCTCAACATCATTCTTGACCCAATTTTCATATTCGTATTTCACTGGGGAGTTGAGGGTGCCGCAATTGCCACCATAATAAGCCAGCTATTTGGACTTTTGTTTAATATCGCTTATCTGTTCCATATGAAAACAATCAAACTTTCCAGACAGTCTTTTACTTTGGATATTCGGACTGCGGGGAGGATTGCCAGCCTTGGGTTTGCAAGTGGCGCAAACAATTTGACTTCAACGGTAGTGGCGTTTGTATCAAACAATCTGATGACTAAATACGGCGCGCTCTCTGCCTATGGTGCGGACATCCCCCTCACAACCTTTGGCTTGTGCATGAAAGTGAGTATGCTTGCTTTTTCTATCGGCATTGGCGTTGCGAGTGGAAGCCAGCCTATTATCGGCTTCAATTACGGGGCAAAGAAGTATGACCGTGTGAAAAAGACTTTCTTGCTTAGTGCAGGGGGTGCTACAATCATCACATTCGTTTCGTGGATTATTTTTCAGTGCTTCCCATTACAGCTTATTCGGATATTCGGTACGGAATCCAGTCTGTACGAGGAATTTGCAGTTAAGTGTTTCCACATTTATTTGCTGCTTACATTTTTGAATGGTTTACAGATGTGCGCCGGCGTGCTGTTCCAGGCAATCGGGCAGCCTATGAAAGCGGCGGTTACTTCCCTGTCAAAACAAGTGATTTTCTATATTCCCGCCATGCTTATCTTATCCCGCTTTTTCGGGCTTACAGGTATACTGATGGCAGGACCTACCGCAGACGCTTTGGCTTTTGTCCTTTCGGGTGCTTTTTGCTTTAAGGAAATTAAGAAAATGGAGCAGATGAGCCAAAACGAAGAAGTACAATGAAAAAATGGAGGAACAGCAGCATGAAAAAAAGAGTTATCACAATCAGCCGGGAGTTTGGCAGTGGAGGACACAGTATAGGAAAGACCGTTGTCGAAACATTGGGCATCAGCTTTTACGATCAGGAACTGTTGGAGAAATTGCAACGGAAACCGGTTTTTCAAAAGACTTTATCGAAGAAGCCGCAGAATATTCTACTGCAAAGAACAGCCTTTTATTTAACCTTGTTATGAACCGTTCCCTGCATGGGCGCACGGAGCCTTCCCCCGCTGATACGATTTATTTTGCACAGGCAAAGATTATCAAAAACCTTGCAGAAAGAGAAAGCTGTGTAATTGTTGGTCGGTGCGGTGACTATATCCTGCGTGACAATAGTGATTGCCTGCATATTTTTATCTATTCGGATATGAACGACCAGGCAAAACGTATCCTTGAACGTTATGGAGAAAATGAAAAGCCTATCCAAAAGCGGATTGCGGATAAAGATACCCGGAGGAATAAATATCGTTATTTTTCCTTACTGGCATAAAATAACACTCCATCACTTATTTTCTAAGTCAATGGAGTGTTTATTCGTCACCACAAAAAACATAAACATCTATCTCTTGCTTCATTTCCTGAATATTTGCTTTAGTTTGTTTCTTATCCATTCATTGTCTTCTAAATATCAATGTGGGGCGGTTCTCTGTTTCGCTGTCTGTGTTCTGTTAAAATCGTATTTTAGTCCTCAAATTGCATTTTCCCTTTATCTCACGTCTGACACTTTCCTGCTCTCTTTTATTACATTGACATACATAGCAGCTTTCCGGGTCACCATCCTTGGGCACATCCGGGATAGCAGGCTTGCCGCCTTGGTCTGCCATCCATAATAAACCAGCGTTTTCCCTTTCATCATTCCAACATACCCGGCACGGGCAACGGACGCTGCATCGGATACGTGCAGCATTTTAAACATTCTGGAATCCTGCAGACCGGCATTTTGTTCAAATCCAGTAGCCACCGGTCCCGGACAAAGTGCCGTCACAGTAACATGATAGGGTTTGAGTTCCTCCGAAAGCGCTTCCGAAAAGGAACGCACAAAACTCTTAGACGCATAATACACAGACATATACGGCCCGGCACAAAAAGATGCCAGCGAAGACACGTTTAGTATCCTGCCTTTTCTACTTTTACGCATATCCTCTCCAAATAAATATGTCAAATGCATCAAGGCTGTGATATTCACATCAATCATATTTTTATGCCGATGCCATCTCGTATCAAAAAAACAATTATGATCACCAAAACCCACATTATTTACCAGAATCTGTACCCGCCAGCCCTGGGACTTCACATAGCGGTATACATTTTCTGGCGCCTGATTTTCTGCCAGATCAGCAGAAATAATCTCCACATCTACCCCATATGCTGTCTCCAGCGTCCCTTGGATTTTTTTCAGCCGTTCTTCGTTCCTTGCCACTAAGATCAGAGAACTTCCTCTCGCTGCAAATACCTTTGCAAATTCCAGTCCAATACCGCCGGTAGCACCGGTAATCAATGTGTAAACAGCCATACGCATATAACTCCTTTTCAAAAAAATACGGGAATTGCCCGCCATAAATTAAAAATTAAAACTTATGTAAATATGAACCTTCATCACAGAGAAAAAGGACAAGGGCCCCGTCAGGCTAACTCGTCCTCTTATCGACATCCTCCTTCAGCAGCCGGTAAAACGCAGAGGCAAGTGGTACAAAGAGCAGCATGCCGCTGACTCCCATCACACTTCCTCCCACTGTAACCGCCGCCAGCACCCAGATTCCTGGTAGGCCGATAGAGGCCCCAACCACTCTGGGATAGATCAACTGCCCTTCCAGCTGCTGCAGAATCACCAGAAAGATCACAAATACGACAGCCTGAACCGGGGATTCTGTGGCGATCATTAAAAATCCCACTGCTCCGCCAATATAAGCTCCCGCCACCGGGATCAGTGCAGTAAAACCGATCAATGCCCCAATCATGCCAGCGTAGGGCATGCGGAGCAGCAGCAGTCCGATCGCACACAAACTGCCCAGGATCACTGCTTCCAGACATTGCCCTACAATAAAGCTGTGAAAACTCTCATTGAGCACTCCAAGAAAATACTGAATTTTTTCATAAAGAGCAGTTCTTAGATAGGCTTTCGCCGTCCGTTTAATCTGGGACAATATCTTTTTCTTTCCTGCCAGCAGATATACAGAAAATATAATGCTCATAATGATATTAAAAGTAGTGGAAAACGTTGCCGAAACCACACTCCCAACCAGTCCCATCGCTCCTCCAAGACTGCCCGCCATCCAGTCTGCGGCCTTTGTTACAATGTTCTGCCAGTCAATATTCCCATTTGCTGTCATTGTGCCAAACTCTTTTACAAACCCACTCATTTCCTGATTCTGCTGCAGCATACCAGACACCTGATCCATCAACGCCGGAATCTTAGCGATAAGTACCTTCACGCAATTCGTAAGCTCCGGCACGATCAGACCTATGATCAAAGCGATAATTCCGATCAGAGACAGATATGAAATCAAAATACATACAATTCTTCTGCTCTTATTTAAAATTCGATTATGAGTATGAGGAAAATACATACGTTCAAAAACACTCATTAATATGTTGACTGCATAAGCCACCACAAAACCAAGAATCAGCGGTGAGGCCGCGTGAAAAGCAAGCCCAATCCCCCCTGCGATCACAGACCAGTAATGGATAAATAAATAGATCGCAACAATCGTAATACCCGTCCGGATACATGTCCGAGTGTCCAATTTCATTCTACCCCTCCATTCCTAAAAACCGCTTATGAAATCCCATGGTTTTATATCTTCGTCATACTCGGTATACTAATTTGCCAGATATTTTTTCATAACATCCGATAATTTCTGGGTATTCAGAGGCTTTGCAATATGCATATCCATCCCTGCCTGAATTGAGGCACGAATGTCCTCAGTAAAAATATATGCCGTCATCGCCACAATCGGTATTACTTTCGCATCTCTTCTCTCCATGGCACGAATTTTTTTTGTCGCCTCATTCCCATCCATAACAGGCATTTGAATATCCATGAAAACAAGATCATAATAATCCTCCCAGGAATTCTGGAATTTTCTGACTGCCTCTTCTCCATTTACAGCTTTATCGATCTCCACTCCCATACCCTTCAAAATCTGACATGCTGTATCCATATTGATGGCATTATCTTCTACAACCAGGACCCGCTTATTCTTATATCTGACCTCTGTCATATGCTCTTCTTCTCTCTGAAAAGCGGAAACCGGTTCCTCAAATACTGATTTGTTTTCTTGCTCCTGATTTAATTTCTCCACACTGGACAAAACCAGGTCAGGATCTTTTCGACGCACATCATCCAACGTATTTACGGATGCCAGCAGGGCATTTGATAATTCATGCTCCACTGTAGCGTCGGTCAAAGTCAGCAGATAGCTGCCGTCATCACGGGGCACAATTTTTAAATATCCCCAACGATTCTGCTTTTTTCGCATATCAATGATCTCACACTCTTTTTGGGCCGAGAGGATAATATTCCCATCAAGAAAATCCCTCATAAAATTTTTTTCTTCGGATACGATAATCAGCTTCTCAAAAAGATAACGAATATCCTGATATATATGCTCTTTTCTTATCCCCAGCATCCAGCTCACGCTGTCTGTTACAAATATTACTTTTTTTTCTATAGGTGAATAAACAAGCATAACCATATCTATATTATTTGAAATCTGATTGATCAATTCCTCCCCACACTGTTTTGCCTTTTTTTTGTTCTTCAGCAGCAGCCATCCCATCACAATGATCCCTAAAAGCAATCCCATGATCCCGCACCCTAAAAATCTCCATAAATTTCCTCTCATAGTACCTCCCTAACATTGATCATCCTGTGGTTGACAAAATATCCCATTTTGCCTCGTTAGATAGTGATACATTTTATTATAACACGCTTTTGAAATGATATCCAGTCCTTTCCGAACACAACTTTTTCTTTTATAAAAATCAGCTCCTGTCCAAAACACAACAGGAGCTGATCTTAATTTTTTACACAGCACTTAGAGATGGTTCACGTCTCCATTTACTGAAAAATTCTTCTTGCAAAATTATACAATCCGTTTTTCCATGGTCCCCACCAGTGACCTCCGGGCCAGTTATAATAAATATGATCAAAGCCATTATTTTTCAAAGTTGTACTGTACTGCTTCGGGCTGTCGCCGACAATCGTATCTCCATCGCCTTCAACGATCATATACAACGTATTTTTTCTGTACTCCTGTGGTATTGTCAGAGTATTTGTTGTAAGAAGTCCGTCCTCTCTCCAATATGGCAGCACTCCCACTGCTGGACAGAAGGCGCCTGTGTAGGCAAAATCATTTACCATTTTCACACCAATGTAGATGGCGTTACGTCCTCCCATGGACAGACCTGCAATCGCTCTGTTGTCACGTCCCGGTTTTACAGGGTAGTTTTTCTCAATGTATGGGATCAGGCTGGTTTTCAGATCATCCAGCATACGGTTATACATAGCGAACTGCTCCAGGGACAGATGCGCCGGATTTGCTTCGCTTTTATGGCGTACACACTGATTCGGAAGAACCATGATCATCTCTTTTGCAGTTCCCGCAGCTATCATATTGCTCACAATCTCATTCGGCTTTCCATCCAGCCATTCAGTCTCGCTTCCGCCGATTCCATGAAGAAGATATAATACCGGATATTTTTTAGACGGATTATATTTCGGCGGAAGAATAACGGTAGCCTTTCGGTTCATCTCTGCAACGTATGAATAATATTCAACAGTTTTGATTTCTCCATATGTAACTCCTGCTTTTTTCTGGTCAAAGTCAGCCGGTGTATTGTAATTTGCATCAATAAATGATTTTGGTTTCGAGTAGTTCGGATCCACCGTCTCATCTTTGCCAGTATCTGAACCTGCAGCGGTCATAGATATATCATCTACATAGAATGGAATCAGATCATCCGCAGCCGGGCTGCTCTTAAAGGCAGTTTCAACAAATACTTTTGTGCTGGACAGATCGGCATCCGACGGAATGGTATAGGTTCCTTCTACAAGTCCCCAATTCCCTTTGGACACGTTTGCACCTGCCATAATACTTATCTTACTTCCGCTTTTAATGCAGATATTAAAGGTCTGCTGTGCTCTGCTTCCCTCTGTAAAATAAAATCTTGCACTTACTTTGTACTTCTGCCCCTTTTGAACCTTTCCGGTGATGTCCTGCAGCGGACCAGCAGCTGTTGCCTTACGATCCTTTGCCTGCATGGAGTGGTTGCCGCTATACTTTGTAACATATCCAAGATTCAGTGTCGCTCCCCCGATAGTGGTCCACTTGTCGTAACCATCTTCAAAACCGCCATTTTCGATGACTGATGACGCAACCTCTTTCATGGAAACATCATCCACATAGAAAGTCATCAGATCATTCGCAGGTGCTGGATTCGTTACAAATGGAGTCTCAATAAAAACTGCTACATTGGACAAATTCGCGTTCGCCGGAACAGTATAGGTTCCTTTGATGGTTCCCCACTCACCTTTTTTTGCTGTTACATTTCCGATATTGACATAGGTTCCGTCACCATAACGGAGCGTCATAAGAAATGTTTTTTCTGCCGGATAATTCACGCTGTTTGAATCACTCTCATCCTGTCTGTACTGAACCTTTGCCGACACGTTATAGGTTTTACCAGCTTTTATCCTACCGGTAATATCCTGGGCTGGTCCTGCCGAGGTACACGTTCTGCCGGATGCTTTTAATCCCAGATTTCCGCTTACCTTGGTATAATAGGCCAGACTCACTGTCGAACCGTTCTGTCCTGTCCAGTCTGTCAGTCCATTTTCGATGTCACCATTCTTAATTATCTCTGTATCTGCCTGTGCAGTCTGAAAACTGAATACACAAAGAAACATAGCACAAAACGTCAACGCTGCAAACTTCAATATTCTTTTCATTTTTCTTATTACCTCCAATACTTCATTATTCAACTCTGTTACTTCTCCATAACATTCGGTGAATAAATTAAAAGTTTAACTTCCCGGATCAACCACCTCTTTTCTTTTTAAGTGCTGTATTAATTTCATAATAACGGATAATTTGGGAAATGTAAACAGAATTTGTATTATTTTTCATAATTTTTTAAAAACCGGTTCATAAATGATTTTATCATAATAGCGCCAATATCCAACACCTCTTTGCTTCCCCTCAAATATATGTAACGGTTCACAGTATCGATCTTCTTTATGTAAGACATATTTACTATGGTACTCCGGTTACATTTTACAAAGTCTTGAGAATCCAGCTCCTTGAGCATGGCATTACAGGATTTATATGGAATAGAAAAATAATCATCTATGGTTCTAATATATAATTTGTGTTCTTTGCTTTTAATATAAATAATTTCTCTGACAGGGACCATTTGAAGCAACCCATCCGCATGAAAAATAATATTCCGATCCTTTTTATCCAGTGTCTCATATTTCATTGCTTCCCGAATCGTTTCTATTACCTTTTCCCTGTCAAATGGCTTCTCAATAAATTGATAACAGTGAACCGAAGCATACATACACATTTTAGGGTCATACAAAGAAGTAAGAATAACAATCGGTGTAAAGGCATATTTTTCTATTGTTCTTATATTCTGTGCAAAATCTGCGCCAGACTGGTCCCCCATAATTTCCGGATGAAGAATAATATCCAAAAGAAACAGATCAATGCTTCTCTTCATAGCAGCTGCATATGCCTCCTCTTCTCTGGCAAAGGCATATATTTCCGCATTCGGGTCTACTTCTTTTACCATCTGGGCCAAAGCCAGTCTCGTCTGCTTTTTATCTTCTAATATGAGTATCTCCTTCACATTAATCACTTCCTTTAAAATATATCTAAATTATATGTTTTACCAAACAAGATCATTAAAAGTAACATAGTTCGGCAAAAATTCTGCTTTTATTGCGACAAATGCCTACCTGGTAAATATATCCTTCTTTCTCTTTTTCTTTTGATAAAATTTATGCAGGAGGTATGCAACGATGATAAAAGATTATTTACAAGCCGATTTTGGCTACACAGATTATCAGATTGAACAAATTCGATATACTGTCGTAAGTGTGCTGTCAGAATTAAGCAAACTCTTTATCATAGGTGTGTTTTTCGCACTGACACATCATATCCCCCAATATCTCGTCGCAATCATCGTCCTGTTCATGCTTAGAACCTGTACAGGGGGGTTACATTTTAAACACTATGTCAGCTGCCTGCTTGTGTCATTTCTCATTTTTTACCTTGGCATATGTCAGCTTCCTGATATCACACTGCCAAGACCAATATACTTTACATTGCTCTTAGCCTGTGTGATTATAAACTATCTTTTTGCCCCCGTCGTCTCCTCCTGTCGCCCTGTACCTAATGGCATACAGATCAAGAAGTCCAAACGACAGTCATTTGCCATGATCACATTATATGCTGTGATCATGTTTATTGTACCAATCAGCCAGTATATCATTACTGGTTTTTGGATAATCCAGCTGCAGACGTTACTGCTTATTGCAGCAAAATTACAAAGAAGGACCTAATTTCAGTGGCGCCACTCCTAAATTCATTCTGTGATATGGACCATAAAAACAATACGAGTGTTTTCATTTTTCTCAAAATAAATATTCAACTCACAATCATACTCTTTTAACATGTCCACTAATTTCGCCAGGCCAGTGCCCCTTCCTTTCCCTTTTGTCGAGTAACCGGGTTGAATAAACCTAACAAACTCCTGCCTTGAAAAAACCTCCGAATCATTTTTCACTACAATATATATTGCATTTTCCACTTCATAGAGCTTTACATAAATCCCCTTTGATTCCCACTCTGCAACTGCCTCTATGGCATTATCCAGTAATATACCCAGAATCTCTACAATTTTATATTGTGGAATTCGACATATCATCTTATCAATTTTTACATCAAATTCGATGCTGCATCCTTTTCTCTCCGCCTCCATAAATTTAGAATAAAGAAAACCGATAATAATAGGCGAACCACCAGATAGCAACCGGGAATACCGGTTATCTCTAAGAAGTTCACCACAATAATTTTTCTGCATGGACACGAGTTCATCGTAATCCTTTGCCACAATATGCAAACTATATACCGCATTGATTTGATTATTAAAATCATGTTGCTTTTTACGGATGGTTTCTAGCAGCTGTTTATGTACTTCTTCATAGGTGTTTCTTAGTTCGATTTCCTTTTCTTCTGCAATTTTCTTAAATTTTTCCTGTTGCCACTTTACAATTAAAACCCCGGACAATATGGTCCACATGCCAAATATAATGTAATCTGTAACCCTCATATATTCCGTCAGCTTATAAACCACCAGAATATAGACAGCACCTGCAAAGGAGATTCCTGTTGCAATATTGATAAGCATATTAAAATTCATGGCAGCTCTGGATACTTTCAACAGCCTTCCTTTTCTGCTGATTCCCCAAAATACAAGTACCATAAAAGAATTAAAGCCTATCATGAGTATATCGATATCAACATATTTCTCCAGCATTAGAGCAGGAATTGAACAAAATATCTGTGCCACCACACCAAAAATAATAAACAACATCAAATTGACATTTGCCATGCGGATAGAACATTTGAATTTAACCAGCTCATAAATATAAATGCCAATATATCCAAACAGCGCCATCCCCTTTGACAGCCCCAGATAATTGGCACTTTCTATTATGATTATTTCAGACAATATAAATACCGCATCATGAATCCGAAAATAATACTTCTTGCAGAACAAATGATTCACACAGATCAGAGTTGCTATCATTTCAAGTGCAATATTAACACTAGTCAGCATCCCTTCGCTTTTCTCCCTTGTTCATTTCATCCAAAAACTGTGCATATACCCTCAGCCTTTGTGCAATACCAGACGTCGTCAACTGCTGCATATCCGAATCCTCTATGTTTAAAAGTGCAGGTTCTGGAGTATTTCCATATATAAAGTTCATATCACAATGCAGTTCTTTTGCCAAAATATAGGCATATGAACTTGACAAGCCAGTTTCTCCTCGTTCGATGCGATATACACCATCTTCTGAAATATGGAAAATTTCTGCGAGTTCTTTTCTTTTTATTTGAAAAACTTCCCTGAATTTCTTCAGGTTCGCTCCAATAAGCGCATCCTCAACACATCTATCGCCCATATTTATGCCCCTTTACTTTTTATTCTATGATACCAATAAATAGCATAACTATGAGCGGTAATATATACCGAATAGCCGGTATTTTACACCGTTTAATGATGTCAATTCGGATACGCTTGCCTGGCACAGCCGGTGGTTATTTCCTTGCATCTAAACAGAGCCAGGAAATGCTGTAATTTCAGCAGCTCCCAGCTCATGTATACAATCCCTTATTCATTCATATTTGCCAGCTTTGCCGCCTGGTCGGCAGCGATCAGGCTGTCAATGACTTCATTCAGATCCCCGTCGATAATGGAATCCAGGCGGTGCAGCGTCAGCTTGATCCTGTGATCCGTCACTCTTCCCTGGGGATAATTATAGGTTCTTATTTTTTCGGAACGGTCTCCCGTCCCGATCTGGCTTCGACGTTTCTCGGCTTCCTCATCATGTGCCTTGGCACACTCCAGCTCGTAAAGTCTGGCACGGAGAACTTTCATCGCCTTGTCTTTATTTTTTAACTGGGATTTTTCATCCTGGCAGGAAACGACGATCCCAGTCGGAATATGGGTGAGCCGCACTGCTGAATCCGTCGTGTTGACGCACTGACCGCCATTGCCGGAGGCACGAAACACGTCAAATTTGCAGTCATTCAGATCGATCTCCACCTCGACGTCCTCTACCTCCGGCATGATTGCCACCGTCGCCGTGGAGGTGTGAATCCGCCCGCCAGATTCCGTCGTGGGAATTCTCTGGACCCGATGAACTCCGCTCTCGTATTTCAGTTTAGAATAAGCACCAGAACCATTGATCATAAATACAACTTCTTTAAAACCGCCAATTCCATTTTCATTGGAATTCATCGTATCAATCTTCCAGCGGTTCGTCTCGGCATATTTACAATACATGCGGTAAAGATCTGCCGCAAACAGAGCTGCCTCATCCCCGCCGGCCCCGGCACGGATCTCCACGATAACATTTTTATCGTCATTGGGGTCTTTGGGAAGAAGAAGGATACGTAGCTCCTGTTCGATCCTATCGATACCTGCCTTGCACTCATTCAGCTCTTCTTTGGCAAGTTCCCGCATCTCCTCGTCGTTTTCCTCCTCAAGAATTGCCAGGCTGTCCTCGATTCCATCCTTTGCCGCCTTATATTCTTTATATTTGGTCACGACAGGTTCCAGATCAGCCTGTTCCTTCATCAGTTTCTGGTAACGGCTCTGATCGTTGAGCACATCTGGCTCACTGAGCTCATTCAGCACCTCTTCATAACGCAGTAATGTATCTTCCAGCTTATCAAACATAAACTTCTTTCCTTCCTCATTGATCTATATATTTCCCAGTCACAACCCTGTCGCAGCCGGCAAGATCTTTATATACTTTGATATCTGAGAAACCATGCCGCTCCATAAGCGTCCTCACGCATTCTCCCTGATTGTATCCAATTTCCAGGCACAGCATTCCTTCCTGGTTCAGATACTCTAAAGCTCTTTCCACAATTCTCTGATAAAAATCCATTCCCTCCACGCCTCCGTCAAGGGCCGACCTCGGTTCAAAATCTTTTACCTCTGGCATTAACTCCGGTATCACTCCGGTCTCGATATAAGGTGGATTTGACACAATTACATCATATTTTCCTTGAACAGGGTCCCAGAGATCACCACAGATCATCGAAATTCCCCGCTTCGTATGCAGAAATCTCCCGTATTGTCTCTGTAACCGCAGCAGATTTTTCTTAGCCGTGTCTAACGCTTTCTCTGAAATATCAGTGAGAATAACTTCACCTGGTGTGCCGGCTACGGCAATGCTCAAACCGATACACCCGGAACCGGTGCACAAATCCAAAACCCTTTTTCCGTCGCACAGGGGAATCACTGTCTCCACCAGCAGTTCCGTATCTTGTCTTGGAATCAGAACATTTTCATCCACCTCGAAGACCAGTCCCATAAATTCTGTATAGCCTAATATATACTCCAGAGGAATTCGCTGACTGCGCTTTTTCACCGCTTCAAAAAATCGATTCTGAACCATCTCATCCACCTCATCCTCCTGATGGAAAAAATAATCGTTCCGGCGGTATGAAAAATCCTTATTGCTAAAACATGACTGCAGTAGATACCAGGCATTTTCTCCCGGCTCCGGCACCTCTGCCCGAAACAGTTCCAACCGTCCCCGTTCCAGCATCTGTCTCAATGTCATTTTTTCCTCGCTGGTTACCGTTTTCTCATGATCATCAAAATACCGGTCCAGTGATTGAAGGATCTCATCATCCTCTTCTTCATCACCGACCTCAACCACCTCGAAACCTGCGGTTTCCAGTTCTGACTTTTCATCCGTGGAAGCAGCTTCTTCTATATTTTCACCTGTTTCTTTCTGGTTGATCTCTTCCTGGTCGGGCTGCTGCACACTTTCCTCCAGAAACTTCTTCCAGTCGAAAACTGCCTCTACCGAGGAAATCGCTACCTCCAGCATCGCATCATCCGGTTCCTTTGTGGTCAGGGACTGCAGCCAGAGTCCTGGCTTACTCAATATTGTCATAACCAGATTCTCTGTCTTTCCTGCAAAAATAATAAATTCATAAGAAAGTCCCGCGATAACAGGAATCAATAAAATTCGCAGAAGCATACGGAGCCAGAGCGTTGATACGGATATGAACATAAAAAACAAAATGCTCACAAACATAACCACCAGCATGAAACTGGTACCACATCTCTTGTGTACCGTGGTCTGCTTCCGCGCGTTATCCACAGTCAGTTCCAATCCGTTTTCCAGACAGTTGATACACTTGTGCTCCGCCCCGTGGTACATAAAAACCCGATGGATATCTTCCATACAGGAAATCGTCTTAACATAAATTACAAACAGTGCCACACGAATGACACCCTCGATCAGTCCCCGCAGCTGAACAGAAGGAACTGCCTTCGATAAAAGTTCTGATACGAAAAAAGGAAGCAGAACAAACAGACCTACCGCCAGAACCACTGCCAGCATTACCACCAGCCCCATCACAAGATCATTTCCTCTGCCCTGTTCCTGATTCTTGTTTTTATCCTTCTTTTTCTGAATGTCTGCCTTCTGTTCTTCCTCTTCCCAGAAACTTGCCGAATAATTCAATGTCTTCATACCCATAACCAGGGATTCAACAAAGGCAACGATTCCACGAACCACTGGAATACCAGCTATGGCATATCGATCCTTCAGACTTTTAAACTTTTCTACTTTTACTTCGATCTTTCCGTCTGGTTTGCGCACAGAAACTGCATACTGGTCCGACGCTTTCATCATAACGCCTTCGATCACAGCCTGACCGCCAATACCCGAATATCTCATATCTGACATCATCCTTTTCTGTGTATAAACTACTCTAAGCTCAACGACACCTCAACATTCAAACTGGCACCATTGAGCTAAATATGCAACAACTCCGCAAGCCTCAGTATCATCAATACAGAAACATGCGGAGCCATACTCTGTTCATAATTTGCTTATTTTAAGCCATACTTACGATTGAACTTATCAATCGCACCACGAGCTGCCATGGATTTTTGCTGTCCTGTGTAGAATGGATGGCATTTAGAACATACTTCAACGTGAATATCTTCTTTGGTCGAACCTGTTGTAAACTCATTTCCGCAGTTGCACACAACCTTTGCCTGAAAATATTCCGGATGAATTCCCTCTCTCATGTATTTTCACCTCACTACTAAAATTTTCAATTCTCAAAATCGGCTTGTTCATTGTATCATAATTTTCAAAAAAATGCAAGCGTTTTTAATGAAGCTTGATTTTTTTTATTGTTTTGATAAATTCCTGATATATAATCTTTAAAAAATCAGCTTTTTTCTAGTGTTTAATAAAACTTGATTTTTTTATCATCTCGATAAATTCCTGATATATAATCTTTAAAAAATCAGCTTTTTTCTAGTGTTTAATA
>CAQOJF010000019.1:14964-29322 GCA_948848225.1 uncultured Eubacterium sp.
AAACTTGATTTTTTTATCATCTCGATAAATTCCTGATTATTTTTGGTTTTGCGGAACAGGTTGATAATCTGCTCCAGATTGTTTTCCGTATTGGAATTTGATCCCAGGGCCTTGCGCATAAGGAACACTGCTTCCAATTCACTCTGGCTCAGTAGAAGATCCTCACGCCTGGTACTTGACTTCTGTATGTCGATCGCCGGAAACACACGTTTTTCCGACAAATGACGGTCAAGAACCAGTTCCATATTGCCGGTGCCCTTAAATTCTTCAAATACCACGTCATCCATTCGGCTTCCAGTATCTACCAGTGCCGTGGCAAGGATCGTCAGGCTCCCCCCCTCTCTCATATTTCTTGCGGCACCAAAGAAACGCTTTGGCATATGCAGGGCTGCCGGATCAAGACCTCCTGAAAGTGTGCGGCCGCTGGGGGTGACAGTGAGGTTGTAAGCTCTGGCAAGACGGGTGATACTGTCAAGAAGGATCACCACATCATCACCGCCCTCCACGAGACGTTTGGCTCTCTCGATCACCATTTCCGAAACCCGTTTATGATTTTCCGGAAGTTCATCAAAGGTGGAATAGATCACCTCTACCCGTTCTCCTTCGATGGATTCTTTGATATCCGTAACCTCCTCCGGGCGCTCGTCGATAAGCAGGATCAAAAGATGCATCTTCGGATAATTTTTTGTAATGGCACTAGCCACCTGTTTTAACAGAGTCGTCTTTCCCGTTTTGGGCTGGGACACAATCATTCCTCTCTGTCCTTTTCCGATCGGCGCAATCAAATCCAGCATTCTCATAGATACACCGGCCCCCGGAGTCTCCAAATGTATCCTTTCATTTGGGAAAATCGGTGTCAAATCTTCAAACTTATGCCTGCGAACAAGATATGTAATGGGACGCCCGTTGACGCTTTTCATATAAAGAAGTGCGCTGAACTTTTCATTTTGTGTCTTTACCCGGATGTTACCCTCCACAATATCGCCGGTGCGAAGTCCAAACCTTCTGAGAAATGCCGGCGAGACATAGACGTCATTTTCCCCGGGAAGAAAATTATCGCAACGGATAAAACCGTATCCCTCCGGCATAATCTCCAAAATTCCTCTTTTTGTGATGCCACTGTCCAGCTCTTTGATCTCCCTGGGATGAACATCTGATACCTGACGGTCCCTGGCAATAGTAATCAGCCCCGCCTTCACCACATCCTCGATGGTACGAAGCGGCTGGCTCTCCTGCTGCTCCAGGTGGTTATCCTGCCGGTTCTCACTGCGGTGTATGCTGGCATTACTATTTCTGGTATGTCCCCTGTCCCCGTGATTGGGAACGTAGGTATACGTCTGTTTTTTCTTCTCTTCCTTTTCCGTCGTCTGAACCGCATTTCCCTCAGCTCTTTTAGCGGTTCTTTCTCTCTTTTGGTACTCCTCTGATGGAACTGCCGTCCGGGCATCAGAACGTGTCAATTTTTCCAGTTCATGCACCAGATCTGCCTTCCGCAGACCAGACACTCCAGACAAGCCTTTTTCCTTCGCTATTTCACGAAGTTCCTTCAACGATAATTTTGATAAATCCATTCTTTCTGTCCTTTCTGAAAGCCAAACACAATTCATAAACTTGATTCGTCCCAAAGGTCTGGCAATTAAAATTCAATTCCATTCTTCTTCATAAGCTCTCTTGCACTTTCCAGGGAGTCTACACCTGTAGCATTTTTGATCGGCGCAAATTCTCTGTCTCTTATTACTTCAAAAGACAGGCAGTTATCCATCATATGTATCATATCCAATACCAAAGTCTCAAATTTGTATCCGTTTGGCTCCTCCGGTTTTACATATTCTGCGTAGTCATTAATATAAGGGATTTTTTTCTCCACTATATGAGTAGGAAGATTTTGATTCATAATCTGTGTGAGAACCTCTACATTAAAAAGGTAATTCAGAATCACTCCATAGTTATAAAGAAGTTTTCCGTCTTCATCCCGCGAGTGGATGATCTCATCTGTCATCTCATAATATTCCACAATAGAAGGCTTCCCATCTTCCAGACAAAGCACGCCGACCCGTTCATTCGGATCCGCTTTTGCCACAACCTTGGAACCGCAGACGCATCCCTGCTCAATTACAGCACCAACAAATACCGGATCTGCAATCTTCTGGAGAACATTATCCACAGAAAATACATTGAGCCACTCTATCCCCATCTCTGAAATCTTGTCCAAAAGACCGGCATTGGCAAGAGAAATAAACCAGCCGCCGTTACCATTTGGCGAAGATGAGATCTTATATTTTTCTTCCATAAGAATTTTACCATCATAACTTACCGATGGCGCCATTTTCTGCATAAAGAAATATACATACTTTCTTTCATATCCAAAATACTCTTTTTTCTCAAAAAAATCAACTGTATCTTTGTGATTTTTTTCACTGGTCATGACAAACAGCGGAATCCATTTTCCTGCTTTGTCCACCACCTGCAGCATATTATGGATCAATTGCTCGAAAAGATACAGTTCCTTCTCCACCCCAACATTCAACATCCCTTTGGGCTTATCCAGTCCCAGTCTAGTCCCCTGACCACCCGCCAGAAGTACAGCACCCACACGGCGCTCTTTTAAGGCTCGAATCCCGACGCTCTCATACCTATGTCTTTTTTTCTGTATTTCGTCGATCGTCAGCGCCCCCAGAGGTTCAAGTTTTCCCTTTGGTGTCTCCCTGGATTCCGTCTGCACCAGCTTCAGAAGATCCATATCCAGTCCTTCAATCTGTTCCAGCAGATAAGACCTCTGTTCTTCATCCAATTCATCCCAATAACGAAGCAAATGTTCTTGACCGACAGCAGAAAGCTTCCTTTTCGCTTGTTCTAACGTCATCTGACAAACCTTCCTCTCAAAATTTTCTAATTATACTCTGTTGTTTATATTCTATTGTACCATTTATATAAAAAAGCACAAGTAGTTTTCAGAAACTAAAGAAGATTTTTTTAATATTGTTTTTACTTATTAAAAGTGGTAGAATAAATGGGATAAATTTGGAGTTTGCAAAACGGAGGATTACTATGAGCTATAATGAGAAGGCACTTGCCTTACATAAAGAATGGAATGGAAAACTTGATGTCACTCCCAAATGCCAGGTCAAATCCAGAAAAGACCTTGCCATCGCCTATACACCAGGAGTTGCAGAACCCTGCAAAGTCATTGCAAAAGATAAAAAAGAGGTATATCGTTATACGATCAAAGCCAATACTGTCGCTGTCGTATCTGACGGAAGCGCAGTCCTTGGACTGGGAAATATTGGTGCAGAAGCGGCGATGCCTGTGATGGAAGGAAAAGCTGTATTATTCCGGGAATTCGGCGGTGTCAATGCCTTCCCGATCTGTCTGGACACCCAGGATACCGAAGAGATCATAAAAACTGTTGTAAATATTGCACCGGCATTCGGCGGCATCAATCTGGAAGATATCTCGGCACCACGATGTTTTGAAATTGAAAACCGACTCAAAGAACTGCTGGATATTCCCGTCTTTCATGACGACCAGCACGGAACTGCCATCGTCGTCCTGGCCGGCATCATCAATGCCATGAAGGTAACCGGGAAGAAAAAAGAAAATTGTAAGATTGTCGTTAATGGCGCCGGGTCAGCTGGTATCGCCATCAGCCGGCTTCTTTTAAAATATGGTTTTCCCCACATAACACTGTGTGACAAGTCGGGAATTCTCAACAAACAAACCCCGGAACTGAACTGGATGCAGAAGGAAATGATGGAGATCACCAATCTGGAAGGAAAATCTGGTACTCTGGCAGACGCCTTTGTAGATGCAGATATCTTTGTGGGCGTCTCTGCCCCCAATATCGTCACTCCGGAAATGGTGTCCTCTATGAACCAGGACGCCATACTCTTCGCCATGGCAAATCCAGATCCAGAGATTATGCCGGATATTGCCAAAAAAGCTGGTGCAAAAGTAGTAGGAACCGGCAGATCAGATTTCCCCAACCAGATCAACAATGTAGTTGCCTTTCCTGGTATATTTAAAGGCGCCCTGGAGGGACATGCCTCCCAGATCACAGAAGAGATGAAACTGGCTGCTGCCCTTGCCCTCGCTTCACTGGTTCCGGAAGATGAACTGAATGAGAACAACATAATGCCGGAAGCTTTTGATCCCCGTGTCGCGGACATCGTCAGCCAGGCAGTGAAAGAACATATCCATGAAGAAACGACTCTGGGGTGAAAAACCCTACCATTCTCTGGACTATGAGATGAAACAGCGCTATGGAGAAAAAATATATAAAGTATCCCTGGAGAGTGGGCTGACATGCCCCAACCGGGACGGAACCCTGGGCCGGGGAGGCTGTATCTTCTGCAGCGGAAACGGCTCCGGCGACTTCGCTTCCCCCCGGACCAGTTCGATCCGAACACAGATCGACAACGGCATCCGTGGTCTTTCACAACGAAAGCAGGTTGGAAATCATTTTATCGCCTATTTTCAGTCTTTTACCAACACCTATGCGCCGACAGAAATTCTCCGGCCCATGTATATGGAGGCCTTGGAGCATCCCGATGTGGTCATGTTATCCATCGCCACCCGGCCGGATTGTCTGCCGGCAAAGGTTATGAAACTATTGGAAGAATGCCGCAGGATCAAGCCCATCATAGTAGAACTGGGCCTGCAGACCATTCATGAATTCACCGCTGACTTAATCCGCCGTGGCTACCCTCTGGGAGTCTATGATACAGCTGTAGAATCCTTGAAATCCATTGGTATCGAAGTCGTTACACACGTCATCGCCGGACTGCCCCAGGAGACTGAGAACGATTTTCTTGAAACGGTTGCCCATGTAGGAAGCAGGTCTGACGGGATAAAAATACAGTTGTTGCATATATTAAAAAATACAGTTCTGGCAGATATGTTCCTGAATCATGAATTTAGAGCACTATCACAGGATGAGTATATACAGATCGTTCTTCGTTCCCTTTCCATTCTGCCAGAACACATCGTCATCCACCGTCTGACCGGAGACGGTCCAGGAGACCTGCTTATTGCTCCTGAGTGGAGCCGTCACAAACGGCAGGTACTTAACGAAATTCACCGCCAGCTTAAGATCCGGAATATCTGGCAGGGAAAGGAGTATAACGCCTGATGAAAGAAGCCATTACCATCTACAAATTGATTATCCTGTATACCCTCAACCAGGTAGAATCCCCTATGACCCTTAACTTAATTTCGGATTATATAACAGAACGGGGGTATACCAATTATTTCAATGTGCAAAATGCCTTTGCCGAGCTGCTGGAGACAGATTTCATATCCTGTTCGACTACTTATAACACTTCCTTTTACAGCATTACAGATGCTGGCAGAGAAACCCTGAACCTATTTATTTCCAGTCTTTCCTCTGAAATCCGACAGGAGATTGATGAGTATCTGGAAAAAAACAATTTGCCGATCATTGAGCGTCTTACGGTGATCAGTGATTATACCCTTATAGATCATGGCGAATATATCGCCACCTGCTCTCTCCGGGAAAACAATCATATTATATTTGAGACAAAGTTAACTGTGCCAACGGAAGAAGATGCAGTAAAAATATGCAATAACTGGCGGGAACATAGCAGCGAATTATATTCTATTTCCATAAAAAGACTGCTCCGCTGAGCAGCCTTTTTACCTTTCGACCACAAAAAAATACTTTTCCTTTGGAATATGTATTGCAATTTCTTTCTAATTTTAGTAAACTTTAAGTATATTATGTAGGAGGTGGCACAATGGCAGATAAGAAAGTAATACTTAAAAACGAACGTTATGCCGATGATTCGCAGTTCTGGTGCCCTGAATGTCATATTTTAATGCAATATAAATACGCTGGAAAATTCGTATGTGAGAAATGTGGCAGCGAACAATATAATGATTTCGGAAAGATAAAAAAATATCTTGATGAAAACGGTCCTACCAATGCCGTTGAATTGTCTGCAAATACCGGAGTCCGCAAATCAAAGATTGGAGAATATCTCCGACTTGGCAAGGTAGAGATACCAGAAAATTCTTCTGTTTTCATTCACTGCAAGTGTTGCGGTGTTCCAATCCGTTTTGGCAATTACTGCGCCAACTGTGTACATTCCAAAAATATACAGGGTGCTTTTATTGGTGAAGTCGCCAAATCTGCAAACAGCAAGATGCGTTTCCTGGATAATGAATAAACCGCATTATCCTTCTGCCGCTTTCACCCGGCGAATCTGGCTCCATTTTCCATAAATTTTTTTCTTTCCATTTATGGAATATGCCCGGATCTTTACATAGCACTTTGGGGAGTATTTCCATTTTAAACTTGTCCGCATTTTGCGGACATTTTTTCTTTTCACCCCCTTCTTCATAGACCGCCTTGGAGAATACCGTAACTGATAACCTTCTGCCTCTCCTATTTTCTTCCATCGAATACAGATCATCTTTTTCTTTCGCTTTGCCTCTTTGATTTTTACTCTGCCGGGCCGGCGCACCTTTTTCCCAGTCCCGGCATATTTTCTCTCCTGCCAGTTATCGAACATCTGAATCCATTGAGAAATTCCCTGTCCTTCCTGTACCTCTTCTGGCGATATCGTCTCGATCGGTGATGTTCCGGGAAAATCATTCGGTTTGTGTGATGCTTCTGGTTTGCCTGTGGTTCCAGGTTCCGGCTGTCCGGCCGGCTCCCATGTTTTACCCGGGAAGTCATCCGGTGTTATATCCGGCGTTGCATTTGGTGCCGGACCCGGTGTTATATCTGGTGCTGCGCTTGATGTTACATCTGGTATTGATGTCGGTGTTGGTTCCGGCGTCGGCACAGTTACTTGAACTGCCACCTGACGCGTGATCTTCTTTTCCTCTTCATCATATCCTTCCACCCCGCTGAAATCGTAATTCACCAGATCCTTCGGCTCAAAAACCACCGGATATTGACCGCTCCCTGCTTCTGGAATCACATTGGGCGTTTTCCAGGAAAATATTCCATATGTATTATAATATTCTGAAAGAATTGAGCTTCCCAGCCGTTCTCCACTGCGAATCGCTGAGGCTGAAGGAAACGTCATTTCATGGATCTGCTTTCGTTTTATAATGACCATCCGCATTCCATAAAAGGTCTCGTATCCCGTCCTGGAAACTTCAAAATACACGTTGTATCTTCCTACATTTACATAGGATGGGCAGACAGATGTTGTATACTCTCCCTTTTTGGTGCCATATCTGACGACAGCTTCCTTCTCGGCCTGGATAGAGATACTATGGGGATTCCCGTCATAATCTCCGGAATACCCCTCGGACTGAACCTGCAGTGTATTTTTTTCGATGGTCACGTCCGCACTTCCGGTATACGTGGCATAATTTGGCTTAACCACCCTAAAATACGTCCGGTATGTGCCTGGCAGTGTATACTCCGGACATTTATCCATTGTGAACTGCCCTTCTTCCGTCCCGTATTCAATCTTACCGCCCTCATCCTGAGCCACAGCGATGGAATGGGGCTTTCCATCGTAAACTCCTGTATAGGAGTAGGCCTTTACTGTAGAAAAGACTGCCTCCTGTATGGTAAATTCCGCAATACTTCTGCCTGAATAGTTCCCCTTTCCCGATATATGGATGACAGCGGTGCCCGCATTCACGTTATTTTCATAAGATAATGAATAATCTGTCCCCATCCTTAATTTCAAACTGCTATAATAAATCTCTGGTTCCGGCCAGAATCCTTTCCCTGTATAAGTAAAGGACTTTAGACCTTTTACAGTGCAATCCGCTATCTTTTGTTCTTTGCTCTCACCAAGACTCAGACCCTCTATATATTTGTTATTTACCAGCGCCCCGCAGTTCCATCCCCTGGAAAGATATTTTATAACATCATCCTTATTATTTTTCACATAGTTCACCGTTACCCCTTTTCCGGTTCCTCCAAGATAGTAAGGTTTATTGTGCGGGCTGTACAATGCCGTATCCCCGGCAAAACAATGATACTTTTCCGGATCTTTGATCACTGTATAAATGGTCATAGATCCCTCTGCCCTTCCACAGCATGCCAGACAATACCGCATCGTCGTGACATTCGGCGGAATGTCTGGTACCGTCCTCATACTCTGACAGTTATAAAAGGCATAATCCAGATTCTTCACACTTCCCGGAATCCCCGGCGCTGTCTGCATATCATAACAATAACTGAATGCGCCGCTCATATTCTCCAATTTTTTTGAAGTAATGGCAGGAGCAGACATTAGCTCCATACAATATGTAAAACAATAACTCATGGATTTTACATTGGGCGGAATGGAAGTCGCCGACGTCATTTCATAACAGTATTCAAAGGTATGATCCATGAGCTCAACCGTTTCGGGTATCTCCGGCGCCGCCTTGAGCACATCACACTGACTGAAGGTATAGGACAGATCCCTTGTTGCCTTCGATAGACGGGGGGCAGAAGTAATTGCGGTATGACGGAACATATAGCTCATGTCCTCGATGCGGTCACTCTGGATCACCGGCGTAATCGCCAGTGCGAGACAGCCATCAAACAGGCCTGACGCCTCGACTACATTTCCTGGAATGGTGATCTGCTGATTCAGACTACTGCAATTCTTAAAAGCACTGGTTATGGATACAACAGTTTCTGGTATTGTCCCAACCTGTCTGAGCTGCCGGCAGCCGAGAAAGCTCTCCTGCATTTTTTCAACTCCCAGCGGAATATTGTTGACAGAAGCAAGCTTGGGGCTGTCGGCAAAATATCCACTGATATCACCTCCAGAAACACGGCTCATGGCAAAAACAACCTTTTTTATATCAGAACGATGACTATACCATGGCACATTTTCCCGTTCCAAAGCCACAAATTCGCCGCTGCCTGACAGGGTAAGTACTCCGTCCGAATCCAGCTGCCAGCTGTTATCCCCTATTTTTCCACTAGCCGCTACAGCTGTAGAGGCAAAAACTGGCGCTTCCTGACAAATTCCCGCCAACAGAGCCAGGATCAACAGAAGTGATAATATTAATTTTTCTATTTCCTTTTCTATTTTCATACATAAATCCCCCTTTTTCTTACTAAATATAACGAAATACAGTTTACTGCTTTCGCTCTCACAACTTTATTTTCCCATAAAAAACAACATTCATGCCACATCCCTCCTTCCCCTTATTATCGCTGCATTCCCGGCAGTAATATACTGTCACAACTCTGGCTCAACGACACCACGGTGTTCCTATGATACGCACAGGCTGTGTTTTTGATGGCAGTTCCATCTTGTCATAGAGATTTCCAGACGAAATGTCTGATCCTGAATTTAGAATTTCAGATTAATTGTCATTATATCCTCTTTTCTGATAAATTGCAAGGATTATTTTTATAAATTAAATCAAAAAAAAGAACAGGCAAATAATTTTCACCTGTTCTTTCCAGTCATATACAAACGTGTACTATGCCAATGCCTGCGCTAAATCCTCTATGATATCATTGACATTTTCTATTCCCACAGATAATCTCACCAGATCTGGTCCTACACCGGCAGCAATCAGTTCTTCATCATTCATCTGACGATGGGTCGCCGATGCCGGGTGGAGAATGCAGGTATGAGCATCTGCCACATGGGTTGCAATCATTGCTATTTTTAATTTGGACATAAACTTCTCTGCCGCACTTCTACCGCCCTTTACGCCAAAAGATACGACCCCGCAAGTTCCCTCTGGCATATATTTTTTTGCTCTCTCATAATACTTATTTCCCGGTAAGCCTGGATAATTCACCCATGCCACCTGATCATGAGCCTCCAAAAATTCCGCCACCTTCTGAGCATTTTCACAATGTCTTGGCATTCTCACATGAAGGGATTCTATTCCAAGATTCAGAAGATAGGCATTCATCGGCGCCTGGATCGAACCCAAATCTCTCATTAACTGTGCGGTAGCCTTTGTGATATAGGCGCCCTCCAGCCCAAATTTTTCTGCATAGGTGATACCATGATAAGATTCATCCGGCGTGGTCAGCCCTGGAAACTTATCCGCATAGGCAAACCAGTCAAATTTTCCAGAGTCCACAATACAGCCGCCTACCGATGCGTCATGGCCATCCAGGTATTTCGTGGTGGAATGGATAACGATGTCTGCCCCCCACTCAAAAGGACGGCAGTTGATCGGCGTAGCAAAAGTATTGTCAACGATCAGTGGCACTCCGTGGGCATGTGCCGCCTTGGCAAACCGCTCGATATCAAATACGATAAGCGCTGGATTGGCAATGGTTTCACCAAATACTGCCTTGGTATTGGGCTGGAATGCCGCCTCTAGCTCTTCCTCGGAACAATCTGGATCCACAAAGGTAAACTCGATCCCCATGCGCTTCATCGTCACCGCAAAGAGATTATAGGTTCCCCCGTAGATCGTAGATGAGGATACCACATGGTCCCCTGCGCTGCAGATATTAAATACTGAATAAAAAGAGGCCGCCTGTCCGGAAGAGGTAAGCATCGCCGCTGTCCCTCCCTCCAGAGCACATATTTTTGCCGCAACATAATCATTGGTGGGATTCTGAAGTCTTGTATAAAAATAACCGCTTGCTTCCAGGTCAAATAACTTTCCCATATCCTCACTGGAATCATATTTAAAGGTGGTACTCTGAACAATAGGGATCATTCTTGATTCACCGTTTTTTGGCTCATATCCTGCCTGAATGCACTTTGTCTCTTTTTTCATCACACATTTCTCCTTTACTTGTACCAGCTCAATGTATTGAGCTGTCTCAACATTGCTAGCCTAACGATGCCAAGTCGAACCCGACTTGACACCGTTAGGCTAACATAAAGTATATCATTTTACAACTGCTGACACAACCGGAAAAATGGTAAAATCTTATATCTTTCACCGGGCAGAGTTCGCACGCATGGCATTCAATATAGCGATCACTGCCACTCCCACATCAGCAAATACCGCTTCCCACATATTTGCCTTCCCCAGAGCTCCCAGAATCAGCACCAGAAACTTGACTCCAAGGGCGAACACGATATTTTGCCGAACGATCTTCATCGTCTTCACAGAGATCCGAATTATTGATGCCAGTCTCGATATGTCATCCTCCATTAGCACCACATCTGCCGCCTCGATGGCTGCATCCGAACCCATACTGCCCATGGCGATGCCGATATCCGCCCGTGTGATCACCGGGGCATCGTTAATCCCGTCTCCAGCAAATGCCACATACTTTCCCTCACTGCACCTTTCCATGATTTTTTCAAGTTTTGTCACTTTATCCTCCGGCAGCAGCTCCGCATGCACCTCGTCGATACCAAGCTGGCCAGCGATCGCCTCACCGGTCTCCTTCTTATCTCCTGTCAGCATGACAAACCGTCTTACCCCTGCCCTTTTCAGGTCAGACAGGGCTTCTTTCACTCCTGGTTTGATCTGGTCTGAGATAAATATACAGCCGGCATATATTCCATCTACAGACACGTACACAGTAGTACTGGTCTGATGTTTTTTTATCAGTCTTTCCATAGATTCAGGAACCATCACTCCGTGTTCCAACAAAAGTTTTTGATTTCCAGCCAGAACCATCTTTCCCTCTGCCATCCCTTTCATTCCATATCCCGGGATCTCCTCCACCCCAGATACTTCTACAAGATCCTCCTGGCAGGCGTTGAGAATGGAGCGAGCTATCGGGTGACCGGAATATTTCTCTATGGAAGCCGCCATACGAAGAGCGTCCTTTCCCTCTTCTGTAACCACTTCAGACACTTCAAATTCTCCTTTTGTCAGCGTTCCCGTCTTGTCAAATACGATGGTATCCATCCGGGAAACCATTTCCAGGTAATTACTGCCCTTCACAAGAATACCTCTGGATGACGCCGCGCCGATTCCGCCAAAAAAGCTGAGGGGAACGGAGATCACCAGGGCACAAGGGCAGGATATCACAAGAAAAATACATCCTCGTTGGATCCAGTCGGAAAATCCCTGTCCCAGTACAAAAGGAGGCAGCACCGCGATCAGAAGTGCAGCGATGACCACGATCGGCGTATAGTATCTGGCAAATTTCGTGATAAAGTTCTCTACCTTTGCCTTACGGGTACTGGCATTTTCCACCAGCTCCAAAATCCTGGCCACCGTAGAATTTTCAAATTCTTTTGTGACGCGAACCCGCAAAACACCAGAACCATTTACACATCCACTGATGATCTCATCACCGCTGTTCAACTTCCGGGGCACCGACTCACCGGTCAGCGCACTGGTATCCACAAAGGAACTTCCCTCCACAACAACACCGTCCAATGGCACCTTTTCCCCAGGTTTGATCACAATGATACTGTCCGGCAGCACATCCTCCGGATCCGTCTGCTCTACTCCGCTTTCTGTCTCAAGGTTGGCATATTCTGGACAGATATCCATCAACTCCGTGATGGATCTGCGGGAACGGTTCACCGCATAACTCTGGAACAGCTCTCCCACCTGATAGAAGAGCATGACCGCCACGGCTTCGTCATATTCTCCGGTTCCAAAGGCAGCAAAAGTTGCGATACACATCAGAAAATTCTCATCAAATACCTGACCATGGCCAATATTTACCACCGCTTTTTTCACCACATCGCCGCCGATGACCACATAAGGGATCAGATACAGGCAGAATTCAAGCAATACGGCATAGTTATGATTTTCAAATATCGCATCTGCATCGAGAAGCCCTGCATGAAATAACGGAAAAAACAAGGCGAAGATCACAGCGGAAAAAAGGATGCGGTACAATACATTTTTCTGCTTTTTTGTCATAAAAGTCTCCCTCCTCTGGCTTCCTATCTCTCAAGATAACAATCCGCGTCCACTTTTTTACAAGCCGCCTCTGCCAGCTCCACAATCTTATCAAAACCCTCGTCTTCCGCGGTTAATGTAAGTTTCTGCGCCATAAAGCTGACCACGGCGCTCTCCACTCCTTCGATCTTATTTATGGCATGTTCCATCTTCGCCGCACAATTCGCACAGTCCAGATTTACTATTTTAAATTTTTTCTTCATGATATTTTCTCCATTCTAAAGATTTTGCCCCTGGCATCAGATTATTCCAAAATATGTTCCATCCCCTGGCTGAGAATCGACATTACATGGTCGTCTGTCAGGGAATAAAATACGGATTTACCTTCTCTTCTATTCTTTACTAATTTATTCTGCTTTAATACTCTCAGCTGATGAGAGATCGCTGACTGATTCATATTCAGCACATCCGCGATATCGCACACACACATTTCCGAGCGAAGCAGTAGATACATGATCTTAATACGGGTGGAATCTCCAAATATTTTATAGAGATCTGCCAGATCATATAAAGTATCCTCATCCGGCATATCGTCCTTCCACCGGCTGACCTGCTCGGTATGATGATGCGTCAGTTCGCAGCAGTCCACATCTTTTTCTGCCATATTAACTCCTTTCTCTGCGGGACACAAACCTTTCCTTGCAGAAATTCATTTCGTCATATGAACAGTTATTCATATGTTCATCTCTATAATACTACACTCTTTATTAAAATGCAACCCCAAATTCATTTTTATTCCTTCACTTCATAAATATAGGCATTTCCTTTTTTTCCCACCCTTTCCACCAGCTCCAGATAATGAAAAATATTCATGGCAGTCTGGGCGTGGGACAATGGTATTTTCACTGATTTCGCATATTCCTTTGAGGTAAATCCCGACAGTTCCGGCGGTATCATCATTCGGTAATCTTCCACCCTCTCAAAGAGCATCTCGTCTACCAGCGCCACGGGGATCCGGTCGTATCTGGTGGCGCCTCTTTTTTTATCCCGACTCCAGCCATCCAGCAGTTTCGTCTCTTCCAAGTCGATAAACAAGAATAACACATTGAGATTGGGGTGATTCAAATAGGTTTTGATACGGTACAATTCTTTGAATGCCTGATAGGGACTTCCTTTTTTGGGAGATTTTCGTCGGCTCACCTCCACCCCCGTCTCCGGATCTACCCAGATCACCCACTTCGTCGCCGGGATCGGATATACAATCGTTACCTTATACAACGGCAAAAACTTATCCAGCTTACGCCGAAGAACATTAAAATTGGCGGTCTGTATCTCAATGACCGCTTCGTCCCTGAATACATCCGCCACATAACCTTCCAGCGGAACCTCATGATAATCCACATTTGGTTCCATATAATTTTTCACAACAGCGTGAAGCGTCTTTTCAGACAAAGTTCCAATCCCAAGACGCTCCCTCTCATTGTATACGATCTTTTGTAATGCTTGATCAAAGACCTTCCTGTCCATAGTACGCATTGTCTCCGTGCTTTCTGAAATAGTGTTTATCCAGCAGCTATAGACGCTCCCTCTCATTGTATACGATCTTTTGTAATGCTTGATCAAAGACCTTCC
>CAQOJF010000019.1:29422-48985 GCA_948848225.1 uncultured Eubacterium sp.
TGTCCATAGTACGCATTGTCTCCGTGCTTTCTGAAATAGTGTTTATCCAGCAAATACTGGGGGGCCGGTTTAACAGATGGATTCAATGTCATAGTATGATGAGCCATCTCTGCCACCTTGTCCAGAACTACGGCATTGTAAACTGCATTGGCAGGCGAGGTTCCCCAGGTAAAAGGACCATGGTTCTTCACTACGATTCCCGGTACCTCCATCGCATCTCTTTCTCCGAGAGTTTCAACGATAACCAGACCTGTATTTTTTTCGTATTCATCATTGATCTCAGCAGCAGTCAGATCCCTGGTACATGGAATTTCACCATAAAAATAATCCGCATGTGTCGTTCCCAGTGCCGGGATCGGCATGCCTGCCTGCGCAAAGGTAACCGCCCAGGTAGAATGTGTATGTACAACTCCTGCCAGATTGTCAAATGCCCTGTACAGTTCAATATGTGTCGCCGTATCAGAGGATGGGCGATATTTTCCCTCAACCACGTTCTGGTCAAAATCCACCACTACCATATCCTCCGGTGAAAGCTCATCATATTCCACACCGCTGGGCTTAATTACGACAAGATTATTTTCCCTGTCGATTCCGCTCACATTCCCCCAGGTATAGATCACAAGCCCTTTCTCCTGAAGCTCCATATTTGCATCATAAACTTCTTTTTTTAATTGTTCCAGCATACCAGTTTCCCTCCGTTTGTTCTCCAAATCATATTTAGCTGTTCCGCCATATTATTTTCATTATAATAGAAATACCTGCGCCCGTCAATACGGCTGGAATAAATTGTGAGAGAACCGCGGCTCCCTTTTAATAGGAACAGCAGTTCTCGGCCGGACCTTTTATTCGGTAAATAGTGGGGTGGAATAATAGCGGTCTCCGCTGTCAGGCAGAAATACAACGATATTCTTCCCCTTATTTTCCGGCTTTTCTGCCTCCCGCAATGCGGCCCAGAGCGCAGCTCCCGAAGAAATTCCCACAAGAATCCCCTCTTCTCTGGCGATTTCTTTTGCTGTCGCAAAGGCGTCTTCATTTTCTACAGTAGTTATGGCGTCATAAATTTTCGTATTCAGAACCTTTGGCACAAATCCTGCTCCGATTCCCTGGATCTTATGAGCTCCTGCTGTTCCCTGGGAAAGCACCGGCGAAGCGGCTGGCTCCACCGCAACGACTTTGATAGAAGGCTTTTTACCTTTGAGATACTCGCCCACACCGGTTATCGTACCTCCTGTTCCCACACCTGCCACAAAAAGATCCACCTCTCCGGCTGTATCTTCCCAGATCTCCGGTCCGGTCTTCTTCCTATGGGCTTCTGGATTTGCCGGGTTGACAAACTGACCGACGATCAGGCTGCCTGGAATCTCCTGATTCAGTTCCTCTGCCTTCTCAATAGCCCCCTTCATGCCCTTACTGCCATCAGTAAGCACCAGTTCCGCACCATAAGCTTTTATCATATTTCTCCGCTCGACACTCATAGTCTCCGGCAAGACAATGATCGCCTTATATCCTTTGGCGGCGGCGATAGCCGCCAGACCGATCCCTGTATTTCCAGACGTCGGTTCCAGGATCGTCCCTCCTGGCTTGAGCCTGCCGCTTCTCTCCGCTTCCTCGATCATCTCCAGCGCAATACGGTCTTTCACGCTTCCGGCGGGATTCAGATACTCCAGCTTCGCCAATATCTTTGCCTCAAGTCCATATTTTTTCTCAATATTCGTAAATTCTACCAATGGCGTGTTTCCGATTAGCTCGGCAGCACTTTTGTAAATCTTTCCCATCACAAACCTTCCTTTCCTATTACATTGCTGTTTCGCAGCACTCTACTGACTATTGTACAGCGCCGCATAAAATCCTTCTTTCTTCAACAGTTCGTCATGATTTCCCTGTTCTATAATATGCCCGTCTTTCATCACCAGTATGACATCCGCCTCCCGAATGGTGGAAAGACGATGTGCCACGATAAAACTGGTCCTTCCCTCCATCATTTTGGAAAATGCATTTTGGATTCGGATCTCTGTACGGGTATCAATGGATGAAGTCGCCTCATCCAATATGAGCATAGGCGGCAGACAAAGCATCACCCTGGCGATACACAACAACTGCTTCTGTCCCTGGGACAGACTGCCGCCATCCTCGCCGATCACCGTGTCATATCCCTTGGGGAGTCTCTTGATAAAGCTGTGGGCATGGCTGGCTTTTGCCGCCTGGATCACCTCTTCATCCGTGGCTTCCGGCTTTCCCATCACGATATTTTCCCGGATGGTTCCCTGTTTTAACCAGGTTTCCTGTAATACCATGCCATAATTTTCCCGAAGGCTCTCTCTCGTGATCTTGTGGCTGTCATAGCCGCTGACAAGAATCTTCCCAGCATTCACATCATAAAACCGCATGAGAAGGTTGATGAGCGTTGTCTTTCCACATCCCGTAGGTCCCACGATCGCCACTCTCTGACCTGGCTTCACATCCAAATTAAAATTTTCGATCAGCTGCTGCTCCGGCACATAGGAAAAGCTTACATCCTGGATCTTTACGCTTCCATCCACGTCATGAAGTACCACTGCATCTTCTGCATCCGGTGTCTGCGGCGTCTCATCGATCAATTCAAAGATTCTTCCAGCACAGGCGATGGCATTCTGCAGCTCTGTCACCACGCCGGAAATCTCGTTAAATGGTTTGGTATACTGGTTTGCGTAGCGAAGAAAACAAGACAGCTGTCCCACAGAAAGGCTTCCCTGGATGGCAAAAAATGCACCACTGATCCCAACGCCCGCATACACAAGGCTGTTTACAAATCTGGTCGCCGGGTTAGTGATGGAGGAAAAGAAAATCCCCCGCAGAGAACATTTGCGAAGCCTCTCATTGATCTCGTCAAATTTCTCCTGGGCATCGTCCTCATAGGCAAAGGCCTGAACCACCTTCTGGTTACCAAGAATTTCTTCCACCAGCGCCGTCTGCTCTCCCCTGGTCTCCGACTGCAGCTTGAACATCTCATAGGTTCTTTTTGCGATGAAACTTGCCACCAGCAGAGAAACCGGTGTAATCACTACGACTACCAGCGTAATGCTGACATTCACACTGAGCATAAACAACAAGGTTCCAAGGATTGTCACCACACCGGTAAACAACTGGGTAAATCCCATAAGAAGCCCATCTGCGAATTGGTCTACGTCGGCGATCACACGGCTGACCACCTCCCCGTGGGAATGCCCGTCAATATACTTTAAAGGCAGCTCCTGTATTCTACGGAATGCCTCGTCCCGGATATCCCGCACGATATTAAAGGTAATCTTATTATTGCACACATTCATAATCCACTGTGCTACCATGGTCACCGCCACTGCGCCACCGATTTTCCATAATATATGACGGATGGCGTCAAAATCCACAGCGCCAGGAGCAATGATACAGTCGATGGCCTGCCCGGTGAGGATCGGCACATATAACGTCAGCGCCACCGTCACCGCCGCCAGCACCAGCGAACAGATAAGGAAAAATGTATATCGTCTGATATAGCTCAACACTCTTCGAATCGTTTCTTTCTGGCTCATCATTTTTCCTCCTTTCCAAACTGGGATTCATAGATCTCCCGGTACACTTCACAGCTCTGCAGTAGCTCTTCATGGGTTCCTTTTCCCGCCAGCTCCCCGTCATCCAGCACAAGGATCTGGTCTGCCTGCAAAATGGACGCCGCACGCTGGGACACGATAAATACTGTGGTTCCCGCCAGGCTCTCCTGGATTCCCTTACGCAGTGCAGCATCGGTCATATAATCCAGCGCTGAGGAACTGTCGTCTAGAATCAGTATATCCGGCTTCTTTACCAACGCCCTGGCAATGGTGAGCCTCTGCCTCTGTCCACCGGAAAAATTTCTTCCTCCCTGTTCCACTAGTGCATCCAGACCGCCTTCTTTGTCCCTGACAAATTCCGCCGCCTGGGCTGTCTCCAGCGCCTCCCAGATCTCTTCATCTGTGGCATCCTTTCGGCCCCACTGCATATTGGAACGGATATTCCCATAAAAAAGTACCGCCTTCTGGGGTACGACCCCAATCTTTTCCCGCAGTTGAATAAGAGGATACTTCTTGATATCAGCTCCGCCGATCCGGATCTCACCGGAGGTTCTCTCATAAAATCTCGGAATGAGATTGACCAGGGACGTTTTACCTGAACCCGTGCCCCCGATCACTCCGATCACGTCACCCCGTCTCGCTGCAAAAGAGATATCTGTCAGAGACTCTTCCGAAGCATTCTGATAAGACAGACCCACATGTTCAAATTCTACCATCTCTTCCTGTTTGGAGAAGGAAATTCCCGCGGAAGAATTTGTTCCTGCAGTATCTTTGAGACTTGTCTCTACCTCAAACACATCTTGGATGCGGTTTCCACAGGCGATTGCCTTTGTAACCGTAATGATCAGATTTGCCAGCTTCACCAGCTCCACCAGGATCTGTGACATGTAATCCACCAGAGCCACCACAGCTCCCTGGGTGAGAATCCCTGTCTCTACCCGCAGTGCTCCTGTCCAGATCAGAAGGATGATTGCTCCGTTCACGATCACAAATGTCAACGGGTTCATCAGCGCCGAAACCCGCCCCACAAAAAACTGCACTTTATTCAGATCAAGATTTGCTTTCTCAAACTTATCTGTCTCTTCCTTTTCTTTCCGAAAAGCACGGATCACTCTGGCGCCGGTTAGATTTTCCCTGGTGATGCCAAGGATGCGATCCAGCCCTGCCTGCACCTTTCTATAAAGGGGAATACTAGCAAGCATCACACCAAATACTACGATGGACAAAAGGGGAATTGCCACGACAAAGATCATAGCCGCCTTCACATCAATGGTAAATGCCATGATCATGGCTCCAAATACGATAAATGGCGATCTTAGAAACAGTCTCAGCACCAGATTAACCCCGGACTGCACCTGATTCACATCACTGGTCATCCTCGTAATCAAACTGGTGGACCCCAGCCGGTCGACCTCTGTATAGGAAAACGTCTCGATATGATGAAACAACGCAGATTTCAGCTTTGCCGAGAATCCCACCGCCGCCTTGGCAGCAAAATACTGTGCTGTCAATGACGAGGCGAGCCCTACCACTGCCAGCAGAAGAAGTACGCCTCCCATCATCATGACATACCGGCCATCCCTGTTCTTGATTCCCACATCAATAATGGATGCCATTACGAGAGGCACCATCAATTCAAAGGACGCCTCTAATAACTTAAAAAGTGGTCCCAGCACGGACTCTTTTTTGTAGTCTTTGAGATATACAAGTAATTTCCACATCTTATGCTTCTCCTCCCTCAGAGATGTTCTCACTGTTCCATATTGTAACACATCTGGAGAATAATTACTACTGAATATTCCTTGTTGCATTTTTGCAAAAAAAGTGCCCCACCCTGATAAAGTAAGGCACTATATTTTACACTTATTTGCGGGAGCTAGGATTAAACATATAGATATCAAAATGACCCTATACAGTCAAAGGTGAGCAATTCTTTCCATCTTCCCTTCTTTCTTATCCATGTTGTTTCATTATCCGATGCCATCCTATACTTTTTGCCTTTATATAAAACTGTGTAATTAATGCAAAAATCATCAACATTATACCAAGTCAGATTTCCTACAACCTTAAACTTAAGCCATCTAACCTTGCCCGGTTTTATACTAATCGTCCCCGAAAGTTTCAATTTGCGATCATATGCAGCATAATCAGAGTCAACCGCAATTGCATCTGATGATTTTATCCTCATTACTTTATCCGAGCAATTTTTGAACTTCATCAGAAAAGTGTTCGTTCTTGTATTGTATGAGTAAATATATCCACCTGCATATACATACTTTCTTCCCTTTACTTTTACTTTACATCTAAAACTCTGCCCTCCACACTTCGCTTTCAAATAACATGTCCCCGGGTTCTTCGGATAGACTGTTACGGAATTATCTTCTCTATATACAGATGCTACCTTTTTATTACTTATTGTCCACACTATTTTATCGCTTGCATTATTCAATTTTACTGTTTTTCCATGGATATCATCCAAATAACATGTAATATTCGTTTTCGATAGCTTTGCTTCAGAAACTTTACTTATTCTAATATTACACTTTATAATATACTCTTCCGTTATATCCACTTCTGGGTACAGCTCGATATCGTCCATTTCTAACAAAAATGCTCTTTCATAATCCGATTCTCTTCCATCCTTTTTAAATGAAATAACACCGTTACTTGCATAATATTCTTTGCCGGTATCATATACATCATCTGCATAAACATATTGTACATACTCATTATGCACTTCTCCCCCAACCCAAACTTGAATATCTGTTATCTCAATTCTAAAATCACAATAACCAAATGGAATTCTAATAAACTGAAATTCGTCTTCATCCGCTTTGATTTCAACAGATGTAACTTCTCCTATCCTCAAATTATAAGTTTTTGCTAACACCTCAATGTCATTACAAATAGCAATACAAAGTACACAAGAAAATATTATTAAGCTTAAGGAACTTATTTTTAGAAATCTTTTCATTTGTTAACTCTCCTATCCTAGCTTGACGGCGCAAATTTGAACCCTGCCTCCGCCTGTGATTTTCCAATTTACTGCGTCAACGTCAATCAACGTACCTCCAGTACGTTTCATTCCGTTTTCTTGTAAATTGGAAAATCACAAACGGAGGTCGAAGATTTCGGATTGTGATAGCGCCCAAATAGCTAGGCGCTTGAATGAGGCGATGCGGTGGTATCGCCGAATGAAAGCAACAACGCTATTTGGGCGCTAGCGCAGGACGAAACAGGGTTCAAATTCGCGCCGTCAAGCTAAATACAGACACAAAACTAATGTACATAATATACACTATTAAAGTATACATTCTCTATGTCAATTGCATATATATAATTGCAAATATTTTTTATTTTCTAATAAAATTATATCGCTTCCTGTTTCCATTCCGTCACATTTAGAATTATTATAACATTTTTGAAGAATAATTGCTACTGAATCTTCCGAAATAAAAGAATCCACAGGAAAGATACCGCATAGAATAAATATAACAATCAAAAATAAGGGTGACCTATTTTGGATAATAAATCAATCCGACCAGAACTTTTTGCCACGGTCACACAGGGAGAAGATACCGGTAAACTAACCGTAAACGTAACCTCCGAGCGTGACAATCGCCCCATTGAAGGGGCCTCTGTCCGCATTACTTACAACGGACAGCCGGATAATATCATTGAAGAAACTACCACGAATACCGAGGGGCAGATTCCTGACGTGGAATTGAATGCACCACCGATTGATTACAGCATGGCGCCCGGTGCTAATAAACCATATGCAGAATACACCATCTATGTCTCTGCCCCCGGTTATGAGACACTGGAAGTGAGCGGAGCTGAAATCTTTTCTGGAGAGCTGGCGATCCAGAATGCTGCCCTACTCCCCATCAGCCCCACAGATCCGACGGGAGCTGAGTTATATGTCATCCCTGACCATACCCTGTGGGGAGACTATCCACCAAAGATCGCAGAAGACGAGATCAAACCCATCGACGAATCCGGTGAGATCGTCCTAAGCCGGGTGGTGATCCCTGAATACGTGGTAGTCCACGACGGGCCACCCTCTGACCAGTCCGCCACCAACTATTATGTCAAGTACAAAGATTACATCAAGAACGTAGCCAGCAGCGAAATTTACTCCACCTGGCCAGAAGCGACGATTCAGGCAAATGTCCTGGCAATCCAGTCTTTTACGCTGAATCGGGTGTTTACAGAATGGTAGGGCAGTCACCACTCATTCGTGACTGGCCCTACCATTCTGATCTGCCCGACGGCGCCAATTAGAACCGTATTGCCTTCTGCCATTGGGCTATATTAAAAATCTACCTCTGTACCATAGAAAGTACACTTAAACAATCTTGCCATCTGCTCTGGGGTGATCACCCTTGGATTTGAACCGGTGCACGCATCTCCAACGGCATTCTCTGCAATGGAATCAAGCTTCTCCAAAAATTCATCTTCTTTCACACCAAATTCCTGGATCGTCTTAGGAATGTTCATAAGGCGATTAAATTGTTCGATTTTTTCTATCAGAGCATTGACCTGCGCTTTCTCAGAGGTACCGCCAAGCCCTACCCTTCTGGCAATGTCCGCATACCGACTCATTGCTTTCGGCTCATGGGCATTGTATTTGATAACATAGGGAAGGTAAATGGCATTGGCACAGCCATGGGGAATGTGTCCGGTGGAAAAAGCCGCTCCTGTTTTATGTGCCATGGAATGTACAATCCCTAACAGCGCATTGGAAAAGGCCTGGCCAGCAAGGCACTGGGCATAGTGCATCTGCTCCCTGGCATCCATATCCTTATTATACGACTGCGGTAGAAAATCAAAGACCATTTCGATCGCCTTGATCGCCAGCGGATCGGTAAATGGACTGTTCAACGTAGAGACATAGGCCTCGACAGCATGCGTCAAAGCATCCATTCCGGTATAGGCAACCTGTTTTGCTGGCAGACTCTCCACCAGTGCCGGATCTACGATCGCTACATCTGGTGTGATCTCAAAGTCAGCAAGGGGATACTTGATTCCCTTGGAATAGTCTGTGATCACCGAAAATGCCGTTACTTCCGTCGCTGTACCGGAAGTAGAAGGAATCGCGCAGAAGCGTGCCTTCGTCCTGAGTTTTGGAAAATTAAAGGGTGTGCACAGATCCTCAAAAGTGGTATCCGGGTACTCATAAAATGCCCACATTGCCTTAGCCGCATCAATAGGGGAACCTCCTCCGATAGAAACAATCCAGTCCGGCTGAAACTCTTTCATTGCCTCAGCGCCTTTCATAACAGTCTCCACCGATGGGTCCGGCTCTACACCCTCAAAAAACCTGACTTCCATCCCCGCTTCTTTTAGGTATGTTTCCACTTTATCGAGGAAACCGCCCTTTCTCATGGAACTCCCACCGGATACGACGATCGCCTTCGTTCCCGAAAGAGTCTTTAGATTTTCCAGCGCATCTTTCCCGTAGTACAAATCTCTAGGTAGTGTAAATCTTGCCATGTTACCAATCCTCCTTAATCTTATTTTTTATACCAAAGTAACATCCATATGTTATCGTGGTATTCCAATTAATCAGCGCATTTTTATACAAAATGCAAAATACCCCATTCCCGTATCAAAAAGCAGGCTGTAACGGGGATATCCGGATTCAAATTCCTGCTTGAACTGCTCGTCCGTCAGTATATGATCCTCCTCAAACTCATTCTGCCCCAGCAATTTAATATACCTTGCCATATGCTTCATCATCTGCTGGGAAAGCTGTTTGGTGACCTCTATCACCATTTTATCTACCTTTTTAAAATTAATGCCTAACATTTCACCGACTTTCCGCAAAACCAACTGTTCTTCCAGCGCCAGAAACACCTGAAGTCTCTTTTCCTCGGGGGAACGATATGTGATACGGTAAATGATCCTCTTTCCAACCTCATCCCCTGCATAGTGGTCACTGACGATACAGGTCTTTAGCTTAAAAACTTCCATTATCATCATGGAAACGACTTTTTCCACAGCTGCAAGCTCATCTTTTGGCAGCAGCTCATTCCATCGGTTGCGGATCCTTCCGTTGATAGCGCGGTCTTCGATCAAAATATGTTCCGTCAGCCACCCCAAGCTGATTTGCAGACAACAGAAAAAAGCCTCCGGTGTGCCTTATCAATCGTTTCCACCCCAATATTATACCGTTCATTCCACTCAATTTCCTTTGGCACTTAATCCCCCCACTTTCTTATTGCACATAGATCAATAGCGCGAATTTGACCCCTGTTTCGTCCTGCGCCCACCAGTTAATCTCATTATAAAGAATCATGATCTATTTGTCTACTTCTAAAAAGTAAAAATACATGAATGGAACAAGCACTCAAAAAAATATAATTAAGATGAATAAAACCAAGAGCAAAGGGTTAAAAATATGGAACTTATAATCCAATTTTCTGATCCAGTAAATTATGAATCCTGCTTTATGAAGGATGAGGTCAGACAAATACTCTCTGACATTTTAAAAGAAAAAATCATAAAGGAGACATCACATGATAAATACCAGGAAACATCTCATATCAAATAAAGATGACAGCCAGAAACGGGCGAGAATACTTCTGCGTGTCAGTTCCGACCAACAGTTAGATGAGGGAAGAGATTTAATCACTCAGAGAAAAATTGTGGAAGAATATGTTGCAAGCCATCCAGACTGGCAGTATGATGGTCATGAATATTTTGAGGGCGGAGTTAGCGGATACAAAAATTCCATTGCCGATAGAGACATACTACAGGAAGCCTTCCGAGACGCAGCAAATGGTGAGTACGATATACTAGTGGCTTATAAAGACGACAGGATCGGACGCAGAATGTGGGAAATCGGCGGTTATGTGATGTCACTAAAAAATCTGGGCGTGGACATTTACACGGTCAAAGATGGCTGTATCTCCCCGGAAACCGATGATATCATGGGCCAGATGATGCTGGCTCTGCGTTATGGCAATGCCCAAAAATCCAGCGCTGACACCGGAATGCGGGTAAAAGACACCGCAAAAAAGCTGGTGGCACAGGGAAAATTTATGGGGGGCAGGGCTCCTTACGGTTATACATTGGAATTATCCGGAGAAATCAGCAAGCATGGACGCGCCCTCAAGCATCTTGTTATCTCTCCCGAACAAGCCGAAGTTGTAAAGCGAATTTATGAACTATCTTCGCATAAGGAGTTTGGTTCCGCCAAAATAGCCAGAATCCTGAATGAAGATCCCGGATATAAAAACCTTGCTCCCAATGACATCTGGAAAAGTGGTACGATCACCAGCATTCTTACCAATCCGATCTACAGCGGATATACCGCTTACAACCGCAGAGAACGTATGAACGGCAGACACCGCAGTCTTAACAGTAAGGAATGGATTCTTTCCAGCAGACCCAATCCCGATATCGTCATCATTGATGAAAATACCTGGACAGACGTGCAGAAAAAGCGGGCACGGCGCAGGCAACAGTACACAAGATCATTAAAAAATCAGGAAGCAACGATAATACCGCGAAATGACGGGATGCTATCCCTGGTGGATGTTCTGCACTGCGGCTACTGTGGCTGTAAAATGGTAAACGGCAGCAGATACAATTACTGGACCATCAAGGATACCGGAGAACGCAGATCAAGCAAATTTCCTATATATAAATGTCAAAATGCATGGAAAGGAGTTCCCCACAACAAACCAAAACAATTCCGGGCAGACATGATTGAGCCAATTGTCTACGAAGCATTAGCAGAATATATCGATCGTTTGCTGGAATATGAAAACATCTTAGAAGAAATAATAAAAAATAACCATGCTGAATTTCAGAAAAAAGAACGGGAATTGTCGGCAGAGCAAAAAAAATTGGAAAAAATACAATACAATATTCGTGTGATGGAAGAACGTATCCCTGAAGCCATAGCAGGTGACTATCCCCTTTCCTTAGAGGATTTAGTCCGCAACATCGACACACACAAACACAGGGAGCAGGAGCAAATAATCGTAGTACAACAAAAAAAAGTCGATTTGCAGAATTCCTCCGATATAACAAACGACGGGAAGAATCTAAAGTATAAAATACCTACATGGCAGGACTTGTTCCTTTCTGCCGACATTCCTACAAAGAGAGTGCTGGTAAATAAGTTAATTGAGCGAATTGATATTACCAAAGAACAAATCATTGTCCGTTTTAAGATTCGTCTCAATGGTTATTTACCTCAGCCCCGAATGATCGGTAACAAAGTGGTACCGCAACAAAGGCTATGACTTCACCATTACCAGTTCCACTGCCTTCGACCATAAATGGATCCCCAATCGGAATGTCTTTGAGAGCATTTCCAGCATAGTGGATGAACTTTTCACCAATTTTCTCTCCCGTCCCAATGTGATCCAGCCGATTCTAACACAGTATTGCGACGGAAAAAATGTTAGCTGTCCTAATTGGATGACGCAATGGGGAAGTAAATCCCTGGGAGATCAGGGCTACACAGCCATTGAAATTCTCAGAAACTACTATGGAAGCTCTATGTTTATCAATTCTACAGATGTAGTTTCTGGTATCCCTGCCTCCTGGCCCCAGTACAATCTGGAACTTGGCAGCTCCGGTGAAAAGGTACAGCAGATGCAGCAACAGCTGAATGTTATCTCCGGCGCCTATCCGCTGATTCCAAAGATTGCCGTTGACGGTGTCTTCGGTCCCCAGACCCAAGAGGCAGTCAAAACCTTCCAGCGTATTTTCAAACTAACTCCCGATGGCATCGTAGGCCTCAGAACATGGTACAAAATATCAGAAATTTACGTGGGCGTGAGCCGGATCGCCGAAGGTGTGGCAAGATAGACATAGGTGTATCATACCACTACCAGCAGTTAGCCTGGAACAATACAGGGTTCCAATTGGCCTGTTGTGCTAAATAAAGGAGCTGTCACAAAAATGATTAAATAAATCATAGATGCGATAGCTCCTTTTCTTTTATCATTTTTCTTCAGTGGATTCCCCTTCTTTGCCGTAGTACACCATTCGGTACTGTCTGGACTTCACACCATACTCCTCTGTTGTCTCCATCATGCAGATATAAAAGTCATCCTCTGCCCCCACAAAAAAATCTAATATGTCTGCACTTCCATTTTCCACTTCACTCATATCTGTCTTTTCTGTCAGCCACTCTACGTCATCTGAACTTTGGTAATTCGCCGCCTTGTATACACCGCTCCGATTGCACATAAACAGTTCCCAGGTATCCGGATTCATGTAGAAAAACCAGTCTTTATTCATGACGTCCTCACTGAGTTTGGAACCGAAAGTATTGAGTTCTGTCACATCCGGCAGACTGACAACCTGAAAGAGATTGGTCTTGTTGGAAAAGAAAATGATCTCATTCTCGCCAAATACAAATCTCCGTTTCCCCGTCACCACATTCCCAAGTTCTTCACTGACCTGCCCGCTTTCACTGTCGATCAGATAGCCGGTTCCACCGCCATTGTCGGAACTGAGCAGCAGTATACTACCATCCTCAAAAGCGTGGTAATCACTGAGCCATTCTATGTCCACATCCTTACCAAAGTCATTTTCATCCCGGGGCGCCGGCCCGATCTCAAGAGGAATTTCATAGATGCGGTCATTCTCTTCATCGATCTCCAGCACAGAATATTTTTCTGCCAGCATTTCCTTTTTTCCCTCTTCGGACTCCACATCCTCTTTGACAAAGTAGAAAAAGATTCCATACAGGCTTCCATTATCACCCCGGCGGAATTGACTCAGGTGACACCTCACCCATCCAGTCTGCTCGAACTTTTGATCCATAAAATCACTGAGGGAATTCTCACAGAGCTCCTCTGAATCCCAGTTCTTTTTCTCATCCATACTATAGCGGGTTATGGTAGCTTGATAGACATCGTCCTCTTTGGTAAAATCGCTGTAATACACCGCCGGCTTTCCATTGACGTCTGCTGTAAATCCACTAAAATCATCCCCGATGTAGTCACTGCCCTGAGCATTATCTGACAGCAGTGGATCTGGCAGCGACAGCTCCTCTACATTATACCGGACCTTTTTTTCCTCGATCGTTACCTCCTGCTTTGTCCTGGGAACCTCTTCACTCCCACATCCTGATAAGATCAGAATACATACCATAAATATACTAAGTACTCGTTTCATCCAAAACAAACCTCCAAACAACCTATAAGATCATCGACAGCTGAATGCGTTTCTTCTGTAGATCCACAGACAGCACCTTGACTTCTACCACATCTCCCACGCTGACAACCTCCAGAGGATGCTTCACAAACTTCTTATCCGTGAGCTTGGAAATATGTACCAGTCCATCCTGATGAACCCCGATATCAACAAATGCACCAAAATCTATAACATTGCGCACAGTGCCTTTTAAGATCATCCCTTCCGTCAAATCTTTCATCTCCAGCACATCAGTGCGAAGTACCGGTTTTGGCATCTCCTCCCGTGGATCCCGCCCTGGCTTTTCCAATTCTTTTACAATATCTTCCAGAGTCAATTCGCCCACATCCAGTTTCGACGCCAGTCCCTTCCGGTCCTTTGCCAATAGGGAAAGCCCTAAAACACCACCACGTATATCATCGGACCCAAGTCCAAGCATATTCAAAAGTTCTTCTGCTGCCTGGTAGGATTCTGGATGCACACTGGTGGCATCCAGCGGATTTTCTCCATCGCTGATCCTCATAAATCCAGCACACTGTTCAAAGGCCTTCGGTCCCAGCTTCGCCACCTTCAGAAGCTGCTTACGGCTGGTAAAGCGCCCATTCTCTTCCCGGTATGCCACAATATTTTTAGCGATGGGCTTTGAAATACCTGAAATATATTCCAGAAGAGATGCAGATGCCGTATTCAAATCTACACCGACATTGTTCACACAATCCTCTACCACCGCAGAAAGAGCTTCGCTCAGCTTTTTCTGGTTCATATCATGCTGGTACTGTCCGACTCCGATGGATTTGGGATCGATCTTCACCAGCTCCGCCAGAGGATCCTGTAACCGTCTTGCGATGGACACTGCACTTCTCTGCCCCACATCAAATTGGGGGAATTCCTCCGTGGCAAGTTTACTTGCGGAATACACCGATGCTCCCGCCTCGTTGACAATTACATACTGTACCGGTTTGTTGATCTCTTTCAGCATGTCCACAATCACCATCTCAGATTCTCTGGATGCCGTTCCATTTCCCACTGAAATCAACGTCACATTATATTTTTCAATGAAACCTTTGACGATCTTCTTTGTCTCTGCCACCTTATTCTGAGGCTCTGTGGGATAGACCACAATAGTATCCAGAACTTTGCCGGTCTCATCCACCACCGCCAGTTTACAGCCGGTACGAAACGCCGGATCCCACCCCAGTACTACCTGACCAGTGATGGGGGGCTGCATCAGAAGCTGGGTCAGATTTTTCCCAAATACCTTGATCGCCCCGTCCTCTGCTTTCTCTGTCAGCTCATTGCGGATCTCCCTCTCGATGGAAGGTGCGATAAGTCTCTTATAGCTGTCTGCCAGTGTTTCCTTCAGACATTCCGTGGTATTCGGATTTTCTCTTGTAATTACCTTTTTTTCCAGATATCTCTGAATCCGTTCCTCTGGCGCCTGAATCTTTACTGTGAGAAACTTTTCCTTTTCCCCTCGGTTAATGGCAAGAATCCGATAGCCCGTAATCTTTTTCACTGCTTCCTCAAATTCATAATAATTTTCATATACTGACTTTTCTTTTTCATCCTTCGCCAATGAGACAAGGACACCTTCTTCCATCGTCAGTTTACGGATATAAATTCGATAGTCCGCCTCGTCTGCTACAGATTCGGCGATGATATCCATCGCTCCCTGAATCGCATCCTGGGCGGTGCTTACTCCTTTTTCCTCTGACAGATATTCTGCCGCCTCTTCTTCCAGGGATCGTTCTGTCATCTGAAGCAAAATGATATTCGCCAGGCCTTCCAGGCCCTTTTCCTTTGCAATCGTCGCTCTGGTACGGCGTTTCGGACGGTAAGGACGATACAAATCCTCCACCATAACCTGAGTCTGTGCTGCCAGAATCTGTTCCCGGAGTTCCTCTGTCAGTTTGCCCTGTTCTTCAATGCTGGCAAGTACCTGCTCTTTCTTCTCCTCCAGATTTCTCAGATAGGTAAGGCGCTCGTTGAGATTACGAAGCTGCTCATCATCCAGCGCACCATGCTGTTCTTTTCGGTACCTGGCGATGAATGGAATCGTATTTCCCTCGTCGATCAGTTTGACTACAGCCTCCACCTGCCATATTTTTATCTCAAGCTCTTCTGCTATTCTTTGATTTATATCCATCTTTTCCTCCATGATACATTTATACAGCACCTTGTTTTAATTATCGAAGCGCTTCATTTCTACTCAACTTATTTGCCACTTTATTTTTATACATGATATCATCACTTTCATTCATGTAGCTCTCGATCGTATCGTTTACCGTCGGTACACCGATCTTATATCCCCAGCTGGCATGCACATCATAAGGCTTTTGGGACTTTTGATTAAAATTATCCAGACTCTCCTCAAAAACCTGGATCCAGTTTTCCACATCCGTCTTATCCCGGCAGGGGAAAATCACCTCAAATTCATCCCCTCCGATGCGTGCGCCGATCTGCCCCTGAATCGCCGCCTCCTGAATCGCATAACCCACTGCCCGAAGCGCAGAATCTCCTTCGTGATGACCATAGATATCATTGATCGGCTTCAGACCATCCAGATCGATTCCAAGCACACAAATGATACTGTCTCTCGCCCTCGCCTTGGAAAACTGCATTCTTCCATACTTTTCAAAGCCCCTGCGGTTATACAGCCCCGTGAGAACATCCTGTATATACATATTTTCAAGTTCTACAATCAGATCATTCATCTTTTTCTGGGACAATATGTTATGAATTGCATTGGATACCGCGATCGTCCAGCGCACATATGCTGTCCCGTAGCTTTCATGGTTCAAAAAGCTGTAGGCTTCGTATCCAAAACAACTGTCCTGAAAATGGATGGGATAGAAAAAGTAGCATTGCGGTTCATCGGAGTTCATCTCCTCTGGCAGAAGCAGTTTTCTTTCAAAGGGAATATCCACCTCTCCCATATCCAGCCGCTCCTTTATGGCAGTACGTACATGCATGGTGTCCGAGTACCCCCGGAATCTGACTTTATTTTCTTCCACATCCTCTCTCAGACAGATCACATAATTTTTAATATTTTCAATATTGTATATGTATTTTGAGATCACCTGATGCATTTCCTCGATGGAAGAAACCTGATTGAAATCAATCGCCATAAAACTAAACTGCATCTCCAGATTTTCTGATCTTGCACCAAACTTATGCTGGGCGCATCTCTGTGCGATCGTAGATGAATGGCCTCTTTCCAGGCAGCCACAGGATTCCCTGGCGACTACTTTTGTAGAGACAAAGACGTCTTCCACCAGATCATCATCCTGGTGCTTGTGTATAAGATCTACTGCGCCATAAGCCATTTCTTTAAAATCCACATGCAGTGTTGTAAGAGACGGGCTGTAAACAACACCTTCCTCCACTCCGTCAAAACCGGTTACCAGCACATCTTCTGGAACTCTTACCCCCCGCTCATACAACTCATCAATCACAGACAGCGCCATATAGTCATTGGCGCATATGATCGCCTCCGGATACTGTCCTCCCTGGCCAAACCAGTCACAGGCTTCTTTTCCCTTTTCCCGCCAGAAATCCCCATAAAATATCCTGTGGTCATTGACAGGCAGTTCATACTTTTCCATCGCTTTTCGAAAACAGCGAAGCCTCGCTTCGGCGTCAAACCGCCCCTGGTGTCCTGTCATAAAAGCGATGTCTTTCTTGCCATGTTCTTCGACAATATGACGGATCACTCCCTCCATGGAATGATGTTCATCGATCAGAATATTATTTACTCCCACCAGTCTTTCCCGGAGACTAACCACCGGGCAGTCCGCTTCTTCCTGAATATGTTCCAATATACGGTCTCTTGCTGCTGGGATATTAAAGGTATCAAAGGCAACGACAATCCCTGCAAATTCATCATAAGACGGAAGATCAAATATCATCATCTCTCCCTGATAATATTCCTGATAGGTACCATAGCTTCCATAACTGGAAATAATGGCAAGATTATATCCCAACTGTTCGGCACGCTCTGCCATTCCCCAGCAGATCTGACTCTGAAAATCGGCATACGTATTAAATATCATTAATCCTATTGTTTTTCTTCCATTTGAAAACATATATCCCTCAACCTTTCATCTGCATATCGACGTGTCTTTGAGTATCCTTAAAATATATTTCAATTACCCTATTCTATTGTAATACGTTTTCTGGCCTCTGTCAAAAGAAGTTTTCTATTATTTTTCTCCGGGAAATCGATAACGATGTCCAGCAGCTCCCTCAGTACCTCCCCCACCTGTGGTCCCCGGGGAACACCAAGATCTAACAGATCCTTACCGGTGACTTCCAGATCCTGAAGACAAACCGCCTCTTTCTGCCTCAAAATCTCTGCAAAGACACGCCTTCCCTCATTTATGCGCGCCAGCTTTTCTTCACGCATATATTCGCTTTGGGCGAGAACATCCGCCTCCTGGATGAGAAACAGATAAGGCATAACTTCTACTCCCGCCTGGCTCACCAGCCGGCGCATTGCTTTCGGGCTGCCCTCATAACGTCTTTCATGAAACCGGACGATCTTCGTCACCATATTCACCGTATCGTTGTCAAAACGCAGACGGCGCATGATATCATGTGCCATCTGGCTGCCTGCTTCCGCATGTCCATGAAAATGATCCACGCCCTTCTCATCTGTCGTCTTGCAGGCGACCTTTCCCACATCATGAAGCAGTGCGGCAAACACCAGGATCGTATCTACCTTCTCTGTTTTGAAGTCTCCACCATAGGGCTGTGGTATCACAGTTCCATTTTTTTGTGATTTTTCCCCAAGTTCTCTCGCATTCCTGACTGCCAGCAGGGAGTGATGACCCACATCAAAAGAATGATGTGGATTATTCTGCACCGTCTCCAGCATCATAGAAAATTCAGGAAGAAAACTTTCACATAATCCCGTCCTTTCAGCCAGAAGCAGTTTATCTGGTCTTTTTGACAAAAGCAGTTTGGTAATCTCTGTCCGGATCCGCTCCACACTCACTTTCCCAATGGATGCGGATTGTTTCTGTATCGCTTGCAGCGTGCGCTCTTCTATCGTGAAATCCAGCTGGCCAGCAAAACGTATCCCCCGAAGCATTCGCAAGGCATCCTCTGAGAATCGCTCTTCCGGCTCTCCCACACAGCGGATACAGCAGTGTTTTAGGTCTTTTATGCCGTCAAACAGGTCCACAATCCCTTTTTCCGGATTGTACGCCATAGCATTGATGGTAAAATCTCTTCGTTTCAGATCTTCTTTCAGATCAGGGGTGAATTCTACTCCTGTAGGATGTCTGTGATCCTCATATTTACCATCTACCCGATAAGTAGTCACCTCAAATCCTTCTCCCCCAAGGATCACCGTCACAGTCCCATGTTGTATTCCTGTATCTGCTGTCTTACGGAATATTCTTTTTACTTCCTCTGGTTTTGCTGATGTGGTAATATCCCAATCGCCGGGTATCCTTCCCAGCACGCTGTCCCGCACACAGCCTCCCACAGCATATCCCTCAAAATTGTTTGCTTTCAAAGTATCAAGTATATACTCTACCTTTTCAGGAATCTGAACCATATTCCCCCTCCTATCTTACAAACAGTTTACCATATCCTGTATATTTTTTCCATCAAAAAATGCCGACCGCAAACCTTTTCTACTCAAGGGCAGCCCTGAGCTGGTCTACAGGCAGCATTTTCTACACACAAATCTGGCGTTATTATGCCCCATACTCCTCGTAATAGGCATCGATCTTTGCTTTCATTTTATCATCTATTACAATTCATAAAGCTTTTTTATGCCCCATACTCCTCGTAATAGGCATCGATCTTTGCTTTCATTTTATCATCT
>CAQOJF010000019.1:49085-50001 GCA_948848225.1 uncultured Eubacterium sp.
ATTACAATTTTCCCCTGGCAGGGCTTGTTATAAAGATGGCTGACCACTTCTTCCATCGTAACAATCGCGCCGGTCTCCATACCATACACCTCTTTGATTTCATCCAGCGCGCACTGGTCGGTCTTCCCCTTTTCCATGCGATTCAAAGACACCATCAGCCCAATGATCTTCACATCTCCCTGTGCCTTCACAATAGGGAAGGTCTCCTCAATGGACTTACCTGAAGTGGTCACATCCTCTATAATGACAACCTTGTCCCCATCCTTGATCTTGCTGCCAAGAAGAATCCCCGTATCGCCATGATCCTTCGCCTCTTTCCGGTTGGAGCAGTAGCGGATCTCTTTTCCGTACAGTTTATGAAACGCAATGGCTGTCACCACACTCAGAGGAATTCCCTTGTAAGCCGGACCAAAGAGCACATCAAAATCATCACCATATGTATCGTGAATCGCCTTTGCATAGTACTCACCCAGCCTGGACAGCTGCGATCCCGTCACATACGCTCCGGCATTCATAAAAAATGGCGACTTGCGCCCGCTTTTTAAAGTGAAGTCTCCAAATTTTAATACGTCGGATTCAACCATAAATTCGATAAATTCTTCTTTATATGCTTCCATCTGTCTAAAACCTCCTGTTTTATTGGCATCGTTGAGCTGGCTCGATGGCGCATCTAAGGATAAAACCAATAAATATTTTCCCCATTTTACCACATCTGTCTTTGATATTCAATGATATTATATCAGAAAATTCCTTTACACATAGTTTGACTTTCCCACCTGCCCCTGTTAAAATTCTAATATCAGCTTAGGGCGTAACGCACAGCCCGCAGAAAGCAGTTTTCAGACACACCCTAGAATATTTTTTAGGTAATTGCGAAACTCGCTAAGCTCGTTTGCGATCTTGATTCTAAACAAGA
>CAQOJF010000020.1:0-48469 GCA_948848225.1 uncultured Eubacterium sp.
AGCAGTGGGCAAAACCGTATAAATACTTACTTTGTTGAGTTTTGCTCATGGCTATATTCAAACCTTCTCGAAAGAGGTGATACATCATAACCATCAATGTAGTTTTCCCACTTGCATATGGTCCTGCAACCATAACCATATTAACAGGAATCTTTGCAGACAAATGCACAAGTTCTCTCAAATTAAGTCCATTCCCTGGAAAAACATTAATATACGACTCATCATCAACTTTATTCTCCTGAATTTCAGTAGCATCTGTAACTTTTTTCTCCTCATCTGATGTCTGTGCCGTATTGCCAAGCATTTCATTCATATCTATACTTTGCTCACTCATAGCATCACCTCCTCACTAAACACCATCTTTACTTCGTAAAATAACTTGCCAATTCTAATTCTCGCTGAAACTGAAATGCAAATGCAGTAGGTGTAATACAAACCTCATCCGGATCTGTACCATATCCCTTTTGAAACATTACTTTCCAAGCATCGCCTTCACAACCACATTGCTTCATACAATATAATGCTCTTGTTATACATTGTACCTTTTCTATTTGTTCCATTTTAAAATCAAACACATCTTTGCAAAGGAAATCATCATTTACGTCCTTCAAATATTCAGAAATACTATATTCTTGTTCTGGTTTTTCACACTTTTCCAAAAAATAGCGTATTATTTGATTACCTGCATACGGAAACAAAACATCTTGTAAATGTTCATATAATCCTATTGGAGCTGCAATAGCAATTTGTTTATCATTCAACTTATTAAATGGCTTGTCATATAATTCGCTCCATTCATTGATCATCCACCAAAGAATATCTGTTTCTTCTCTTTCTCCGGTTAATAATCGTTGCAAATCTTCGTTCTGCTGAAGCAAATACTGATTCTGTTGTGCCAGAATATTCACCTCGTTTACCAATAAATCTAACAATTCTGACGAATATTCAAAACTTTCATCCTCAGCCAAATTGTCTTTTTTCTCTTTTATACTCTTTTGCAATTTTTTCATTGTAGATATCGGACATTTTCCTTTAGGTTTTTCGTAATTCCTTGAAGATAACTTCTCCTCATCTATCAGTTTTCTAAATTTTTCACAAACAATATTACTTGATAATGTATTTCCAATATTAACTCCACAAAGAATCATTAGTGCATATTCTAACACACCTTTCCTTTCACTGTAATCATAAACTAAAATTTCACACAATAGGCGTAATTCTTTCTCATCATCTATTGTAAAATCCACATCCTCTCCACAAAATATCTCCTCAATATGTACAAGGCATTCCTCAGTTTCTGCATTATCTTCCTTAAGAAGCCATCTTGTAATATCATAGTACTCTTGCCCCTCCAATAACTTCTCGTTAAAAACTTTATTAATAGAAGTCTCTCTCTTTTGAAACAAAGATGTGTTTGCTCCCTCTATTCCTACTTCCTTATAACACTTTCTCAATAAATCACGCATGCTTTTCTCCTTTCATGAAAATATCTTTCATATACTGTAACATCTCTATTAAACAGCCTTCTTTATCTGCTTTTTCCACATAGTCTTTCAACTCTTCATTGCTTTCTGCTTTCTGCAACTTCCGTACTCTATTTAAATATTTACGGTTAAATATGTCAATTTGATTATCTGACATATTATGATAATATTTACGAAATTCCCATTCATGATTATACTGGTATTCTGTTTCATCCTGTGTTTCTTTTTGGTGATTATCAAACTCATCTACAATACAGTTTTGTAATATTGACCCAGTTGACTTCGTTTCAAAAACATTTACATATGCTTTTCCCATCTCTATCGTTTGATCTGTTATTTTTGGATCTATACAAAAGCCTTCGCCCGGCTGCCATGTCCAACCTTTCAACTTTGCTTTTTCCGTTTCCCAACTGCCAATAATAACTCCATAACTTGAATATCTGTCTTTTGCATCTGCCGATGATTTGTAACTAACAACACATGGTATTTGCTGATTTTGGATATCCTTTACCATGATTTGATTTACATCCTGTATGTGTCTGTCTCCACAAAAATATGCACAAATATTCTCATTTCGCATTACCCCTTTAAGACGCTTCTGTTGTTCTTCATGTAAGTCATTAAAATGATTATGTGCCAAGATAACAGTAGGAATATCTTCCGGCATCTCCAAAGATGCTATTGCATCAATATCTACTACTTGTCTGTCTTTAGACTTTCCATCTGCAACCACTGCCGAATTCAAATGCATAAAATTAATGCTATCTTCCCATGTCCTGCAATGCACTCTAGCAGGATGTTCCTCCGGATAATCTTTTACTAATCCATGCACAAATTTTTCATATGCTTCAAACTGTGATACAAGTTCTATCCATTCTTCTGAATTAATATTAGCACAATCTGACTTAATATGTTCTGCAAATGCTTCCTTAAACTTAGCAATTGGAGAAGAACCATCATGGTTGCCTGGCACAAGAAACAAGTCTTTGCTAATATCCAATTTTAATTTATTTATAAGTTTTTTTAAAAATTGCGAAGCTTTTGAAAAATCTGATTTTTCTTTAAAAATGTGAAAATCGCCCGTAACAATCACCAAATCAATTGGTCCTTCTTTCGCACACAAATTTATCAAATCTTTCACATAAATATTCCAATCCGCATTATCTCTAATATGTAAATCAGAAAGATGTAGCCATTTCACGGTGTTTCTTTTCCTCCCTCCAGTTGTATGTATTTATATCCTATGCCGGTCACTTGTTAGCACTCTTGTTTGATGAGTGCCAATTTATTATAGTATAATTCCTTTATAATAAAAAGTCAATATACAATTCTAATTTGAGTTTCCCCATTTTTGGAATTTGCACCTCTGAAACTTGCATAAAATCAGTGTTTTTCATAAAAGGGACAATCACAACTGAAAATTCCCCGTTTGTTTTGTATTCATGCGGCTTTGCAGAAATCGGATAGGAAAAAATGGGGAAACTCAAGACAATTCTAATAACTTTTTATTGTGTTATTACCAAAAAATCTCTCCATAACATATAGAAAACCGTAAAATATTTCCATCATAAATATCATCAAAACAAGTATCTATTGTAACAATACAGCAATTTAAGTATTTATTTCAACTGCCTAAACTGCTGTATCTAAAAAATTCCTATACTATTCCATCCCTTCAATCAATGCCACCATAGCCACACATCCACATCACTGTCCGGTGCCGCCCACAACCTGATAGACAGTATCGTAATTGCTTGCTGTCTGAGCCGGTAATAATGCCTTGATGACATATCCAGCCGATACAACAGTTCATGATGGCTCAATTTCTCCGGTGCTATGTAGGTCAGGTAAATCAACTGATACAGCCTCTCCCCATTCTCCGGCTTTTTCTTCAGCACAGTAAGCGCCTCATTTACCCGGTCCAGAAGCAGCCTTGACTTTTTTACTCCCTCCAGCCTGCTCTCCAGTTTCCGGTTGCCCCATGACACCTCCAAATCTACCTGCTCCAACAGCGTATCCAGCCCCTCAAAGGGTTTTTCCAGCTCACTGGCAACATTCTCGGGAAAGCATTCCAAAAGCCACACAATCGTCCGGTAATGCTGCAACAGCATCATGGTATTGTGGTAGGTATTCTTCTGCTTTTCCTTCCTTGCTTCCCTGACTTTCTCATCGTCAATCCCGGCATCTGGCAAAATCCCCCGATTGGTCAACAGGCCAATGACCGCCTCTGACTGTACCTGTTTCTTTTCCTGCTGCTCCTGTATCATTTCACTCTCTTTATTCGCACTCATAAAATAAACTCTCCTTTGCTATTTCTGTTAGATCCACAGCCCCACAGGGACCCCGTATCAGTTTTCTGTCCTGAACTGCCAGTGTAGTGATATTTACTCTCTGGCAGTCATAATTACAATTCTTACAATTCCTACACAGAGAAAGATACGTGTATATTATAGGGGCAGAATGTGCAACGCGGGATTTCTCCCCAGACTCATCCGTAATCTCAAACTCATTCCCAGTTTCCATAAAGTCACAAGTCAGTTTCCTTGAGTACCATGCGACCATCTGGCTTAGATGTTCATGTTCAGAGCCTTTCTTTAGCACATCTGCACTTAATTCCCGTATCTTTCCCACTATTTCCATAATTTCTTCCTGTTCAGGAAGTGAAACCTCGGCACCCACCGGATACCTTTTATTAAAAATGAGACAGCCATAAGAACTGGAAAGACGGTACAGAGCAAAGACATCCCCATGCTTCTTAAAAAACCTCCATACCTTTGTCTTTTCCCAGCCCCACCGCTGTCCCAGGGTTTCCAAAGTCAAAATGGCGCCATACTTTCCATACTGGACTGCAGGTGCCATAAATGAAAACACATTATTTGGTTCTTCTGTCACAGTATGACACCATAAATCCAGCCATGCGTCTGCTTCATCAAATATATAATGTTCTTTTACCAGTCGTTCCGTAATATTCCGTGGAATACACAAAAAACCATAACCTTCTGTCGTATACGCTGTTCCTTTCATACAAGCTGCCCCGGAACATTTCCGAATCCAGTCTGTAATCTGGTAGGTAAATTTCTTTGTATCCTGCTCTAACACATAGCGGACATATCCAAGCTGTTGCAGTTTTTCTACTGTGTCCAGTGCCTTTTTCCGGCTCTTTGTTCCCAGAATTCTTTTCAGACCAACTACACCACCTGCCCACATCCCCGGAATCACAGTATTGGTATAGCCACAGTACAGGGAAGTCCCTTTCCGAAGTGCCGCACGGGATGCCAGCCTTACCCAGTCGCCCAGTACCCCCTTGCCCTCCGGGACAATGTTACGGGGCAGCTTTACCCACTCGTAGTGCCATAGACACTTCATAAGGAACACCTCCTGTAAATTGGCATTAAAATAAGGCAGTCCCTAAACGAAACTGCCCTGGCAAACAAAACAACTTATTAAACTCTTACTGCCAAACCTATCAATGAATCCGTATCCACACCAACCAGATACCATTTGCTATTTATGTTCATTTCAATCCGTGTAGGAACCCATTTACCATCAAGCATGACCTCCATACCATCTCCACAATGCAGACCGCCGTGATACTCCTCTAGGCCAAAACGTATGTCCATGCGTCCGCTTCCTTCGTCATAAATCAAAGAACCAATTCTTTTTTCTGTAAACACTACTATCGCCTCCTCAAAATAGATTAATGTTATAAGTTTACTCTTTCATTTCCAGATTATCAGTTACAAAAAGAGAAGTTTGCATCAAAATTCGCTTGCATTTGGGACTAAAACCAAGTCCCAATTCACAATCCCAAATCAGTCCCAAAAACTGTGATAAAGTTTGATAATTTCTGATAAAACTTGATAAGTGTGCTTACATAAAAAAATCCCCATAAACACTGTATCTATCAGTGTTTATGGGGTTAAATCCGCTATATTGCAATAGTTCCAAACTATTTCATCTGCTTTGCGAATTATTTAAGCTGTGCAGCCACCTCTGCTGCAAAATCCTCATTTTTCTTCTCAAGACCTTCACCAGTCTCAAAACGAACAAACTTTGTGAGCTTGATGCTACAGCCTGCTGCTTTTGCTACAGACTCAACATATTTTGCTACAGACTCTTTATTTTCAGCCTTTACATATACCTGCTCGGTGAGGCAGACTTCCTTCAGCTCTTTGTTGAGACGTCCAATGATCATTTTTTCAATGATGTTGTCCGGTTTTCCGGCATTGGCAGGATCATTCTTAGCCTGAGCAAGAAGGACTTCCTTCTCCTTCTCTTTGTACTCTTCTGAAACATCCTCAGAAGAAAGATATTTCGGGTTCATCGCTGCAATCTGCATGGCAATATTTTTAAGGCACTCTGTAACCTCTGCGCCAGTGTTATCTGTCTCAGCTGCGATCAGAACACCGATCTTCCCGCCTGCATGAATGTAATCTACCACAAGACCATTCTCACAGGAAACTTTCTCGAAACGGCGGATGTTCATATTCTCACCGATGGTTGCGATCATGGAAGCCAGTTCCTCTTTCACTGTCTTGGAAGTATCCGCAGCCCATGCCTCTTCCATAAAGGCATCGATATCTGCTGCTCCAGAAGCATTGATCTGGGAAGCTACTGCGCCAACAAAATCCTGAAACTTCTCATTCTTAGCAACAAAATCCGTCTCGCTGTTTACTTCTACGATCGCTGCCTGTTTGCCGTCCTCACTGATATTTGTCTTTACAATACCTTCTGCAGCAATTCTTCCTGCTTTTTTCTCAGCCTTTGCAAGACCGTTTTCACGCAGATAGTCAACTGCTTTATCCATATCGCCGTCTGTGTTTGTAAGTGCTTTCTTACAATCCATCATGCCGGCACCTGTCAATTCTCTTAATTCTTTTACCATAGATGCTGATATAGCCATTGTTCTAATCTTCCTTTCTTCCCTATATAGAAATGTCGCTGCATGGCAATCGCTGTCATTCGCGACATATTATATTATTCTTCCTCTGCTGCTGTCTCTTCCTCAGCCTCGTCTGCTGCATCTGCATAAGTCTCGCCCTGTTTTGCTTCGATCACAGCATCTGCCATCTTAGAAACGATCAGCTTCACGGCACGAATCGCATCATCATTTCCTGGAATCACATAATCCAGCTCCTCCGGATCACAGTTGGTATCTACGATACCTACCAGAGGAATACCAAGAATGTGAGCTTCCTGAATACAAATTCTCTCTTTTTTAGGATCTACAACGAAAATCGCATCCGGAATGGTCTTCATATCTTTGATTCCGCCAAGATTCTTCTCAAGTTTTGCCCACTCTTTTTTCAGGTTAATAACTTCTTTCTTAGGAAGAACATCAAAAGTTCCATCCTCTGCCATTTTCTCAATCGATTTGAGTCTCTTGATACGAGCCTGGATCGTCTTAAAGTTTGTCAGCATACCTCCAAGCCATCTCTCATTTACATAATACATTCCGCAGCGCTCTGCTTCACTCTTGATGGAATCCTGAGCCTGCTTTTTCGTACCAACAAAAAGAATATTGCCGCCATCTGCTGCGATCTCTTTGATCGCATTGTAGGCTTCATCTACTTTTCCTACTGATTTCTGAAGGTCAATGATATAAATACCATTTCTCTCTGTGTAGATGTACTCTGCCATTTTAGGGTTCCATCTTCTTGTCTGATGTCCAAAATGAACACCGGCTTCCAATAACTGTTTCATTGAAATAACACTCATTTTTCTTACCTCCATATGGTTTTTTCTTCCGAAGACCTCATTGCTTTTTCAAAACCTTGTCCTCCTTTGGATCACCGCCTGTGATCTTATGAAAAACAAAGCACCATTGAAAAAAATCAGTCATCGTGTTTTTTCAATCCGATTAATTCTATCACAATATACAACAAAATGCAAGGTTATATTTAAGAAATCCATAGATTCTTTCTGATACAGTCGTACTCAATCGCTGTGTAAATGCCTTATGCTGAATGGCAGAGTCAGGTTCAAAGATACGAAAGGCGGCGGTACAACATTTTATGTAACACTTCCGCTTAAATAATGTTTCACTGATAGAAATGTGTTGTCCTGAATCTGTTTCTGACCAGACTTAATCCTGTCTTGTTATAATTTTGGCAATGGTATCAAAATCTGCTCCCTCTGGAATCTTATACGTACCGCTGCGAACCCGTTTTCCATAGCCCTTATTTATCAAATATGCATTAAATTCATCGGCATCATCAATGATTCCCGCCTCTTCCATCTCTCTGGATACAGAACTGGAGTAAAGTCCGCTCCGGACTACAAAAGTCGTTTTTCCTTTTTGAAAAGCAGATGCATTTTTTAAATCCTTTTTACTGTCCTCCAGTTTTTTCTTTGCCTTTTTATCTTTCTCATCAGGAACTTTCGTATCTGCGCCAACTGCTGACTTTGAAACTGCGCTGACCGCCGGCTTAGAGACAGGATTGTCCTTCACTTCCTGCGCCATTTTCTCCGCCTCTGCTTTGGTATCTGTGGTCTCTTCCTTAGGAAACACCATTCCCAGCTCCCGCGCCTGTTTAATCACATTGGTATTCTCGCTGGAACTGCGATATGTTACACATAAAAGAAGAGCGGTTACTACGATTCCTACGCCAAGTCCTCTCAAAAACCATTTACTCTTCATTTATTTCCTCCATACAATGAAATCATCAGTTTTACCTCACCCTGTCCGATACCTAATTCCTTAGAAATATCCAATACAGATTTACCCTTCTTATACATCTGAATAATCATCTCATTGGCACTGCCTTCCTTATGTTTCCTACTCTCCGCCTCTGGCTTCACTGCCTGCGTTTTTTTGTCAGCCACTGTTCTTGTTTTTTCCGTTTTATCAGCAGCCTTAACGGATTTGTTTTCTGATTCTTTGGAAACTATTTTATTAGCCTGTCCCACTGCTGTGACTTCAAAAGGTTTATCTGCTGGTCCTTTTCTAACTGCAGCTTCCTTCAGCTCTTTTTCTTTTTCATTCAGCATATTATACATAAACACAACTTCTTCATGATTATGAATAATTTTTTCCATAAGCTGAGCCGAAAACTCGTCAAATTCCATGATCTTCTCATTGCTCTTCCGGTTCAACTGATCCGTGGTCTCAGCAATTACATTTTCCCTCTCTTCACTGAGGACCGCCTCAATCTGCCCACGAACCATCGCCTCTTCTTTTTCTGTCCATATATCCCTGGATTGATATTCTGCTGTCTCCGAAGGATCTGAGTTTTTTTCCTTTTTTCCTACAAAGAAACTGATGGAAATACTCAAAAATCCCAAAATCAAAAGTATAATCTCTGCTGCATTCATTTTTTCCTCCCCCCAAAGCTTATTCGCATCAATAAACTTTGGCTATATCATAATATCAAAACTGCTGTCCGATTTTGGCGCCATTGGCGCCTCTTCAGACTGCTTTTTTTTCTTCTTATTGCGCCCGCCGCTGTATTTATTCTTTCCAGAACCATCAAATCGATATTCTTCTTTCTCACTTTTATTCGTCTCTGTGGTCCTTTGGCTCTGTTGCTCTACATTTTTTTCAAAACTTGCAGCGGCAGTTTCACCCATATGCTGAAACTGATGCTGTTCCCTTCCTATGATTCCAGATGCCTCCGATGACCTGGGAGCTATCGTGGAAGCATCAATAGAACTGATGGACATATTGATCACCACACCTTTCCTGTCTTCCTGATTCGCTGATAAGCTAAATTCCAATCGACTTGATATCTGCGCCCTCTCTTATAAACTTACATTTAGAAACTCTGTCACTCATAATCTTAGATACATCTTTGATTACAATCTGCACTCCGGAATTTACTACACCCTCTACCCGGATACTGACATTTGAATTCGCCTTCAAGCTCTTCCGGAGTGTCTCACACTGTGCCTTCATACTCTCAATCTTCTTCTGAATCTTAGGTTTCGATGCAGAAGCTGTCTTCAAATACTCCTTCTGTTTTGCCGACAGGCCTTTTCCTGTCTTTACACACTTTTTAATAGAATGGAGAACGCCATCCATCTTTTTTAAAGCAGCACATGCTTCCTCGGTCTTTTCTTCTGTTTCATTTAGCAGTTTTACCAATTGAATATCCGACATTACTTCTACAACTGTAGAAGAACCCATGGCGGAACCAAGTTGAGTCGCTGCAATACTGGCATAGGAACGAATGTGACCGCCATTGATCAATCCCTTCTTGCCAAGAACTGAAATCTCTCCTTGACACTCTACGTCACTGTGCAGCACCGCATCACACATTAAAGTTCCCTTACACTTGATCTGGCTGTTTTCAATAAACTTGGCGGTTACATTTCCCTCTGCTGTCAAGGTACCCCTGGACATTCCCTGCATGCCCCGCTTAAGGACAATATTTCCACCGGCTACGAGATCAGCTCCCTCCACAACACCATTTACAATAATATCTCCATCCGCCTTAATGGTATAACCGGTGTTCACGTTCCCCACTACATTTACCGTTCCCTTATATTCGATATCTCCGGTAGACGCATCCACATTTGCTGGCACATCATATATATTGGATACCATAACAAGGTCATCCACCAGAGTTACATGCCCCGCAACCTGGGAATAAAGCCCACATCCATCCTCTGTCATCGTTATGTTCCGGCCATGACGAAGTCGCTTCACTGCTACTTTATTGGGAGCCAGTGACTGTCCCGTCACACTGATACCTGGCTTTCCAAAATCCGCCGGCGTAAGTGTCGCCAATTTTTCTCCGACTTTGACAGGTTTAATATTTCCCAGATGATGAAAGTCTACACTTCCATCATCGTTTAGTTTCGGTTTTGCTGTCGCATTGACATCAAAATGATACTCCACCACAGCATCATGTCCCTGAATTGGCGGTGTTGCCTCTGCCACGACATAATCCCTGCAGTATTCCGGGGTTTTTATAAACTCATCCACCACATCTTCTCGGATGCCGTGGACCACTCCTTCGAGTTTCAAGTCACTCAGGATATCTTCCCTGGTCAGTTTTTTCCCATTTGTAGAGGGCGGATAAAACCTGGCAACTGCGTTTTCTCCCTGATTATAGATGTCAATGATACACCGTCCATTTTCCGGCAGTATCTCCTGATCCAGTAAGCGAAATTCCTTCTGGAAATCTGCCCGCTTCAGATACTGGCTTAATGCCACCGTATCATAGTCTGGCAGATTAATCCGGTCCAGATATCTTATCACCTCATCAATCTGAAACATCTCCCCGTCCTGCGTGGCTGGAAAAACCTTAAGAACTGTACGATTTGTCTTATGCACAATCTGGAAATATGCGTTTTTCCCCATAAATATTCTCCCCTCTCAGCCTTTCCCCGGTATTCTGTCCATTCCCAATGAAAAATAAATTGTTATGGATTTTTAAAAAAGATTTAACAGTTCTACCGAATCCCCCATCTGTACCTTGATCTTCTGCAGTGCTTTTGTGTGCAGTTGGGAAACTCGGGATTCTGAAACCTCCAAAATCTTACTTATCTCTTTTAAAGTCATATCTTCATAATAATAGAGCGTGATTACACTGGATTCTTTTTCGGTAAGCGTCTTTAATGCCTCTACCAGCATCCGCTTAAGTTCCTGCTTTTCCAGCGCCTGTTCTGGCTGGTCAAAGCGGCTGGTTCCCCCCGCAGAATCCATTCTGGCATCTCCGCCCTGCTCCAAAAAATCGTCCAGAGACACAAGATTGGTAAACTGTGCTTCGTTTTTCCAGCTGTCATACTCTTCCAGACTAATCTCAAGCTCGTCGGCAATCTCTGAATCTGTCGCTGGTCTTCCCAACTCCCCTTCCAGTCTGGCACTTGCCGCATCCATCTGCTTCTGCTTCTGGCGCAGTGTCCGGGGAATCCAGTCCATTTTCCGAATCTGATCCAGAATAGACCCCCGAATCCGAAGACTGGCATAGGTCTCAAATTTTACATTTTTGGTAAGATCGAACTTATCTATGGCATCAATCAGTCCAAATACACCATATCCCACCAAATCGTCATATTCCACCGTATACCCCAGATACATACCCATTCGCCCGGCAACCAGATTTACCAGATTCGCATATTCAACGATTAGCTGTTCCCTGAGTTCCGGGCTTTTTGTCTTTATATATTTGTCCCATATCTTTTTCTTTTCGGATTCATTCATCGCCATAAGCGCTCCCTCACTATCTTACGATACTATATCGTCAGATCAGACATCATCTTCTTCCTGTTTTGCTTCTTCGCCCTCTTTTTCCCGACGCTTCCTTTCCTCTTCCGCCTGGAGTTCTGCTAACCTTTTTGCCTCCTCCTCCAGACGAATCCGTTCATTCTCTGCCCGGACCATGGCTTCATGTTCTGCCACCACTTTACCTACTACCTGCGCCGCGATCTGACCTATGATATAGAATAAAATAAGGACGATCATCAATACGATGAGACTATATGTAACATCCCATCCCTGTATAATACTCATGATGCAGCACACTAATCCCGCCAGCAACATTGTAAATGCCGGAATAAATCGATATTTCATTATTTTCCCCCATTCTGCCTGACAATCATTCATATCAAATAATACTGTCGCCAATTCCCACTGCTTTCACACTCAATCCACCAGTTACTGTATCAAATTCAATGGTTCTGCCATAATTGCTCCCCACATCCTCTGCCAGAATCGGTATTCTAAGTTCACCTAGAACTTCATGCACAGCCTCCACATTCTGTTGCCCAATATTTAAAAACTTTTTATTGGACTGATATGAAAACATTTTCGCCCCGCCCGCCATTTTGGCAATAATTCCAGATTTTTTAGCCCCTACCCGCAGGAGTTCTTCATACATATCCGGGATACAGGTATCTACAAATTTCATGCGGTTTGCATTTTGGGATATTTGACTGCTGTCTGGCATCATAACATGTGCAAGCCCACAAATCTTTGTGGTTCTATCATACAACACAACCCCCAGACAGGAACCGAGCCCAAGGGTTGATATTTTCTGTGGGGAACGGCAGAGCTTAAAGTCTGCCATTCCCACACGTATTATGTCACTCATACTGTCTTTGATTCTCCCACTACATTTTCTATATTAAGAAGAGAAATGAGATTTTCACCGTTTTTACCAATACCGGCAAGGTAGGCAGCATTTTTCTCATCTAATTTAAAGGAAGGTGTCTCTATTGTTTCCGGGTTCAGGTTCACAACCTCTCTCACCTCATCCACAATCACTCCCACCAGGGACTGATCTTCTAACTTCAGTATAATGATACGGGTGGAACCTTGGTAGGAATCATTCTCAAGGTCAAACCTTCTTCGAAGGCTCATGACCGGCACTACTTCACCTCTCAGATTAATTACACCAACGTAGTAAGGCTGAGACTTTGGAACCCTGGTAATTCTCTGCATTCTTACAATATTATCCACATATCCAATATTGATTCCGTACTGTTCATCACCAATCCGGATCACTATGTACTGAATTTCCTCTACTGCATTTTCATTCATCATTCCGTCCATTTCTCGTCCTCCTATATCAGTGTGTTCGTATCAAGGATCAATGCCACTTCACCATCTCCAAGAATCGTCGCACCACTGAACAGTTTGGCATTGGTAATATGGTGTCCCATGGACTTGATCACGGTTTCCTGCTGACCAAGAAGGTTATCCACAACCAGTCCCAGTCTCTGGTCGCCCTTCTTTACAACCACGGCAACTCCTGATTCAATATCGGCCTCCTTATCATAATCCTCCATTTCGAGAATTTCATTCATACGGATAATCGGAATCACGCTGCCTCTCAGATAAATTACTTCCTTAGACTGAACGAATTTGATATCATCCTGGGAAATATCTTCTATCGTATCAATATTCCCCAGAGGAATCGCATATTTTTCCGTTCCCACTTCTACCATCAATGCCTGTATGATAGCAAGGGTCAATGGAAGCTGGATCACGAATGTACTTCCCTGTCCTCTGACCGTTCTGGCCTCAATACTTCCGCCCAGAGACTCGATCTTCGTCTTCACCACATCAAGTCCCACACCTCTGCCAGATACATCGGAAATCTGGTCCGCTGTTGAAAAACTTGGCTGGAATAACAGATCGATGTAATCCTTATCTGTCATCGCCTCTGCCTGCTGTAATGTGATCGTTCCCTTTTCCAGAGCCTTTCGCCTGACTTTATCTGTATCAATTCCACCACCATCGTCCCTGACCTCGATGGTTACATTATTTCCATCCTGATAAGCATCCAGGAAAATAGATCCAATTTCTGGTTTTCCAAGACGAACACGTTCCTCATTACTCTCCAGACCGTGGTCTGCTGAATTCCGGAGAAGATGCATCAACGGATCTCCCAGTTCATCAATCACGGTACGGTCAAGCTCTGTGTCCTCACCAGACATATACAGTTCCATCTTTTTATTGAGTTTCCGGTTCAGGTCACGAATCATACGAGGAAAACGATTCACTACGCTCTCGATCGGAACCATCCTCACCTTCATAACGGATTCATGAAGATTCGTGGTGACACGCTCCAGATATTCAATATTTTCATGGAAGATCTGCCCGGATCCCACCTCTGCACCACTGTCCCCGGAAGTCACAGATACAAGAGCATTTTTAGCAATAATCAGCTCACTCACCAGATTCATCAGCACATCCAGCTTGTCAATATCGACACGCACAGAACGGCTCGCCACCTTCCCCTTTGCTGCCGCCTGGGGTGGCTGCTTTTTCGCAGGTTCTTTGACCTCTGGTTTTTCTTCTTTCTTCTCTTCTTTTACCGGCTGTATATTCTGAACCACTTCAGAATATTGGAAATCATCGATACAGACCTCAGCGATCTCAGATACATTCATAATAAGCTGCTTAATGGTCTCCTTACTTTCCCTCGTGGCAAGGATCCAGCTGAAATCGAGATCAAACTCCTCATCCTCAATCTTTTCTGTATCCGGTACAGACTTGATCAGTTCTCCCCTATCTTCCACCGTCTTAAAAACAAGGAAGGCTCTTGCCGCTTTCAGAATACAGGACTCCTGAAGATAAACCGTAATCCCAAATACATTCTGCCCATCTTCCTTCGCATTTTCCATGGCATGGATCTCGTATTCCGAAACCGGAATCTGTTCATATTTATTCTTAGCGGGATTATTCTCTGTGACTTTTTCCACTTTTGCCGGGCTGGCTTCTGCCTTTTGGGTCTTTTCCGGCGCACCGGAGTCAGCTCCTGTTTCCTCCGTGATTACTTCGTTCAGATCATTAATAATATCCTCATTATCTTCCGTTCCCTCACTCCCTGTGCTGGAAATTACATCCAAATAGGATTCCAGTGCATCCAATCCACGAAACAGAATATCAACCAGCTTTTCATTTGCCTTCATATTGCCATTTCGAATCTCCGAAAATACATTTTCAAGATCATGGGTAAGACGCTGCATCCTCGTATATCCCATCGTTCCGGACATTCCCTTTAATGTATGGGCAGCCCGAAAAATCTCGTTGATGGTATCGTCGTTTTCTGGATCCTTCTCCAGCTCCAGAATATGCTCATTCAATGACTGTAGATGCTCTTTTGTTTCATCAATAAACAACTCTAAATATTGACTGGTATCCATTTTATCCTCCATTCTGCTGCATAGCAGCGATCAGCAAATCAGCAACCTTTTGTAAATCAGCCACTTCATCTACAACGCCTGCTTTTACTGCTGCGCGGGGCATTCCATATACGACACAGGATTCCTCGCTCTGCCCCACCGTGTAAACCTTTTTCCTTTGTTTTAACTGTATAAGTCCCTTTGTCCCGTCGCTTCCCATACCGGTAAGTATCCCGCAGAAAATTCTCTGAAAACCGGAATTCAGAAGAGATTGCAAAAAAATATCTGCGCAGGGACGAAGTCCCCCTATCGGCGCTTCTTTTCTGACAGCCAGACTATGTTCATTTAAATTCTTTGGCTCTGCCCGAAGCTGATATCCACCCCTTGCCACATATACAATACCATTTTGTAAGATCTCGCCGTCCACAGCTTCTTTTACCTGGCACTGACTCATTTCATTGAGACGCTCTGCCAGAGAATTGGTAAAGCCCTCCGGCATATGCTGCACCACCACAATAGGACAGCCAATATTCTTAGGGAATCTGGGAACTACTGACTGGAGCGCTTTCGGTCCGCCGGTAGAAGAAGCAATAAAAAGAATCGTTCCTCTACCGCTGGCCCCCCCCTGCTGTCTCTGGGGTCTTAGTGTTGGTTTAAACGCGTGCGGTTCTGGCTGTCTTCGGATCGTTGGTTCCTGATATGACATTGGCTTAAGTCCAAAGGCACATTTGACCTTTTGCAACAGCTGATCCCTGAACTCGGAGGAGGCAACTCTTTCCGGCTTTTTCACAAAGTCATAGGCTCCCAGCTCCAATGCCCGCATGGTTTCCTTCGTGCTTTGACTTGCGATCGAACTAACCACCAAAACAGGTATCGTAATACGTTTTTCATTGATGTATGTCAAGAAACCGATGCCATCCATTTTAGGCATGTTGATGTCCAGAAGGATACAGTCATACCGTTTACCACTTTCTAAATATCTTACCGCAGTTGAGCCATTATCCGCTGTATTCGCAACAGTCATTCCAGGTTCTGATGATATTATATCAGACATGACCCTTCTCATAAGTGCAGAGTCATCAACAATCAGAATTTTTTTCATTTTATTCCTTCCTCAATCGTCTTTTCTGCTCTTCAAAGACATATTTTACCACTAATTCACGCTGCTCTCTCCCAATATTTTCAAACTCACAGCGAAGCTCCGAATGATATGCTCCATTTTTGATGTCTACTGTCGCCACAACTTTTGCCATACAACTAAACTTATATGCTCCCATTGCCGCAGTCTTGAGAGGAATATCCACCTCTATAAAAGTGCCTGGATCCACTTTATCCCTGCATTGAAGACGCACGCCGCCTCCACTGATATCCGTCAACAGCGCTCTGTTCCAGCGGCTGGCAAGTTCACGCATCTTCTTCTCGTAAAGCTGCTTCTCAAAATCCTCGATCTCCTCTGCTTCCACCAGATCATAGAGGACTTTCTCATCCTGGGAAATCTCGCGGTAACGGATCTCCATCATACATTCAAGACGGAAAAATTTCCGTCTCTGATATTTTTTCGGCAGGGAAAGAAACTCCATCTGAAGCACATGCATTTTTCCTTCCCGGAACCTTTTTTTCACTTTAGCACGACATCGGAATAGCCCGAAAGAAGTAAAAAAACACAGATCGTATTCATCATTCAATTCAAGAGGCACAATCTTTCCCTCATAAATGGGCATGGAAACCTTAGCTTCTCGAAAGCCATCATAATCTAAAAGCTTACTTCCATATGTGCGATCTGACAATTTTCTCCTATATGCACTTTTCACGTGGGTGAGTTCAATTTTATCACCGATATTGATTATCGCTTTCCGCATAACTTATCTCCATCCTAAATTGACAACTTATCGTCACTTCATAAACCGCATACGTATCACACTAGAGAACAGTTTAACAATACCACCTTTTTCTGTCTTTTCCGTCATTACATCTTCAAGGCAGCCAGCAATATTTTTCACTGCCCTCGCCGAATCGGACTCCGGGTCACTGATGGACACCGGCGCCTGGCGCATGACTGCACGCTGCATATTCTTATTGTATGGTACAGATCCAAGAAAGTCCACTTCAACATCCAAAAATTTTCCCACTACAACTCCCAGCTTTTCAAAGAGTTCTGCTGCTTCTCTCTCCCCCCGTACCTGGTTTGCCACCATTTTCACCACAGTTTTTTCCGGACGGTAGGAAGCTTTCTTGTTCAACGTCTTCAAAAGCGCGTAGGCATCGGTAATGGATGTGGGTTCTGGTGTTGCCACCAACAGCACTTCCTCACTGGCCGCCACAAATTCAAGTACCGTATCACTGATTCCTGCCCCTGTATCAACGATGATCACATCGGCAATCCGATCCAGCTCTTCCAAACGATGAATCATCGAGAATACCTGATCCCTTGTCAGATTTGCCAGCTCATTGATGCCAGAGCCACCCGATATAAATCCAATATTCTCCGGACCGTATGTAATAATATCTTCGATGCTTTTTCCCCGATACATCAAATCTGCCAGATTATACTTGGGACGTATCCCCAGCATGATTTCAATGTTGGCAAGGCCAAAATCAGCATCAAAAACAACAACCCGCTTACCCAGACGACCAAGCTGGATTGCCAAATTCACAGAAAGACTAGTCTTTCCCACACCGCCTTTGCCACTCGTGACAGTGATCACCTTAGCAACCCGCTCATGGTCAGTTTTAGAGTCTCGTTTCTTGATAATGTTTCTCAACTGTTCTGCCTGATCCACTACGACTTACCTCCTAACAGTTTTTTTGCGATCTTCTGTGCATCTACCTTTCCGATATCTTCCGGCACATTCTGTCCCCATGTAACATAGGAAAGCGGCCGGTTCGTATATGTCCGCATATTCAACATGACTCCCGCCGATGAGGTCTCGTCCAATTTCGTAAAAATAAGGCTAAAATCCGTAATTTCAGAATATACATCTGCAATATCCTTCAAATCACTATATTTCGCCCCTGCATTCAGTACCAGATAAACCTCGCGCCTGGAAATAGGAATCTGCTCCATTAACTTCTTAATATTTTCCATCTGTTCTCTGTTTTTATGGGAACATCCCGCGGTGTCAATAAAGCAGATATCAAATTGATCCAATTCTTCCTGCATCTCGCCCAGTTCTTCCGGGCTGTAAACCACCTTAATAGGAACACTGAGTATATTCGCATATGTCTTCAACTGCTCTACCGCGGCGATCCGAAAGGTATCCGCCGTGACAAGGGCAATATTTTTTTTTCGGTTCAATTTCATCCTGGAAGCAATTTTAGCAATGGTTGTCGTTTTGCCTACACCTGTAGAACCAAGAAAGAAAACGTATTTTGTCTCTCCCTCTCCCACTTCCTTATCCAACACATATGGCTGACCCATCATGAGAATGATTTTCTGATAGATCGCCGCCAAAATCTGATCCAGTGCGACATCTTTAGGCAGAGAACGGTCCACCTCATCGATCAGCATCTCCGCAATGGATTCCTCTACCTCATTCTGGATCATTTGTTTAAGGATCAATTCTTTACATGCTCTCGCTTTACTGACCTCTTTACTTTCCTTTTCTACCTGTATCTCCTTGGGATCCGGTTGACTATCCATCTCTTCTTCCACAAAATTTATTTTCTCTTCCTGCATTTTATCAGACATCTGCTTTTCCAGCATCTTTTGAAGGCTGTCCAGTTTTTCCTCGATTGTTGCTACATTCTTATCCTCACCCTCGACAGCCACAATATCTGGTATAAATTTGGGAGCAGTCAGTTCCAGTGCCACTCCATCCTTTTTCTCGTCGGAAGCCGGATTCTTATTATCTGTGTCATAAACAACATTTTCATCCAGTGCAGCGGTCACTTCTACCTTGGATTTTATGAAAAACTTGGCAAATCCCCGGGGACGCACCTTCTTAATATTCATTACAATAGCATTGCTCCCCAATTCTCTTTTGGCCATCTCTATTGCTTCTGTCTCTGTTGCTGCTAGAAATTTTTTAATAATCATTCGGTAGTCACCATCCCTACTGACTGAAGCTCAACATCTGAGTCAATCTCATTATATGATAATACATGCAAATTCTTAAATTGCTCCATCGTAAGATGTTTAAAATACATTCTCACGATAGGAGAGGTAATAATAATTGGTGTTTTGCCCAATTCCTCCAGTTTACTACTCTCCTCTCTAAGTGCCTCCATAATATGAGAAGAGTAATCCGGGTCCAGCGCAAGATAAGATCCCTGCTCGGACTGCTTCACAGAATTCATAATCTCCTGCTCCACTTTCGGATCCAGCGTAATCACACTCGTGGCCTCACTACGGGTAAAATATTTATTGGATATCGCCCGCTTCAGATTCTGCCTTACATACTCTGTAAGGATATCTGTATCGTGGGTCGTCGGCGCATAATCCGCCAGTGTCTCAAAAATCGTGATCAAGTCACGGATGGAAATGCCTTCAAATAATAAATTCTGCAGTACCTTCTGGATCTCTCCCACACTGAGCATCTTAGGCACAAGCTCGGATACAAGGGTATCATTCGCCTCTTTCACATTGTCAATAAGATTCTGCACATCCTGTCTGGTGAGAAGTTCATGAAGGTTACCACGGATAATTTCCATCAAATGGGTTGCTATAATGGACGGGGGATCAACCACCGTATACCCCAGAGATTCCGCACGTTCCCTTTGCCCTTCTGTGATCCAGATCGCCGGGAGATGGAAAGATGGCTCAAAAGTCGGAATTCCCGTTAGTTCTTCTTCTACAAAGCCAGGATTCATAGCCATATAATGGTCAAACAGAATCTCTCCCTCACTGACCGGTATTCCTTTAATCTTGATCACATACTGGTTCGGATTCAGCTGGATATTGTCTCGGAGACGTATCATCGGAACAACACACCCCAGTTCCAGAGCAATCTGACGTCGTATCATAACGACACGATCCAGCAGGTCACCCCCCTGGTTCACATCTGCAAGGGGAATGATACCATATCCAAACTCCAGCTCGATGGAGTCTACTTTCAACAGTGAAGTGACGTTCTCCGGCCTTCGGATCTCCTCCGCAGACTCTTCTTCCTCACTGACCTGGGCATCCGTATCTTCCATCTCCAGCTCGTTGGTCATAATTCTGGAGGTAATGATAAAAAAGATACCATAACCGCTGAAAATCAATATATTCATCGGAGTAAACACACCCAGTCCGATCAAAGCACATCCTACAATCATCAATACCTTCGGCGTACCCAGCAGCTGCTTCTGAAGAAGTCCGCCCACATCTGCATCCTTGGAACCTTTTGTCACAAGGACACCTGTTGCCAGAGAAATCATAAGAGACGGAATCTGGCTGGTAAGACCATCACCAATAGTCAGTATGGAATAGGTCTGCAGCGCTGCTGTGGCTTCCATGCCATTCATCACAATACCAAGGATCAGACCACCAATAAAGTTGATCACGGTAATCAGAAGTCCTGCTGTGGCATCTCCCTTTACATACTTGGTAGCACCATCCATGGATCCAAAAAATGCCGCCTCTGACTGTATCTTCTCTCTTCGTTCCTTTGCTTCTTCATCAGTAATTGCCCCGGTATTCAGATCGGCATCGATGGCCATCTGTTTACCAGGCATAGCATCCAGCGTAAACCTCGCGGTAACTTCCGACACACGCTCAGAACCTTTATTGATTACCATAAGCTGAACGATGATCAGGATAATAAACACAACTCCTCCGACCACGAGATTACCGCCGCCTACGAAGTTACCAAAAGTATTTACTACGTTTCCCGCCTCACCATTCAGGAGAATATTTCTCGTCGAACTTACATTCAGGGAAAGCCGGAACAGCGTCGTCAAAAGCAAAAGGGTAGGAAAGGTTGACATATCCAGAGGTTCTTTGGCAAATAACGAACTAAAAAGAACGATCATGGATACAGCTATGTTCAACGTAAATAAAATATCAAGTAAAACCAGCGGAACCGGAATGATCAGGCATAATATAGGTACCAAAACAAAACATCCCAATATAATATCCACCTTTTTCATATCCGATCCACCTCCAAACTGTTATATCTTTCCCTGCAGACTATATACATATGCCAGTATCTCAGCCACCATCTGATACAGCTCTGGTGGTATCTGGTCTCCAATTTCAACATTATAATACAACATCCTTGCCAGGGGCTTATTTTCCACAATCTCTACTTTATTGTCCCTCGCCACATCTTTTATCCTGGCTGCCAGAAAATCTGCTCCCTTTGCCAGCACCACCGGTGCTTCTCCCAGAGCTTTATCATATTTAATGGCAACTGCAAGATGGGTCGGGTTTGTGATGACCACATCCGCTTCCGGGACACTCTGCATCATACGCCGCCTTGACGCCTCCTGCATTTTACTCCGGATTCTGCCTTTAATCTGTGGATTCCCCTCTGTATTTTTATATTCGTCTTTAACTTCCTGCTTGGTCATCCTCATGTCTTTTCTAAACTTGCGTTTTTGATAATAATAATCCACTGCCGCAAGAATAAGAAAAACGATACTGATTTTAAAACCTACGTTGATCACCGTACCAACGATTAATTCCAGCGCCGGCACCAGATCCAGCTTGTAAATATTTACTACCAGCCCCCACTCATCCTTAAGTGAATCATACACCACATAAAACAATACGATAAGCTTCACTATTGATTTTGCCAGATCAAACAACTTATCTTTGGAAAACATCCGCTTAAATCCAGAAACTGGACTGATCTTGGATATTTTCGGTTTCATCGGTTTCCCCGTAGGTTTCCATTTAACCTGTGCCACATTGACAGCCACAGCAGCTACAAGCGCCAGCGCCATGATCGGACCACAGATCAGAAGAATCTCTTTCCCCCCATAGGTCAGAAGATTCATCACCCGGTCTGAATTAAAATCGTTTGCATACTCGCTAATACTATTCGAATAAGTTGCAAAAACCTGTACAAACCGGTCATACATATATCCTCCGAAAAATCTCAAACTGGTAAATAGAATGATAAGAAGGATTGCGACCGCCAGATCCTGGCTCTTTGCCACCTGTCCTTCTTTTCTGGCATCTTCCAGCTTTTTCGGTGTTGCTTCCTCTGTCTTCTCTCCGCCTTCTCCATCCTTGGCGAAAAACTGAAGATTATACCCCAGCATATGACAGTTATCCATTGTTTCACCTGCCCGTAAAAGATTCTTTTTACTGCTCCTATCTCGGTGTGAAAGAATTATAAATCTGTGAAACGACTTCTTTCATATGGTCAAACACAAAGTCTGTCACCGTCGGCAGCGTGGGAAGTATAATAAGAAGAATCAATATTCCTACTAATACTTTCATCTGAAGTCCTACCACAAACATATTCATCTGAGGAGCTGCCCTCGTAAGAACTCCCAGCACTACATTGATCACCAGCATACAGGCAAATACCGGCAGCACGATCCGAAAACCAATCATAAAATAATTCGCCATAAAATCAACAGCTGTCTCCACCAGATTACCGCTAAATACAGCTCTTCCTACATTAAAATAGCGAAAGGTATCCAATATCGCCCGCAGTACATAATGATGCATATTCGTTACTACCATTACGAGCATGAGCAGATAGTTATATATATTACCTGTTACAGAAACCTGAATACGGGTTAGCGGATCAAACATATTTGCCATAGATAAACCAATCTCAATATCCATAAGCTGCCCGGCAAAGGACACGATATAGATACAGGCATTACACATAAATCCCAGCACCAGCCCAACCAGTGATTCCTGAATGACCAGTGCCGAATAACCTATAATTCCGGTATAATCCAATTCTACCACCGGAACTACCTGTATGGCTACAATAGACAACACAATACTTAATGCCAGCTTTACTTTCATCGGAATCGTCTGAAAACTAAAAATCGGCGCCGCCAGAACAAAAGAAGAAATGCGGATCAGTATGAGCAGATAAAATTCCAGATGTTCTACAGAAAAACTCATTCCATCCTCCATTCCGCCTCTACCCTGTCAGTCCCCGGCACATTGATGTATTCCAAGATTTCATACTATTTCACAAACACCGAAAAATTGTCGCAAAGCAACTGTAAAAATTCTACACAGTTATTCATGATCCAGCTTCCAGTGAGAAGCAGCGTAATAAATATAGCAAGCAATTTAGGAACAAAAGTAAGTGTCTGTTCCTGGATCGAGGTGACAGTCTGAAAAATACTAATGACCAGACCCACAATCAGCGACACCAGCAACAGCGGTGCGGCACATTTTATAATGACCCAGATCATCTGGGATGAAATGTCGATCACATCTGTCTCTGTCATTTTCAGTCACCCTCCTTTTTTATCAGATTATCATGTCAAGCAAATGGCATGCTGTAACTAATAAAACGTCTCAACAACCTGTCCTATGACAAGATTCCACCCATCTGCCAAAACAAATAGGAGAATCTTAAAGGGCATCGATATCGTAGTCGGCGGAAGCATCATCATTCCCATTGACATCAATGTAGAAGCTACTACCATGTCTATAACGATAAATGGCAGGTAGATCAGAAATCCGATAATAAATGCCGTTCTCAGCTCGCTGATGATAAACGCTGGCATAAGAACCATCGTTGGCACTTCGTCTTCGGAGTCCACTTCTGTATTCTTGCCCTCGATGTCCAAAAATAGTTTGATATCGGAACGGTTGGTCTGCTTAAACATAAATTCCCGAATTGGTTTCAGCCCTTCATTCAATGCTTCTTCCTGCGTCAGTTCCCCTTTTTGAAAAGGCTGTACGCAATTGGCATTCACATTGGATATCACTGGCGACATAATAAACATCGTAAGAAACAGCGCCAGACCAACTAATACCTGGTTGGGTGGCGTTGTCTGGGTTCCCAGGGCTGAGCGCACAAAATGCAGCACCACGATGATTCTCGTAAATGAAGTCATCATAATAAGAATCGATGGTGCCAGCGCCAGTACAGTTAATACAAGAAGCATTTGAAGGCTTGCCGATAAACTACTGCTTCCTGCATTTGAAGTTATATTAAATTGAAAATCATCTGGATCTTCCGGGTCACTCACACCTGCTGTCCCACTGCCCCCGATCTCATCCACACCTGCCTTGGAGTCGACACGGGGAACGGCATTTACAACTGCACCAGAAAAAAAGGTTAATATAACTAGTGCCAAAACCAGAGACATCCCTTTACATACAACCGAAAATAATCTCCTGTGTGTTCTCATAATACCAACCTTTTCTCTTTATTATTTTTTATGTTCTTTGCTTTTGATACGGGAAGCCACTCTGCCCATAACATCTTTAAAGGATACATTCTGCAGTATCTCCTCCTTCTCTTGAAGATCCAGTTGATCTTCCTCCAGAGAAGCCAGAAATGTAATATTCTCCTTAGTAACACCAATAGAATAGTATTTACTCCCCAGCTTTATAATCTGGACATACTTATTTGGTGCAATCTTGAAGGTCTCAATCACTTCAATATTCTTCGTATGAGACTGAATTGCTCCTGATCTGGCAATCCATTTTGTGGCATAATACGTAGCTGCTAAAACCACTACAAATACAACAACTGTAGCAAGCAGCTGCAATATGTTCGATCCCATTATCAGCCAATAGCCTTTTTCACAGCTTCCAGTACACGATCCGCCTGAAATGGTTTCACGATGAAATCTTTGGCTCCAGACTGAATAGACTCAACTACCATTGCCTGCTGACCCATTGCGGAGCACATAATAACATTAGCAGCACCATCTTCTTCCTTGATCTTTTTCAGCGCCTGAATGCCATCCATCTCTGGCATAGTGATATCCATCATTACCAGATCCGGCTTGGTCTCGTTATACTTCTCTACTGCTTTCAGACCATTTTCAGCCTCTCCAGCTACTTCGTAGCCGTTCTTTGTTAAAATGTCTTTAATCATGACTCTCATAAATGCTGCGTCATCACATATCAAAACACTTTTTGCCATTATTAATCTCCTCCGTAATTTATTCTTTAATTATTTCAGTCACACGGATACCGAAGCTTTCTTCGATAACCACGACTTCGCCTTTGGCTACAAACTTACCATTAACCAATACATCAATCGGTTCTCCGGCCAGTTTATCCAATTCGATAATAGTACCTGGCGAAAAATCCAGTATCTCTTTGATGGCCTTGCTGGTTCTACCCAGTTCCACCGTAACCTCCAAAGGAACATCCATGATCAGGTCAATGTTCTCCGGAGCAATACCATCCAGATTCTGCGCCGGCATAAAGCTCTGAAATTGAGCCGGTTGTATGTTCAAATCCTGTGGCGGCATTCCATACATCGGCATGCCTCCCATCTGCTGCGGCATGCCCATCATCGGCTGCTGCATCGCAGGCTGTGGCTGAACCTGTGGCTGTGGTGTCGGCTGGGCCGCCGGTTGCGGCGCTGGTGCCGGTTGAGGTGCTGGCTGTTCTTCCACTTCCTCTACCACTCCATCCATTGTCATTTTAAAACGCTCATATATCATACGGGCAAAATCCAAAGGATACAGCTGCATAATTTCACTGTCCACAAGATCGCCAATTTTCATTTTAAATGAAACCTGGACGAATAATTGTCCTTCCATATCTCCCATCACATCATCCAAGGCAGTCGCCTGGAAATCAATCCGTCTGGCTGTCGGAGGACTGATATCAACCATCTCATTGATCATAGATGACATAGAAGTTGAAGCAGAACCCATCATCTGATTCATCGCTTCACTGATAGCACTCAAGTGAAGTTCAGAAAGTTCACTCTCCGTATTCGTCCCATCACCACCCATCATAAGATCGGTAATGATTTTTACATCACGTTCCTTCAGCACAAGTACATTTTTTCCTTCCAGTCCTGCCCGATAGGAAATGTATATAAAAACACACGGTGCCTCACTGTTTTCTTTCAAATCCTGAACTGTAACATAAGAAAGGCTCGGTGTAGTTATCTCCACCCGGTTGTTCACCAACACAGACAACGTAGTAGCGGCAGTCCCCATACTAATATTGGCGATCTCACCTAACGCATCGCCTTCTTCCGGAGATAAACGCTCTTCGGAGACCGTTGCAACAGAAGAATCACTTACAACTGCATCTGCACTTTCATCCTGTCCAGCATCCGCGCCACCAAGCAGTGCATTGATCTCTTCCTGCGATAACATTCCATCCATTGCATTTTACTCCTCTCTGTAAACCTTTTTTATCTTTACTGCATACGCGTCGTCATAAGCACCCGGCAATGCAGAAAATTTCTTTATGTTCCCCACATAGACATCCAGTTCATCTTCAATCTTGGTGTCCACCTTTATAATATCTCCCACCTGCAAATGCATAAAATCATTTACAGAAATCGCACTTTTGCCCATAATAGCACGAACGGGAATTTGCGCTCGGTTCAAGCTGTTTTCAATAATCTCACGATAGACGTCTTCATCTCTTACTTCTGCTGTAGAATACCAGTACTTTGTATTAATCTTTTCTATCACCGGCTCAACCACTGCATATGGAATACAAATATTAAACAGCCCTTCCACATCACCAATCCGAATATTCATGGTAACAATGGATGTCATCTCATTTGGAGAAACAAACTGAGCAAACTGCGAGTTTGTCTCAATACGTTCCAACATCGGTTCTAATACCTGGACATTGTGCCAGGGTTCTACGAGCAGATTAGTACAAACAACCATGATTCTCTCAATAATCGTAAGCTCGATCTCTGTAAATTCTCTCGCTTTTTCTAACGGAACCCCGCTTCCTCCAAGCATTCGATCCACTATTGTATAACCCAGACCACTCGCCATCTCAATGATAATATTCCCCTCGAGAGGCATAAAATTAACCACTCCAAGCAGCACCGGATTGGACAGGGAGTTGGAAAACTCCTGATAGGTAGCCGCCTCTGCATGCATCACCTCAACCTGTACATTTTTCCTTAGATACACCGGCAGATTCGTAGATAACAGCCTTGCATAATGTTCAAATATAAACACCAGGGTTCGCAAGTGATCTTTTGAGAATTTGGATGGTCTCGCAAAATTGTAATCCTTAACCTGACGTTCTTCTACTTCATCCAACTCTGCAGAATCAAATTCTCCATTGTTGAGAGCAGAGAGCAGATTATCAATCTCGCTTTGCGACAGGACATCCCCCATTCTTCTCACCTCACTGTATAACTTCTCGTTTGTGCAGCTCTCTCCGTAAATCCAAGTTTCATGTTGTTTAGCAACTGCACCATGTTCAATTATAGCATATAATCAAAATAATATAAAGTATTTTCTTTAATTTATCTCACTTTTCATCACTGGAACATAAATCCAGACAGGGAAAGGCGTACAACACACTTGCTTCCGTAGAAATCCTGGATCTTAGCCAACGCATTATCTTTAACTGCCTGCTCATCCAATGTAGAAATGGTCTGCTCAGAAATCGCTTCTTTCACACAATCAATTATGTAAACATTCGCAGCTTTCACCGATTCTGATACCTTATCGTAATCTTCAGCCTCTTTGTTAAAGGACACTGTAACTCCATCAATAACGACATAATGAGCCTCTTTGTCTCCTTCATCCTTTAAGTTAATGGTCTGTTTTGATTCAAAGGCAATATCATAGGTCTCCAGATTCTCCCACTGTGTCCCCTCTTCTTCTTCCTCTGTCTCCAAATCAATCACGGTGGCAACCTTATCAATCAGCTTATTGGTCTTGTTCATAGCAGGAACGATGGAAAACATCATTACCGCCGTGAGAACAAGGTTTGTTACCGTAGACGCCATAATAACAATGGTAAGTATATTTTTTTTCATGTCAGCCTCCTATTTATCTGTATATATCTTTATCTCTACACGACGGTTTTTCGCGCGACCTTCTTCTGTTTCATTGTCTGCCACCGGATCGTATTTACTTCGCCCGGTAGCTTCCATGGTTCTGGGATCAAGTCCCTTTTCATCCTTGAAATATTCAAACACTCTGGTTGCCCGCGCCGTGGAAAGCCACATATTATTCGGAAAAGTTCCGCCGGAAATCGGAATCTTATCGGTATGTCCTTCAATCTTGATCATATGGCTGTCATATATCTTCAGAATATCTCCAACCTTACTCAATATACCAATCGCCGATTTGTTGATCGTATCTGAACCGGACCCAAATAGAATCGCCCCATTCAGGGATATCTGAACAAATTGATATTGTTCATCCATATTGACATTCACCATATGTTCAATATTTTTCTTTTCAGCCTCCTGGGTTACTTCCTCATAAAGCGCCCGAGTCCTCTCCTCCTGCTCTTCCGCCAACTTTTTCTTGTATTTCTCTTCCTCTGACATCTCGGAAGTATCATCTTCCTGATCTGGATCTTTGCCACTGTTTTCAAATTCATTGAAATACTGTTCCATCGATATCTTCTGGCTGGTACCACTGGAAATAAAGGCACCTTCTCCTACTGCTTTACCGCCTCCGTCAAAGATATCCACTCTCTCAGAAAGAGAGGTTACCAGCTGTTCATATTTATCCGCATCTACGGTAGACATGGAAAACAAAAGTACAAAGAAACAGAGCAGCAGATTCATAAGATCCGCAAAGGTATTGATCCAGCCACCGCTTATGGATTCTGGTTCTTCTGACTTTCTGCGTGCCATTATCCCTCACCGCCTTGATCTGCACCGTCCTTGCCAAGGAGTTCATCCCGAAGTTTCGGTGCCAGGAATGATTTAAGTTTCTCTTCGATCACACGAGGGTTTTCACCTGCCTGAATGGATAAAATACCCTCACAGATCACTTCTTTGGTCATAATCTCTTTCGCATTGATGGCACGGAGTTTCGACGCCACTGGAATACTGATCCAGTTCGCCAGCAGGGAACCATATAATGTCGTAATCAAAGCCACTGCCATATTCGGTCCGATAGAACTCGGATCATCCAGCAGTTTTAACATGTTGATCAGACCAATCAGGGTACCGATCATACCCCAGGCAGGTCCCATGGCCGCAAGACCATCCCAGAAACTGATGATTTTATTATGCCGCCTTTCGATACAGCTCAGATCCGTCTCCAGAATACTGGTTACGAGTTCCTGGTCGGTTCCGTCGACGATCAGCATAATCCCTTTCTTCAGGAATTCATCGTCTATGTCCGACGCTGCCTCTTCCAGCTGAAGAAGACCTTCTTTTCTGGCCACATTCGCCAGATCAATGATCGTATGTATTACCTCGCCCTCATTGCTCTTTGGCACTTTTAAGATCAGAGTAAAGGATTTGAGTGAGTTCACAAATGCCGGCAGATCATCTGCCATAGTCAGCATACACATGAATGAACCGATAATCGTAACAAGTATTGACGTAAAGTCATAAAAGTTATTCAACGCCGCGACTCCCTGATCTCCAGATACGATTCCGTATACAACTGCGGCTGCACAGCCCAGTATACCTATAATAGATGCTAAATCCAAGAAAATACACCACCTTAACTTTATCTACATGTTTTGGAAAATTTCTTTCCTATATAATTTTACTAGATTTTTTATCTCTTGTCTACTTTCTTTTACAATTATTTTTTTTCCTGTTGTCAGAGTGATCACCGTATCCGGAGTTTCCTCTACGGACTCGATCAGATCCGAATTTAAAGTTAACGTTTTATCATTCATTCTGGTCACATCAATCATACGGCCTCCCCCTTCCTTTCGTCCATTATAACATATCACCGCAAAAAAGGGAAACAAAACGTTTCCTTTTTTTGCAGTAAATATCAAATTAATGATTCATTATCTCTTGAGATTAATCAGCTCTTCGAGCATCGTATCCGATGTAGTGATCGTTCTTGAGTTCGCCTGGAAACCACGCTGTGTCGTGATCATATTCGTAAACTCCGTAGCGAGATCCACATCTGACGCCTCCAGTGCTCCGATGGAAAAGCTTCCCACCGCTGTGATCTCTTCACCGATACCGTCGAACTCGCCGGAGTTCAAAGTAGTGGCAAATAAACTGTTACCCTGCGCCTCCAGACCAGAAGGGTTCGGGAATGTTGCCACGGCAATCTGTCCCAGCAGTTTATTGTCTCCGTTGTCATATACCGCATAGATCTTTCCATCCGGATTGATGGAAAATCCATTGAGCTCTCCGGCAGCATTTCCAGCATTGTTTCCTCCTTTATCTCCCTTTTTCGGCTCGATGCTACAACTTCCATTCTTTGCATACATGGTCAGACCAGAAAAATCGATATCCAGTCCTCCCAAAGGAAACGAGATATTTTCCTGACCGCCTGGATTCAGAGTCAGATTCAACATCCCCTCTTCCTCGCCGGTCACACTAACAAACTCTCCGGTAGAACCGTTAAATGTAAGCATGGCATTTGTAGGATTAAAAGTAATGGTTCCATCTGCGTCCACATTATACTTCAGTTCCTGGCCACCGAAATTGATGTACTGATCTGTAGGTTTATAGGTCGGGTTTCCATTTTTATCCAGCTCTGAATACTTCAAAATGGATTTTCCATTGGACATGATATCTGTCACTCCTACATTAAATGTACAATTTTGATTTTGATTTGCAGCATCGCCATCGTCACCTGGCACCTTCATGAGACTGAGCTTTGCCGTATACTCATTACCAAGATTGTCATAAAAGCTGACAGAAATGGGATATCCGGCTCCTGTCTTACTGTATTGTACCAGTTTATCTTCCCGGTCCACATTTCCAGAAAGAGTTACGTTTGTGGTCGGATTCGGCTTCGAATTCTGGTTCTCCGGCGTCATCAGTTTTAAAGCATCTACTGTGTCTTTACGGATCTCACCATTCTCATCTACGCCCCAGCCCAGCACGGTAGCACCATTTGTCTCACAATACAAAGTGCCGGAAGCATCAATATTAAAATTACCTGCCTTCGTAAAATAGGTTCCGCCATTTTTCTGTACTACAAAAAATGCGTCTCCATTAATCATCACATCCATGCCTCGGTCGGTACGGTTTGTCGCTCCAGTACCGCTCATATTAACGCTATAAGAGGCTACATTGGCACCGAGACCGATCTGGAATGCGTTCGTACCAGCTGCTCCAGTATTGGCATTGGGACCTGCTGCTGGCTGTGTCGTCTGGTAAAATACATCTGTAAAATTCACGGTACCACCACGGAAACCAACGGTATTTACATTCGCAATATTGTTACCAATTACATCCATCTTTGTCTGATGTACCTTCAAACCGGACACACCAGACCATAATGATCTCATCATAAGGATCAACCCTCCAATTTTATTATTCGTAAGTCTTATCTGGCATTCAAAGACTTTCATGCTTCCTGTCAAGGGCCAGCATGTAAAACTATCGTATCTTGCTGCGTTTTTAATTTATAATCGCTCCATCGATATTTGTAAAAACTGCATTTGCTGTATCATTCACAGCTGTTACTATGGTTCTATTTCTGACATTTAGTATAAATGCAAGATCATCTACCATAACCAGGGACTCTGTCATTCCTTTTTCCATCGCCTGCTCTGCTGCATTTTCCAGTCTTGCCTTCTGCTCGTCGGATATGGATATATTCCTCGTCTCCAGCCGTTTCGCCGCATGCCTGGAAAATTTAATCTGATCTGCTTTGTCTAACAGCACTCTGTCAAACGACTTCCCAGAATCACTGCTGGTCTGTTCCGCAACCTGCCCAGCACCGCCGTTTAGTTTGCTTCTTATCTCATCGATGGATACAAAGCTTTTATTTACAATATTCATACCTTTATCCACCTCCTGATCTTTTACCAGTCATTGGTTTCAATGACTGATACCAATTCACTCATCAATTCCGCTGTCAGTCACCTTAATGGTTACCTTATCTCTTATGCTGGTGCTGTATGGATCGTCAAAGTAAAGACCTACCTCATAATCGCCGTTCTCCAATCCTTCCAAAGCTCCCGGCAGAATCGATAATACACCATCCTTATAAGTAAGGAATTCGTTCTTTACTGCCTCCCCGTTCATGACCACGACAACACTGGAAGCTGCGAATTCCCCTTCACCCAGGTCAATCTTGATATCCACTGACTTTTTATTGGATTTGTCAAATACAGCCTCTGTCTTTTCCACCGATGGCAGATACTGCTGGATCGCATAATAAGAATCCTTTACCTCCACAAGATCACTTATTTTATAGAGTTTACCATCCACAGATAACTGAGCTTCACCGTCTTTCATGGTGATATAATCCACAACTCCATTTGTCTCTGAGTAACTTCCACTTGGACTCTTTGTTTTGATCTTAACATACTTGCCTACCAGTCCAAATGCCTGTGAATTGACAGCTGTCTCATTGAGATTCTGCATCTGCTCTAACGCAGAGAACTGAGCGAGCTGGGCGATAAAATCTGTATCTTTCTCTGGCTCCAGTGGATCCTGATTTTTCATCTGGCATACAAGAAGCTGAAGAAACTCATCTTTGCCAAGATCTCCACCAGGTGTCCTTTCTGTGGTCTGTGCTGGTTTTTTACCAAAGGCAAGCTCATCCAGACCTGTCACAATACCTTGTAGTGATGTTCCCATATCTTTTACCTCCTTTCCTGATTAAGCGGTGTAATCCACCATACTGTCTCCCGTACGTCTGTCTTCGGCTGTTTCTGTCGTGACTTCCTCAACTTCTGTTTCCTCTGCCACATCATACCGAAATTTTCTTCCCTGGGATTTTTTTTGTTTGTACTGCCCATGATCAGAATCTTCTGGATTTTTAAATCCAAATTCTGATACATTTACCTCTACGGATTCCACCTTTAGTCCATGGCTTTCCAAATTTTCCCTAAGCACCGTCAACTGACTCTCTAATGCTTCCTTCGCCACTTCATTCTGAACGGTCAGTGTAGCTGTCGCCAGTCCATTGTTGGATGTCACATTGAGATTTACTCTTCCCAATGACTCCGGATTCAGCTGAAGTTCCATGCTTGTTGTCTGCGGAAGTACCCGGATTCGGATATGATTGACAACCTGATCCACAATGTTCGTCATCAACTCTCTCGGTGCGGTCACTTCTTCCTGTACCGCTTCAAAAGACTGAGAAAGTTTTTCCACAAAAGCATTCAGAGGACTTTCATGTACTTCCTGGCGTACACCCTGGGAAGCTGGCTGCTGACCTTCTCCATATGTATCAGACAAATCCTGCTCTCCAGAGGTCTCAACAACTACCGGAATCTCATCCTTGGCCGCCGACATCATCATCTCTGATGTATCCTGCTGTCCAGAACCTTCTACTGCTGTCTCTTGTATGGATCCATCTGCCTTTCCAAGAAGCTCGCTAAACTTTTCAGCAAAGCTCTTCATAAGAACTTCGTCTCCCTCGTTCAGTTTTCCGATATCCATTCCCATTGCCTGCTCCAGGATGTCCTGAAGTCCTGACATGATATCATTCAACTCACCAGACATGGCATCCGAGAGTAAAAACAGATTTGCATCGTCCACACCATGTACTTCCATGATAAATGCCTTAATGTTCTCTACATTCAGCGGAACTACATTTTGAAACTCAGGTGAAACCAACAATAACAGATCCATTGGCGTCAAACCAAGCATTTCCAAAATATCTACGATATCTTCTTCGCCCATGCCAAAAGTCTCCTGCAGAAGAGAAACTACTTCTTCGCCAATCTCTTCCAAATCCATTGTCTCCATCCCCATGGCTTTATCCTGGGACTGGGAGTTCAGGGAAAGCTTCTGCTTCGTATAATCATCCCCGCCGGCTGCAATCCCGCCAGATTTTCTTGGATCCTGAAATTTTCCAGCAGATACATTCTGTTTTTTGCCAGAAGCAGATGAAGCATTCTGGGACATAAAACTATCAAAAACCGTCTTATCTCCTTTTCCCGCTTTACCTGAGGACATCATCCGCATCGCAGAGGCATTCAGTGATATACCCTGTGTCTGCATTTGTTTTCTCCTTTCCAGACGGCATAAAATATGCTGTCTTATTTTATTTATAGCCCACTGCCTTCCATTGGTAAAAGGCAGGAGTTATCTAATATTGATATCGTCTAATTTAGAAAAAACATTACTGCCATTCTCCATCAGACTAACTATTTAGCGGTCATCTTCGTGGTGATCTGCGCCGCTGTCTCTGGTGTCATTTCTGCAAGGATCGCCGCACTCTTTGACTCCGTCATGTTGTCAAGGATAGAGGCCACGAGATCCAGATCACCGGACATGGTCTGCAATACGGAGGCCGCCTTTGCCGGATCCATTTTTGCATACATAGTAGCCTGCTTTTTGATAGCGGCACGGTACTGAAGATCCTTCATCACATCTTTATAGATCGCTGCCGCATTGTCTGGATCGATCCCCTCATAATATTTCTGATATTCAGAAATATCTGGCGCCTTATCATTAAATACGACATTTTCATCAAAATCTTTTACTCTCTGTTCAAAGGCATGCTGCTGTTCCTCGTACTTCTTGAGGCGGTTAATTTCTGATTTTAATTCATTGACCTCATCACTGCTCAGGGAATTGGCGCTCTTCAAGCCAGCCAGCTCCTTTTCCAACTGGCGGATTCTGGCATTTGCCTCGTCTATATTTGAATATCCTTCCGGCTCTGCTCCCTCTACCTCAGGAAGAATTCGATTCACCAAAGGAACATCTTTGAGAACCGGATGCAAAACTTCACTGCCAAAGTTTCCTACATCAAATTTGATCAAAACGCCAAATATAACAAGCCATATGATCACGATAAAAAGTACGATCAAAAAAGTAAGCAGTTTACTGCCTGCACTTTCCTCCTGGGCATATTCATTATTGTCTTTATTCTTCTTATCTTTTTTTGCCATAAAATCTATTCATCCTTTCAAAATCAGGCATTTTTTGCCCCGTACCTGTAGCTCATAAGCTCATCTACTTCCTTCTGCTCCCTGCGCCCTTCCTCTTTCATAAACTCATCAAATGCCTTTTCTCTGAGCTTTTCAAAGATTTTCCGCTCTTTCATCGCCTCAGTGAGCTTTTCCCTGGCAATCTCCACTTCTTTCTCACATCGCTTCACCACCAGCAGCTGCTGCTTTACATACCCCTTCAAGATCACAACAGCATTTTCCCTTTTATGTATTTCTGTCATAGACAGAACCTCACGCAGGACATTTTTTAACTGCAGCCGCGCATCCTCCAGACGGTTATTTAACTGCTCCAGCTTCTTTTCCTCCGCAAGAAGCCTTGCATTTGCCTGACCATATTCATTTTTTGCCTGTTCCTCCAGCTTTTCCTTCATGTTCAGGATATTCTGCATAGGAAACCGAAAACGCGCCAATTAGGACTCACCATCCTCTTCAAAAATATCTGACATAATGGAGACGGCTTCATCAAAACTAAATTTTTCATCTGTCCCCTGCATCAAAAAATCATTCACTGCATCGATCTTTTCGATCGCAAAATCAATATTGGGATTGGAGCCGGCACGGTATGCACCAATATTGATAAGGTCTTCTGCCTCTCCATAGGTGGCAAGCACATTTTTTAGTATACCAGATACTCTCTTCTGATCCTTCGTAACAATGGAACTCATAACACGGGAGATACTCTGTAAAACATCAATAGCAGGATAATGATTCTTCTGTGCCAGCGGCCGGGACAGCACGATATGTCCATCTAAAATACCCCGGGCAGTATCGGTAATCGGTTCATTAAAATCATCTCCATCCACCAGGACTGTATAAAGACCTGTGATGGATCCCCGATCCGAATTTCCTGCACGCTCCAAAAGTTTCGGCATCTCTGCGTATACACTAGGGGGATATCCCCTGGATACCGGAGGCTCACCAGAAGCAAGCCCGATCTCCCTTTGTGCCATGGAAAAACGAGTGAGTGAGTCCATCATAAGAAGAACATCCTTACCCTGGTCACGAAAATATTCTGCAACAGCCGTAGCTGTTTTGGCAGCCTTATTACGGATCAACGCCGGTTTATCCGAAGTAGCAACTACCACCACCGACCGCCTCATACCCTCTTCGCCAAGGTCTCTCTCTATAAATTCCCGCACCTCTCTTCCACGCTCGCCGATCAGTGCGATGACATTAATATCCGCCTTTGTATTTCTGGCAAACATTCCCATAAGCGTACTTTTTCCCACTCCACTTCCCGCAAAAATTCCAATTCTCTGACCCTTTCCAATCGTCAGCAAGCCATCTACTGCCTTTACTCCCAGCGAAAGTACTTCGTCGATAAGCTGTCGGCTCAAAGGATCCGGCGGAGCAGCCTCCACGGAATACAGATGGCTGCTCTCAGAAAGAGGAGGGGAATTCATCGGCTCTCCCACACCATCCAAAGTCTTCCCCAGCAAATCATCGCTGACAGGAACCTGCAGCGGCGCCCCTGTATTTTCAACCCAGCTGCCCAGTCCAACGCCCTCGACATTGTCATAAGGCATCAGAAGAACTCTGTCTTCACGGAATCCGACCACTTCTGCTTTTACAGCACCTACTGCCGAATTTGACCGTATGATACAGAGATCGTTCAACTTCGCCTCTGGACCAATCGATTCAATGGTCAGTCCAACGACCTTTGTGACTTTTCCCAGATGCTTGAGAAAACTTCGCTCCATCAAAGCATCATATCTGTCAAAATTTATAATCGATGAAGGATTCATACAAGCCTCCATTCCCATACTATTTTTATGCGTGTTGTTATGAAATCATGTCAATGCACCAGCATTTTCAGATTCTGAACCAGTGTATCCAGCTGTGTATGGAAACCACAATCCACCATCTGGGTATCTGTCTCGATGATACACTGCCCCTTTTCCAAGCCTTTTTCTTCTACAAATTCAACAAAAGCATCTCCATCCAGAGCCTGCAGAACCTCTTCTTTCCGACTTTCCAGAAAATAGATATCATCAGAGGAAACACGAATCCGATAATTCTCCGATACCTCTAAATCCTGAGCTGCCGTATGGATGAGATAGAGGATGAGATCATCTTTCCCCTCCATCACTACACCAGTAAGCTTCTTCACAAGGGAAATCACAATACTTACATATTTTTCCTCAATCTGTTCCACACAGTAGGCAAGTTCTTCTCTCTGCTGTCTGGCAAGCTGGGAAAGCTCTTCTTCCTTCTGCTGGATCTCCTGTTCTGCCAGAGCCATTCCCTCAGAATAGCCCTGCTCTTTTCCATCTTCATATGCCCGTTTCCTGGCTGTCTCAGCGGCAATCTCCGCCTCACCCCGAATACGCTCTGCCTGCTTTCTGGCTTCCTCCACCACCTGGTTTGCTTTATCCTCTGCCTCTTTCTGATGCTGTTGGAAGAGCTCATCAAAATTGGTGACATTCAGCCCCGCTTTGAATTCTCCGGAATTCTCATTCCTCTCTGTATCTTCGGAAGCCGCCGCTGTCTCTTCGGCGGAACCACCAGCTGTCTGAAGCAGCGCCTTCTCCGCCTCAATCTCGCTGATGGTCTTGATCTTCACACCTTTGTCCCGGAAGGGTACAAACTCCGCTCCTTCCGGATTGTTATCAATGACAACGGTCTCTTTCCCCTGCATATTTACAAAGGGATATTTAATTAAATTAGACAACGATCTCGTCACCTCCGCCCCTTGATATAACAATCTCAGCGGAATCCTCAAGTTTTCTAATAATATTTACAATCTTCTGCTGTGCCTCTTCCACATCCTTCATACGCACAGGTCCCATATATTCCATATCTTCCTTTATCATTGCTGAAAGACGACTAGACATATTGTTGAAAATAACATTCTGTACTTCTTCGTTGGCGCCCTTCAATGCCACAGCAAGCTCGCTGTTCTCCACCTCACGAAGCACACGCTGTATAGAGCGGTCGTCCAGCATAAGAATGTCTTCGAACACAAACATTTTCTTTCGGATCTCGTCCGCCAGTTCCGGCTCTTCGATCTCCAGATTTTCCATAATATGTTTCTCGGTTCCACGGTCTACGGTATTTAACACCTCTACAATGGAATCGATTCCGCCGACAATCGTGTAGTCCTGATTTACCAGAGAAGCAAGTTTCTGCTCCAGTATGTTCTCCACTTCCTTGATCACATCCGGAGAGGTACGATCCATCAATGCGATACGTTTTGCCACATCCGTTTGTTTGTCCGGCGTTAATGTACTAATAATACCTGCCGCCTGGGTCGGTGACAGATAGGATAAGATAAGGGCAATGGTCTGAGGATGCTCATCCTGAATAAAGTTGAGAATCTGGGATGCCTCTGTCTTTCGTATAAATTCGAAAGGTCTTACCTGGAGCGAAGCAGTCAGTTTGCCCAGTACCTCCTTCGCCCTGTCCTCACCAAGGGCTTTCTGCAGAAGATCTTTGGCATAACCAATACCACCCTCCGCAATATACTGCTGAGCAAGGCAGACTTCATAAAACTCATTTAAAACCTGTTCTTTCTCTGCCGGCGTCACACTTCTTGTATTCGCAATTTCCAGCGTGAGCTGCTCGATCTCATCTTCTTTTAAGTGTTTAAAAATTCCTGCCGCCTTTTCTGGTCCCAGCGTAATCAGGAGTATCGCTGCCTTTTGCACACCATCTAATTCAGAAGTACTTGAACTCATGACATATTACCCCCAATCTTCATTAATCCAATTACGAAGCAACATAGCCACCGCTTCTGGATTTTCGTCCACAAATTTCTCTATCATCGTACGGGTCTCTGATTTTTCACCCATCTCAATCTCTTCCAGTCCTTTCTCATCCTCTCTGGTCGTCGCCAGGAGATCTTCTACTGAAAGTTCTGGCTCAAGCTCTGTCACCTCTACTGGTGACGTTCCACGGATAATCACAAAGATAAGCAGCGCTCCGATCAATACAGCCAGAATGATCATCAGATAATTGGTAAATCCACCTGCCAGAAGTCCCGTATCCTCTTTTGCCTCAAAGACTGGTTTTTCCTGAATCCGGATGCTGATCCGGTTCTCTGCGATTCCGGTTGCTGCCGCCACCAGAGGAAGGAGGTCTTCTGGAGTCTCCAGTGTATTAACCTGACTGTTCTGCTCAATATACTCATCAAAGGAAATATCATTCAGTGCACCCTGCTCTTCCAAAGTTTCCTCTGATACCTTACGATATCTGGTCAGGATGATACCAATGGAAGATTCTTCTGGTACCACGGCTCCTACTTCTCTTTTGATATTCTGCACATCTTCATTAGGAAGATAGTTATACTTATTTAAAATGGTTTCCGAATTGGTAGTTCCATTGTTCTGAAGCATATAATCTGTACCTTCACCATTGGAATCTGTTCCCGGAACTCCTCCACTTCCTGACTGACCATTGGAAGAGTACTCATAGGAACTGGAATAATATCCCTGATCCTGTCCCTCACCTACGGAATACGTAGTAATCAGCTCTTCTACCTGGTCCATGTTAAACTTAATCGCCATACTGCTGACCTCGGCATCATCATAGCCCGCCTTTAACAACATTTTTCTGGTACGCTCAGCAAAGGTCTGCTGCAATTTCGATTTGTAATCATCTATTCCCGATACAGTTCCACCCAGAGTATTGTCTGTCTTGGCTCCATAGAGAAGATTACCAGCAGTATCTACAATAACAATATTGTCGGTAGTCTTATTTCCCACCGCATTGGTGAGATAATACGCCATCGCTGTCGCCGTCTCCCTCTCCATCTCTTTTCCCTCAGCCAGACGAAGAGTAACGCTGACAGATGCTTCCTTGGTCGCCGCAATAAAGGTTTTATCGTCTTCCGGCCGGTCAATAATCACCGTGGCATCCTGTACTCCGGCAAAATTAAGCAGGTTCTCTTTGATAGAGGACTGAAGGGCAAGCGTAATCTTTGTGTGTTTTTCCAGGGAAGACGTGGTCATGTCGCTTTCCAGCGCCGTCTCCCAAGTCATTTCCTTATCTACAATGCCGTTTGCTCCCATCGCCAGAACCGCTTCGGAGTAATCCGACTGTTCCACTTCAAAGGACGTAGTTCCTGACGCATCCGTATCCATCTTGTGTTTGATATTCTTTCCCTCCAACGCCTCGGAAAGAGTATTCGCAAGACCAGCATCCGAAAAAGTAGCCAAATGCGTATAAACAGGTCTGGTCAAAAAATAGGACAATAAAACCAACGCAAAAAACACTCCCAGTACGACACAGATAATAACTGTTTTTTGTCTGGTTGTATACTTATTCCAAAATGCAACTATTTTATCTTTCATGGCGATCAGCTGATCCATCATAATGTTTCCGCTCCTAACTATCTAAATATTCTCTCCATTCATCAGAAAGGAGTAAAATCAGAACTGAAGGTTCAGCAACGACCGATAAGCTTCCATTGCTGTATTTTTCACTGCAACGGTGTACTGCAGTGATATGTTCGCCTTCTGCTGAGCCGCCTGCAGGTCATGCAGGCTGTCCGACTCACCCATAGCAAAACGAACCTCTTCCACCTCTGCCTCATTGGAAAGCTGATCTGTCTCACTTACAAGCTTCATAGCTGAATCAAGCAAACTATCAAAGCTTGTTTTACCATGGCTGTTTTCTGTCCGATCCGTCGTGCTGCCATATCTGCTCACAGCAGACAAGCTGTCAATTCCTGAAATGCGATTCAAATCCATTTTGTTTTCCTCTCTTCATCACTGTTTTTTATCTGCTCAAAGTCTCTCTATCAGGCTCCACCGATATCCAATGCCTTTAACGCCATTCCCTTAGTGGAGTTGAGCACAGTAACATTCGCCTCATAGGCTCTCGTCGCATCGATCAGATTTGTCATCTCCGTCACGGTATTTACATTAGGATATGTAACATAACCGTTTTCATCAGCATCCGGATGGGAAGGGTCATACACCATACGCCCATCACTCGGATCCTCCGCGATCTCTGTCACTTTTACGCCTTTACCTGTATGTCCCGTAGCAAAACTAAGGGATTCTTCAAAAGTCGGAAAACTCTTTTCTTCAAAAACAACCATCTTTCTCTTATAAGGGTTTCCATTTGCATCTCTTGTTGTATTTACATTCGCAATATTCTGCGAAATAACATCACTCCGGACCTGTTGCGCCGTCATACCTGTAGCGCTTACGTCCAATGCTCCAAAAATCGACATTTTAATTATTCTCCTTTCTTCTCAACTCACACCCAACCCAAGTCATTTTCGGTCTTTTTTACCGTTTAGCTGGTTTTTATCGCCGATTTTAATCGGGAAAATTCCTGGCTCATGGAATTCATCAACGTGTAATATTTGAGCTGGTTCTTGGCAAGTTCCACGCCTTCTGTATGTATATCAACGTTGTTGCCATCATACCGGTAGCTCAAGCTCACCTGGTCGGTATATGTTGTACAATTCAACTCGTTCAGGTCTATATTAGAAATCGTCTCATCCAAAGAATCCGTTCCTGCCAAAGCGTTCGACAAATACGTCTCAAACTGTACATCCTTTCTCTTGAATCCCGGCGTATCCGCATTGGCGATATTGTTGGCAAGAATGTCATTCCTTGTCCAGCTGGCATCCGCCGCTTTACCCAGAACATTGATGTAATTGTAAGCATTTGATAAAACCATATCCTCAATCCTTTCTAAATTTATTTAAGGACAAAACCGCAAAAGGTATTATGAAAATAAATCACAATTCCATTTGCGACACAAGAAATCCATTTCTAATTTTATTATTTTCAGCTTCAACAGATACGATAACATTCCATATCCTTTTTACCCAAAAGGTTTTGTCTTATAATTTTATTTTTTACTGCTGTTTTCAAATTCAGCAAATACAATATCATTCAGTATTTTTATATGAGTTCCTTTTACTCCGTAGGATTTTGTCTCAAGCAATCCCGCACTTTCCATCTTCTTCAAAGCATTTACAATCACTGTCCTTGTGATCCCCACCTCCTTTGCAAGACGCGAGGTGACAATCGTACCTTCTCCAGAATCAAGATGACCGAGGACAAATTCAGCTGCCTTTGTTTCCAATGGTGATAAAATATGCTTGATGGATTCCACCACCTGCTGCTTCCTATTGGCGTAATCCGTCTCTTCTGCAACTGACCGCATCATCTCAAGCCCTACAACCGTAGTGCTGTATTCTGTCAAAATAATATCTTCAATGCCGTACACTTGCAGCCTCCGATATAAAAACAAGGTTCCAAGCCGCTTTCCGGCAATATACACAGGAGTAATCAGCGCCTGAAGCTCTCCTGTTTCTTCCCTGGGGATACCAAGCGTCTCAAGATTCACATTTTCTTTGGTCGATAACACCTCTAAAAATCTTTTGCTTAGTTTTGCATCGATCAGCTTGCCTTTTATAGAAGGAAATCCAGACAAAATCCCCTCTTCTGCACCTGGAGACATGCCCAAAATCTTCCCCTTGCTGCTGATCACAAATACTTTTGAGTCCAATAAGTCCCCAAGGACCTGACACAAATCCGTAAAAGCAACCTTTGAAACATGATTATCCCTAAGAAGCCCGTTGATTTTACGCGTTTTATCCAATAAGTCTACACTCATTTCACAGCCTCACAATCAACCTTTTACAATTTTAGCATATATCAGGATAAAATTCAAGTATTAACCGTTTGTTTTTCTTTGGCAGAAGATGGCTCGCCTTCCGTGAGAGATGGTTTTTCCACAGTAGAGGATGTCTTCTTTTCCTCCGTGGAGGACGGTTTCTCCTCCATATATCCACAGCCGGCATCGGCACAAACCAGTTTGTTTCCCTTTTCCAGCAGCATATTTCCGCATGTGGGACAGATTTTATCCGAAGGCTTCTGCCAGGTCATAACATCGCATTCCGGATAATTTTCACAACCGTAATAGCGCCGGCCTTTCTGGGTTTTCTTGATGACGATCTCCCCGCCACATTTATTGCACTTGACGCCGATCTTTTCAAAATATGGTTTGGTATTGCGGCAGTCTGGAAATCCCGGACAAGCCATGAACTTGCCGTGAGGACCATATTTAATCACCATATTCCTGCCGCAGTTTTCACAGATGGTGTCTGTGACCTCATCCTCAATCTGAATCTTTTCCAATGCCTGTTCAGCATGATTCACAGCCTCTTCCAGATCCGGGTAAAAGTTCCGGACAATGCTTTTCCATTCCACCCTTCCTTCTGCCACGCCATCCAAAAGGGTTTCCATCGTCGCAGTAAAATTGACATCGACAATACTGGAAAAAGCACTTTTCATAATCTCGTTCACAATATCTCCCAGATCTGAAAGATATAAATTTTTCTGCTCCTTTGCCACATACCGGCGGGAAATCAGCGTGGTGATCGTCGGTGCATAAGTACTTGGACGGCCGATCCCCAGCTCCTCCAATGCTTTTACCAGAGAGGCTTCCGTATAATGTGCCGGCGGCTGTGTAAAATGCTGCTCTTTTTTTAATTCCGCCTGATCAAACACGGCACCCTCCGTCACCTTATGAAGCACAGCATTCTTTTCTTCCTTATCCTCATTATCCTGATAAACGGATAAAAACCCTGGAAATACAATCTTGGAACCAGAACTGGTGAACCGGTAGTTCCCGGCATCGATCTTCACCGATGTGGTCTCATACCTGGCGCCGTTCATCCGGCTTGCTACAAATCGTTTCCAGATCACCTGATAGAGCCGGAACTGATCTCTGGTCAGAGAATCTTTTACCATCGCCGGCGTCAGATCTACATACGTAGGACGAATCGCCTCGTGGGCATCCTGAATTTTTTTATCATCTTTCTTTACATAATTGGCAGAAATAATATTTTCCTCACCATAATTTTCACGAATAAATTCTTTACATTCCCTGTCTGCCTCTTCAGAGATCCGGGTGGAATCAGTACGCAGATAAGTGATGAGACCTATGCTCCCCCGCCCCTTCACAGCGACACCTTCGTATAACTGTTGTGCGATCCGCATCGTTTTCTGTGTGGAAAAGTTCATGTTTTTTGCCCCTTCCTGTTGAAGGGTACTCGTGGTAAAAGGAAGCGGGGGCTTTTTTGTACGCTCTCCCTTTTTGATATCCGTCACCCGGTAAACTGCTCCCTCTAATTGTTCTACGATGGCTTCCATCTCTGGACCAGAAATGTTTTCCTGCTTCTTGGGATTACCATAATATTTTGCGATCAACGGTTTTTTACTCCCCTTCACCGCAAAGGCGGCTTCCAGCGTCCAGTATTCCTGGGGTATAAAAGCATCGATCTCCGCCTCCCGGTCCGCGATGATCCTCAGCGCTACCGACTGCACCCGCCCCGCACTGAGTCCCCTCTTTACCTTCTGCCAGAGCAGAGGGCTGATGGAATATCCCACCATTCGGTCCAGAACACGTCTCGCCTGCTGGGCGTCCACCAGATCCATATCTATTTCTCTGGACTGTTTGATCGCCTGACGGACGGCATTTTTTGTAATTTCATTGAAGGTAATACGGCTCGTCTTCTTAGGATCCAGCTTCAGGGCGTGGAATAAATGCCACGAAATCGCCTCTCCCTCCCGGTCTGGGTCCGTTGCCAGGTAAATTCGGTCCGCTTTTTTTACTTCTTTTCTCAGCGCGGCGAGAAGCTCGCCCTTTCCCCGTATGGTAATATACTTTGGTTCAAAATCATTTTCAAAATCAACCCCCATCTGACTTTTAGGTAAATCCCTGACATGCCCATTCGATGCTGCGACAGTATAGCTGCTCCCCAAAAATTTCTTGATTGTTTTGGATTTGGCCGGTGACTCCACAATAATTAAATTCTTAGCCATTTCAAAACATCCCCCTTAGATAACATTCCTTATATAATAATGATTTCCGATCTCTTTGATCAGTCCGCCCTTGAGAAGAGAAAGAATACATCCCATCACTTCGGCAGAATCCATATGAACTTCCTCTGCTAAAACAGTCAAATGTTTTGGCTCAAGACTTAAACTAGCATACACCATTTTTTCTCTTCTTTCAAGAATAAGTTTATTTTTTTTAAAATTTTCTGTCTGGTTTTCGTAAGCAGATCCATAATAATTTAATATATCTTCCGGTGTAGTAACCAAGACCGCACCGTCCCGAATCAGGTTATTGCAGCCCTCACTCAGGGTATCTCCGATCCGTCCTGGAATAACAAAAACATCTTTCCCCTGATCCAGCGCCTGCTCTGCTGTAATCAGAGAACCGCTCCGTTTTCTGGCTTCTACCACCAAAACTCCCTTTGACAATGCACTGATGATTCGGTTGCGCATGGGGAAAAAACCAGGAGCAGCCTTTGTACCCGGCGGATACTCCGAAAGAATTCCTCCCCTTTTCAGAATACTCCGGTAAAGCCCCACATGTTCCACAGGATAACAAATCTCCGCACTATTTCCCAATACGGCATAGGTTCTGCCCCCGCTTTCCAGCGCTCCCTGATGCGCCCAGCCGTCAATGCCTCTCGCCATGCCGCTGATAATCCCCACACCAGCCGCTGCAAGGGCGGAAGCAAATCTCTTTGCATTTTCTCTGCCATAAACCGAACAATCCCTTGCTCCCACCACCGCTATGCAATGCTGCTCCCCTGGCAGCTCCCCGCGGTAAAACAGGCGTTTGGGTGGGTCGTAGATATGACGGCATAAGACAGGATATTCTGGAGAAAACCATGTGGTACACCTCATGTCCAGCCGGCCCAGTTCTTCTTTCAGCCGATCTGGACAAAAGGTCTGTCTGCTTGTCACTATATTATGAGCATCTCTGGCAGATATTCCTTTTATTTTAACAAGCCTTGCCTCTCCTGCCCGGTAGATCTGCTCCGGCGTCCCAATCTCCGCCTCCAATAGCAGAAACTTCCGAATCCCGATGCCTGGTATACTACAGAGCCAAAGGTTGTATTCCTCATCCTTCATACGCAGCCTCCATCCCCCAGTATTTTCGATTGATGGATTTGTAAACCGATGCCTGCAGCAAATGAGTTTCCCGGATCTCCCCACTCTGCTCTATGTCCGCCAGGGTCCGCGCCACCCGCAGCATCCTTTCCGCCCCTCTTGCAGAAAGTCCCAGCTGCTCCCTAAGATCTCCAAAACATCTCTGTTCCTTTCTCTCCAGCCTGCAGTATTTTTTCAGTAATCTGCCAGAAAGCTGGCTGTTCCGTGTAATTTTTTCATCCCGATACCGCTCGGCCTGGATCTCCCTCGCCCCCTGAACCTGTCTGCGGATCTCTGCACTTGCTTTTCCCTGACATTTCCTATTCCTGCCATCGGTCCGCTCCATCTCCACACAGATATCCATCCGGTCCAGAAGTGGTTCACTGATCCTCGACAGATAGCTCTGGATCTGCCCCTGGGTGCATCGGCAACGGTTTATATCTGGATAATATCCACACTTACAAGGATTCATGGCTCCCACAACGATCATATCTGCCGGAAAAGAATAGGAATGCCCCAGTCTTGCTATATGGATCTGTCCTTCTTCCATGGGCTGTCTCAGGATCTCTAACGTATTTCTGTCAAACTCAGGAAGTTCATCCAAAAACAGCACGCCATTGTGGGAAAGGGTTATTTCACCGGGGACCGGGTCTTTTCCACCTCCTGCCATGGCAGCTGCCGGAATGCTGTGATGGGGTGCCCGAAAGGGACTGCGAAACACCAGTGGCATATCCTCTCTGAGAAGACCTGCGATCCCATATATTTTAGTAAGTTCTACCGCCTCCTCTCTGGTCAGCAGCGGCATAATACTGGGAAGCCTTTTTGCCAGCATAGTCTTTCCGGTTCCCGGCGCTCCGATTAATAGTATATTATGTCCCCCGCTTACAGCTGTCACCAGCGCTGCTTTTGCATTTTCCTGTCCGTATACCTCGTCAAAATCTTCCCAGGTATTTTCCTCAAACTTTCGGCGAAGAGCATTCAGATCCACCCGGACTGGAGAAAGTTCCAGACTGCCCTTTAAGTATTCCACTGCCTCAATAAGCGTACTCACTCCAATGATATCAATACCCTCTACCATAGCAGCCTCCCTGGTATTTTCCTTCGGCAGAAGAAACCGTCTGAACCCCTCTTTTTTCGCCTGCAGCGCCATAGCGAGAGCCCCCTGAATGCTGCAAATCTGCCCGTTCAGCCCAAGCTCTCCCGCCATCAATATGGATTTGTCTGTATTCTGTGGAAGCATGCCAGAAGCGGCAAGTAAAGAAACTGCGATGGGAAGGTCATAACCGGATCCATCCTTTCTCAGATCTGCCGGAGAAAGATTGACGGTGATCCGCTTAGCAGGAATCCGAAACCCTGAATTCTGGAGTGAGATCCGCACCCTCTCCCTCGCCTCTTTTACGGCGGAAGCAAGAACTCCCACCATATGAAAGACAGGCAGACCATTGGAAACGTCTGCCTCAACCTGAATAATACGTGCCTCAAGTCCTGTGATACCGGCACCGTATATTTTACTGTACAATATAAGTTTCCCCCTTTGTTTGACCTGACATCATCGGCCAGCTCTGCCACTGGGGAGAAAATTGCCTGATACGAGTATAGCACCAGGCCTCACTGGTTGTCCAGTATTTTTTTTATCTCATCCATAAATGTATTCACATCTTTAAATTCCCGGTAAATGGAAGCAAATCTTACATAGGCCACCGGATCCAGCTCTTTTAAGCGCTCCATGACCACCTCTCCGATATACTGGCTGGGAACTTCTTTTTTCTCAAGATTAAAGATCTCCGTCTCGACGCTGTCCACGATCTGATTGATCTGGTCGACGGAGATGGGAAGCTTGGTACAGGAACGAAACAGCCCTCTCTCAATTTTGGACCGGTCATAAGGTTCTCTTGCCAGATCTTTTTTGATCACCACAAGAGGAATCGTCTCTAATTTTTCGTACGTCGTAAATCGCTTATCGCATTTTTCACACTGTCTTCTGCGGCGGATGGAGCTATTGTCATCCGCTGGCCTGGAATCAATCACCTTTGTATTTTCTTCTCCGCAAAATGGGCACTTCATAGCTGGGTTTTCCTTTCCGATTGTTATTGGATTGTAAGATCCTCTACTATGATAATCGATATTTTACCTCACGTAAAGATGTTTTTAACATTTTTTTCTTGCTTTTTCCACATTAATCTCCACCAGGATAACATCGGCGCCGATCTGCCGTATACAGGACAGGTCGATCACAAATTCTTCCTCCTTTCCAAAAATGCCAAAGAATTTGCAGGGACCTGGCACAATAATATGGCTGATGCAGCCCTTACACAGATCAAAGATCATATCCTCCACATACCCCAGTCTCTCACCGTCACACACATTGATCACTTCTTTTTCCTTTAATTCACAGATTCTCATACCGTCATCTCACACTTCTGCTCCGGGAACAGGAATACATTTTCCCTCATTTCGGAAGCCATTATATTTTTATAAATCTATGATTTGGGAGAATAATTCATTCATTTATGAGCAGAATATTTTACAGAATCAAATGGTGCGCCATCACTTCATCAACAGGCTCACTTCTCAAATAATTCACCGGCATGGAGGTCTGTCACTATGGCACA
>CAQOJF010000021.1:0-46751 GCA_948848225.1 uncultured Eubacterium sp.
TTTCATGACCCCATCGGTGGCTTTCGCGAAGCGGAAAGGCGGATTATAAGAATGACATACTTTTTCATGCGTGCATGAACAGTATGACCTTTTGCTCCTGGTATCATCTCATTTTACTATAGACAAAAATCTCTGTCAAACTACAAGGTTTTAGAAAAAAAGTAAAATAACGTGGAAAAATAAATATGAGTGTGTTATGATATTTGATAAGTGTAATTGGCCAGGTGGCGTGGATTTAACTCCTATTTCGTTCTGCGCCGCCGGGCTGGCAGGAAGAAATGGGGAGAAAACAAATGGTAAACAGACAAAAGGGACGATTGAAAAAATTAAAGGGGAGAATGCAGAGCAGTCTGAGCGGATTTTTCCGGGCATGTATCGTAGGTGCCCTTGTTTTACTGCAGTTTGCTATCATCATCATCATTCCGCTTTTGTTTCGTGATTACGCGACGCAGTTCTATATCTTGATTGAGATTTCTGGAATGATTGGAATACTTGCACTGACCAATGACAGTCGTAATTTTTCCTATAAATTTTCCTGGCTCTGCGTGATTCTTTTATTTCCCATCTCTGGTCTGATCATGTTCAATCTATGGGGAAAAGTGGGTAAGAAAAACAAATTAAACCGCGCCATTGCTGAGCGGATGAAGAGAACCGACGACCAGCTGGTGCAGGATGAACGGATTTCGGAAGAGTTTGCCTCCAGGCATCCGGTATCTTCAAGGATGTCCCGGTATATGACCGCCATGGGAGCTCCTCTGTTTAAAAATAATTCTGCGGAATATTATGCCTTTGGCGAGGAGGCTTTTGAGGATCTGTTCGAGGATCTGGAAAAAGCGCAAAAGTTTATTTTTATCGAATTTTTTATCGTGGCGGAGGGTGCCATCTGGGACCAGATTCATGAGATTCTTCTGCGAAAGATCAAAGAGGGGGTTGAGGTAAAGTTTCTCTATGACGATTTTGGCGCTTTGTTCCGTACGGGGAAAAATTTTGCGGCGGATCTTCGCGCCGAAGGCTTTGAGGTGGAGATCTTTAATCCCATTCATAAATATGCCAGCAAATTGTATATGAATTTCAGAGATCACCAGAAGATCGTGGTCATCGACGGAAATATCGGATATACCGGAGGGTTTAACTTGGCGGATGAGTATGCCAATCTTATCGAGCGTTTTGGGATCTGGAAGGATGCCGGTATCCGCGTGCAGGGCGATGCCGTATGGGGGCTGACGGTGACCTTTCTGGAAATGTGGTCGGTATGTACGACGGATCTTGCCATTGATGTGGAAAAATACCGCCCTACGGAGATTTTTCCGGCTTCCGATATGTACTGCCATGTGCTGCGGGACGGACCGGCGCTGGGAACAAAGAGTTTTGTGGGAAGTGTGTATAAGCAGATGATCAATTACGCCGGCAAGGTTATGTATATAATGACGCCCTATCTGATCCTGGAAGAGACGATGATACGAAGTCTGATCGAGGCAAGGAGCCGGGGGGTGGATGTGAGGATTATCACGCCCAGCATACCAGATAAAAAGCATGTCAAATGGCTTACAGAGTATAATTACGGAGAACTTTTAAAACATGGGATACGTATTTATGAGTATCTACCGGGATTTATCCACTCCAAAGTGGTGATGGCAGAACATTGTGCGGTGGTGGGGACGATCAACATGGATTACCGCAGCTTTTATCTTCATTATGAAAATGGTGTATGGGTATACGACGAAGATTTCTTGAAAAAGATAATGGAAGACTTTTCACATACCTTTGGGGTGAGCCGGGAGATTTCTTATGAGGAATGGCAGAACCGGCCATTTAAGATAAAGATGATTCAGCATCTTTTGAAAGTGTTTTCTACAATTGTATGATGGTATGGCGGAAAGGATGAGAAGATGATACATTTTATAAAAGGAAAACTGGATACCGTGTCAGAGAATATGGTGGTGGTGGAAAACGGCGGAATTGGTTTTGAGATCATGGTGCCGCTGTCTGTCGTCTCCGGCCTTCCCCAGACAGGAAATGAAGTAAAGATCTATACCTATACTTATGTGAGAGAAGATGCCCTCCAGCTGTATGGTTTTCTGACCAGGGATGAACTGTCTATGTTCAAACTTCTTATTACGGTCAGCGGCATCGGTCCCAAGGGAGCTCTCGGTATTCTTTCTGTGATGGACGCGGATGCTCTGCGTTTTGCCATACTTGCCGACGATGCGAAAAGCATTTCCAAAGCGCCAGGCATCGGGGCAAAGACAGCCAGTAAGCTTATCCTTGAGCTAAAGGATAAGATGGACTTTGAGGAAGCTGTCACCCATGTTCTGGATCAGGGACAGGCAGAGGCGGCCGGAGGAGTCTCTGATGGCGGAATGGCTGCCAACGAAGCCATCCAGGCGCTGGTGGCACTTGGTTATACCAGTACGGAAGCGGTCAAAGCGGTGAAAAAGGTGGAAATCACGGCGGATATGACGGTGGAGGACATATTAAGGGCTGGTTTGAAAAATCTGTAGGAGGCACATATGGAGAAGCGTGTTATTTCCACCGATGTGATGGAAGAAGATTATAAGATCGAAAACAGCCTTCGCCCCAGGCTGCTCTGTGATTATATCGGACAGACAAAGGCAAAGGAAAATCTGAAAATATTTATTGAGGCGGCGAAGGCCAGAGAGGAAGCGTTAGACCATGTACTTCTGTATGGCCCGCCGGGATTGGGGAAAACTACCCTTGCCGGGATCATTGCCAATGAGATGGGAGTGAATTTAAAGATTACTTCTGGTCCCGCCATCGAAAAGCCGGGAGAGATCGCCTCGATACTGAATAACCTGCAGGAAGGGGATCTTTTGTTTGTGGATGAGATCCATCGTCTGAACCGGCAGGTAGAGGAGGTACTCTATCCGGCGATGGAAGATTACGTGATCGATATCGTCATCGGAAAAGGAGCGTCGGCACGAAGCATCCGATTGGATCTGCCAAGATTTACGCTGGTGGGGGCGACGACGCGGGCGGGTATGCTCACGGCGCCGCTGCGGGACCGTTTTGGTGTGGTGAATAAGCTGGAGTTTTATACCGTGGAGGAGCTGACTACCATCGTACGGCGTTCCGCCTCGGTATTTCAGGTGGAGATTGATGACAAAGGGGCGTTAGAGATCGCCAGGCGTTCCCGGGGGACGCCGCGGCTTGCCAACCGTCTTCTCAAGCGGGTGAGAGATTTTGCCCAGGTGAAGTACGACGGCAGGATCACGCTGGAGGTGGCGAATTTTGCCCTGGATCTTCTGGAAGTTGATAAGTTCGGACTGGACAATACAGACCGGGAGATTTTGATGACCATGATTGAAAAATTTGCCGGCGGACCGGTGGGGCTGGATACACTGGCTGCCAGCATCGGGGAAGACAGCGGAACCATAGAAGACGTCTATGAACCTTATCTGATCCAGAATGGATTTATTGCCAGAACCCCGCGGGGACGGGTGGTGACAGAGCGGACCTATGGGCATTTGGGGCTGGAGATCAACAAGTAGAGAGGAAGTGGGGAACATGGCAAATACAGGTGCGGTCAAAGATCCAAAAAACGGAGTGATATCCTGCTGGGTGTGCACAGGGGTGCTGATAGCAGCGAATCTTATGCGGCTTTTTATGCTGCGGATGAATAACCGGATGGTGGACGGAATTTTTCTTGCCCTGATTTTGATTTGGATCGGCATATCCGTTTTTGAAACCGTAAAATATAATAAAGAAAAGAATAGAGACGGGAAAAGGGAATGAAAGAGAGACTATTTAGGAACTGCACCAGTGAACAGATCGCTATGAGAGTATCCAGAAACAGTATACTGGTTAATGTGATTTTGTCTCTGGGGAAAATGCTGGCAGGAATTCTGGGAAATTCCACAGCGATGATCTCCGATGCCGTTCATTCCGCTTCGGACGTGTTTAGCACAATCATTGTCATCATTGGGGTGAAGATATCGGGGAAGGAATCCGATGAGAATCATCCCTATGGACATGAGAGGCTGGAATGTGTGGCGGCAATCCTGCTGGCGGTAATTCTCGCGGGAACTGGCATAGGCATCGGTTATGGCGGAGTTATGGTGATCTGGCGGGGCGAAGCCTCGGAGATTGCCATACCCACGCTGCTTCCACTGGTTGCTGCCATTTTTTCCATCGTGATCAAAGAGGTGATGTACTGGTATACGATTTTTGCGGCAAAGCAGATTCGGTCCGGGGCGCTGAAGGCAGATGCATGGCACCACCGGTCGGATGCGCTGTCATCCATCGGCAGTTTTGTCGGTATCCTGGGGGCAAAGCTTGGTTTTCCGGTACTTGATCCCCTCACCAGTATCATCATCTGTGGATTTATTCTGAAAGCTGCCTTTGATATATTCCGGGATGCGGTAGGAAAACTGACGGATGAGGCCTGTGATTCCCAGCTGACGGCGCAGATGCGGCAAGTTATCATGGCAATGGAAGGAGTTCATGCCATCGATGATATGAAAACCCGGATGTTTGGGAATAAGGTATATGTGGATATAGAGATTGGGTGTGATGGCAGTATAACTCTCTTTGAGGCGCATGAAATTGCAGAAAATGTTCATGACCGCATCGAGAACCAGTTCCCCGATGTGAAACACTGTATGGTGCATGTAAATCCTCACCGACTGCCAGAGGAGCCGTCATCATCGGATAAGGAAAATTAATAGTCCGGTCATGAAATGTTCATATATGTAGTGTAGGATAATAAACAGTGCAGGGCACGACAGCGCCTATACAATAAGGCAGGACATTTCATGGTCCTGCCGGGGTAATGAGATGATAAAGGAGATGGAGCCATGCGGTTCAGGGAGAGATTTCAGCGGATGATGTACGGCAGGTACGGCAGTGACCAGCTGGGGATATTTTGTTTTGTGGCTTACCTGGTTTTATGGGTACTATCTATGTTTTTCCGGGGAACGAGGATTATGATGGTGTTGACGCCAGTGAGCTATCTGTTTGTGCTGGCCTATTTTTTCCGGTTCTTTTCGAGAAATATTTATAAGAGGCAGCAGGAAAACCAGAAATTTTTACAGATTTTTAACCGGGTCAGGAACTTTTTTAAATACCTGAAAATGAAATTTACCGAGAGGGACGGGGTCAAAAAATTATTCCGGTGCCCCAAATGCCATCAGATCATCCGGGTTCCCAAGGGAAGGGGAAAGATCGCGATCACCTGTCCAAAATGCCGGTTTGAATTTATCCGAAGGACCTGAGCTAGCTCGACAAGGAGGGTACCATGTTTGGATATGTCACAGCAAATAAGCCGGAACTGAAAATGAGGGAGTTTGGTCGGTATAAAGCATTTTACTGCGGTCTGTGCAGGCGTCTGGGGAAGAACAACGGCGCTGTCAGCAGGCTGACGCTGAGCTATGACATGACTTTTCTTATTTTACTGCTGTCCTCTCTGTACGAACCAGAGGAGCAGCAGGAGAGGCACCGCTGCCTGATTCATCCGGGGAAAAAACAATGGATGATCTACAATCAGATTACGGATTATGCATCGGATATGAATGTGCTGTTGTCCTGTTATCATTTTCAGGATGATTGGGAAGACGAGAGGAGTATTGCCGGCTTTTGCGGTGCGAAAGTATTTGCAGGGCGGGCAAAGAAGATCGCAGGGCAGTATCCGAGGCAGTCGAAAGTGATCCGGGAACAGCTGGGCAGGCTGGCTGAACTGGAACAAAAGGGGATCACAGAACCGGATGCCATCAGCCGTCCTTTCGGTGAACTTATGTCAGAGCTGTTTGTATACCGGGAAGATGCGTTTCAGGACATTCTGCGCAGTTTTGGATTTTATCTGGGAAAATATATTTACTTATTGGATGCCTTTATGGATCTGGAGAAAGATCTGAAAAAGGGAAGTTTTAATCCCTTTCGGGAGAGCACAGACAGAGAAGATTTTGAAGAGTCTGTCCGTCAAATGTTAGAGGGCACGATAAGACAGGCGGTGGCAGAGTTTGAAAAACTTCCGTTGGAACAGGATTTACCGATCCTTAGAAATATTTTATACGAGGGAGTGAAACTCCCTTTGATGAGAGGAGAAAATGATGATAAGCGATCCATATAGTATACTGGGGGTCGGCCGGAATGCCAGCGACCGTGAGATAAAACGGGCGTACCGGAATATGAGCCGAAAGTACCATCCAGATTCCTATGCCAGCAGTTCTGCGGCGGATGCAGAGGCGGCGGCAGAGAAATTTAAACAGATTCAGGAGGCTTACAATCAGATCGTCAACGAGAGATCCGGCAGATCTTCCGGAGGGTATGGAGGTGCTTATGGCGGCTATGGCGGCAGCCAGTCCTATTCCGAGGAGGACCAGCATCTGATGGCAGCGATCAACTATATCCGTGCCAGAAGGTATAACGAGGCGATCAATGTACTGAATGGCATAGGGAACCGCAGCGGACGGTGGTATTATCTGAGTTCGGTGGCCAATATGGGGCTTGGCAATAATGTGGTGGCTCAGGATTATGCCAAAAAGGCAGTAGAACTCGAACCGGATAACATGGAATTTCGTCAGTATTACCAGCAGCTGCAGAATGGCGGCGGTTTCGGTTCTTTTGGCGGCTATGGAAGTCCTTTTGGAGGAGGCTACGGGGGTGGCTATGGCGGTTATGGCGGCTACGGAAACTACGGAGGCGGCAGCTATAATTCCTGCGGTACCGGAAATTTATGCTGTGACCTGTGGTGTGCGGACACCCTCTGCGAGTGTATGGGAGGCGACCTTTGCTCATGTATATAAACAAAACGAAAGCATTGGCAGGAGTGGCGCTGCTCTGTGGGTTCAGTGTCCTTCTACAGATGCTGGGCACTTTTATATCGGTGAATACCCTGTTTTTTACGGCGTTGGCAGCATATCTCATCGGTTTTTCCATTCATCGGTATGGACTGCGTTATGGAGGAATGCAGCTGGCGGCATGTACGTTATTGGATGTTATGCTGAACCCGGACAAATTTCACTGGATCCTGTATGCTTGCCTGGGGATTTACATTTTCCTCAGCGAGCTGATATTCTGTAAGGGAAACCGGGTTCAGGACATAAAGAAAAAAATGAGGGTTCAGTTGATTTATAACTGGATCTTGTTTAATATGATATATATCCCTCTGGTTCTGTTTTTCCAGAACTTATTATTTGCCGGAACGCTGCCAGGGGGGATCTCCGGTAGTTCTCTCCAGGGTATGGCGGCGCTGTGGCTGGCGGGACAGGTCGGATGGTTCCTGTATGACAAGGCGTACCGGGTATTCTGCCGGACTTTGAGGGAGAGAAAAATTCGATAAAAGGAGGAGAAAAAATGCAGTTTGCAGATTTACAGAAAGAAATGATCGCTGCCATGAAGGCAAAGGATAAGGTGAGAAAGGATGCCATATCTTCGTTAGTATCCGCGGCAAAAAAGGTCGCCATCGATGAGGGATGCCGGGACGATATATCGGAGGATATCGTCACCAAAGTGGTGATGAAGGAAATGAAGACGGTAAAAGAGCAGATCGACGCCTGTCCTGATGACCGCGCGGAGCTCCGGGCAGAGTATCAGGCAAGATATGATATTATTGCCGAATTTGCTCCCCAGATGATGTCCGGTGAGGAAGTGGAGACCTATATCAGGGAAAAATTTGCCGATGTGGCGGCCACGAAGAATATGGGTCAGATCATGAAAGCTGTTATGGGAGACCTAAAGGGTAAGGCAGAGGGGAAGGTCATTAATGACATCGTAAAGAAACTCTGCCAGTAACATCCAGAGGTTAACTTTTTCTGCCTGTCTGCCGAGATATAGTGTATATGAATACACATGAAAGGAGTCATGTAGAATGAGTTATAATGCATGGATGCCATTACAGAACCAGGGAACCGATGGGAAAACATATCAGTACTCAGCAAAGAAGAATGAGCGTACATCTCGTGGTGGGACGAATACGGCGACAGACAGAAAAAAAGAAAAGGACAGCTTGTGGGATCTTTCCAGGGAAAGTTATGTGCCTTCCAATGAGGCAGAGCAGTACCAGGTAAAGAAAACGGAGGCTTCCAAGACCGGGGCGGCAAAGCAGACCAAGTTGAGCAAGAAGGCCCAGGAACTTCTGAAACAGCTGAAAGAGAAATATTCCAATATGGATTTCTTTGTGGAATCTTATTCTACGGAGGCAGAAGCCCAGAGATACTTGAGTCGGGGTACCAAAGAATATAGTGTGCTGATCGACCCGGAGACGTTAGAGGCCATGGCTGTGGACGAAGATGTGAGAAAGCAGTATGAAGATATCCTTGCCGGGGCGGGGAACCGTCTGGAAGAGCTGAAAGAAAAGCTGGGCAAGGATGCGGATCAGGTTAAGAGCTTTGGAATCTCCATAGACAAAGAGGGCAAGGTGTCCTACTTTGCGGAGCTGGATAAGATCACGGAGTCCAGAAACCAGCAGTTAGAGCGGACCAAAGAGAAGAAGGCGGAGGCGAAAAAAGAGGCAAAGAGAAAAGAAGCCAAAGCAGAAGAGGCCGCCAGAAGGGAACGAAAGACGGAATCTAAGTTTGTATCGGCAGATTCCATCGATGAGCTGGTAAAAAAGATCCGGGAAGCAGCTTCCGGAAAGGCTGGCTGGCACGAAAGCTTTGATCTTACGATGTAATATCGTGAATCATCTGGCGGAACTTTTCCGCTGAGGGATTGAAGGCAGATTCCTGTGAATAAGCGAAACCAACGGTACGCTGTGAGATATTTTGTTTTAATGGTATCTCGGTCAGCGTGCCGTTTTTTATATCCGCTTCAACCAGATCCCGGATCACGCAGGCGACCCCCAGTCCGATTTTAGCAAATTCCACCAGGAGTTCCATGTTGCTCGTCTCTAAGATCTGTCCGGTCTCGATGGAATGATCCCGAAAATAATGTTCTACATGCTGTCTGGAGATATTTCCCTCGTCCATAAGCATAAGAGCGGCGGCTTTGAAAAACAGATCCGTGTGGGTTTTGAAATCCACCTTCTCCCGGAGTTTGAGATTGTCCAGATAAGACGGGGATGCCACGAAGGTATAGGACAGATGGGACAGGGGGGTAAAAGTCAGATGTCTCACAGCATTTGTCTCTGCCACAAGTCCCAGATCCAGCTTGTTTTCTACAAGTCTGGAAGTGGTTTCTGACGATGAGAGACAGTCGATGGTAATGGCGACATGGGGGTTTTTCTGGATGTATTGCTGCAGGAGAGGAAGCATGATGTGTTTGCAGAGAGTGGTGCTGACACCGATATGGAGGTGTCCTACTTCCAGTTCCTGATTTCGTTTGAGCTGAAGTTCTCCTTCTTCGATGGAGGAAAATGCCGAAGCGATATGCTGGTACAAAAGTTCTCCTTCTTTGGTCAGGGAAACTCCTCTGGATTTTCTGAAAAACAGGGTGGTATTAAGCTGCCCTTCCAGATTTTTAATGGCCTTACTCACCGCGGGCTGGCTCATAAACAGTTCTTCGGCTGCACGGGAGATATTTCCGGTTTTTGCGGTTGTGTAAAAGATGTGATAGTAGGATAAATTTTCCATTTACATAACTCCTCCTTGTGAAAGTTAATATATCATAAAAGAATAGAAGCGTAAATAGATATAACTATAAATTATGATATGTATGCAAAAGGGGTATTTTACTTTTTCTTATTTATCTGCTACAATGATGGCATGATAAAATAAGTCCTGCGGACTTATTGGTGAGTTTTTGCAAAACTCGGTATGTGCAGAAAGCATGCACAGTAATTATGATATAAGAAACGAAAGGAGAGAGGATCATGGGAATGACAATGACCCAGAAAATACTGGCCGCCCATGCGGGGTTAGACAGTGTAAAGGCGGGCCAGCTGATCGAGGCAGATCTGGATCTGGTTCTGGCAAATGATATTACCGGACCAGTGGCGATCCACGAAGTGGAGAAGCTGAATAAAAAGACGGTGTTTGACAAGGATAAGATCGCCCTTGTACCAGATCATTTTACACCAAATAAGGACATTAAGTCCGCAGAGCACTGCAAATGTGTCAGAGATTACGCAAAGGCACAGGGGATCACCAATTATTTTGAGGTAGGAGAGATGGGGATCGAGCATGCCCTCCTCCCGGAAAAGGGACTGATCGTGGCAGGCGAGACCTGTATCGGTGCCGATTCACATACATGTACTTATGGCGCCCTGGGTGCATTTTCTACAGGTGTAGGAAGCACGGATATGGGAGCTGGTATGATCACCGGAAAGGCATGGTTTAAGGTTCCTTCCGCCATCAAAGTTGTGTTGAAGGGAAGCCTTCAAAAATGGGTGAGCGGCAAGGATGTCATCCTTCATCTCATCGGGAAGATCGGTGTGGACGGTGCTTTGTACCGTTCTCTGGAGTTTGCCGGAGAGGGAGTGGCGAGCCTTACGATGGATGACCGTTTTTCTATCGCTAATATGGCGATTGAGGCTGGTGCAAAAAATGGCATTTTCCCAGTGGATGAGAAGACCATTGAATATATGAAGGAGCACTCCACCAAACCATATACCATTTATGAGCCGGATGCCGACGCAGAATATGACGAAGAGATCGTCATTGATCTGGATACGCTGGAGCCCACAGTGGCATTTCCACATCTGCCGGAGAATACAAAGACTGTTAAAGAATCGGGAGTGGTGGAGATCGACCAGGTGGTGATTGGTTCCTGTACCAATGGGCGTATCGGGGATCTTCGTGCAGCCGCCAAAGTGCTGGAGGGAAGAAAGGTGAAAAAAGGCATCCGCTGTATCATTTTCCCTGCCACCCAGGCGATCTATCTTCAGGCGATCGAGGAGGGACTGGTGCAGACCTTTATCAAGGCGGGCGCGGTAGTCAGCACGCCGACCTGTGGACCATGTCTTGGCGGACATATGGGAATACTGGCAGCTGGTGAGCGTGCGGTATCCACCACCAACCGGAATTTTGTGGGACGTATGGGACATGTGGAATCGGAGGTGTATCTGGCGAGTCCGGCGGTGGCAGCAGCAAGTGCTGTCACAGGGAAAATCTCGGAACCATCTGAACTTGACAATGAATGATTGATATAGAATGGAGGTACGTACCTGTGAAAGCATTAGGAAACGTATTTAAATATGGGGATAATGTGGATACGGATGTGATCATTCCGGCACGTTATCTGAATTCTTCCGATCCAGCGGAGCTTGCGACCCACTGTATGGAAGACATTGATAAGGATTTTGTAAAGAAGGTAAAAAAGGGTGATATCATTGTGGCGGAGAAGAATTTCGGCTGCGGGTCATCCAGGGAGCATGCACCGATCTCGATCAAGGCAGCAGGGGTGAGCTGCGTCATCGCAGAGACCTTTGCCAGAATTTTTTACCGCAATGCCATCAATATCGGACTGCCGATCATTGAGTGTAAAGAGGCGTCGGAGAACATTGAAGCCGGCGACGAGGTTGAGATCGACTTTGACAGCGGCGTCATCGTGAACAAGACGAAAGGCCAGACCTACCAGGGGCAGGTATTTCCGGAATTTATGCAGAAGATCATCAAAGCCGAGGGGTTGATGAACTACATCAATAGTAAGTAATTTGGTGACGAAGGCTTTTTATCCCTTGAAAACGCTGCAAATAAGACGTTTTCAAGGGATTTTTGTATTCATTGCAGGATTTTATATGGAAATATCCAGAAAAATATGGTATTCTAAGTTTAGTTATTTTTATTGCGTTAAGATACTAATTAAAAGAGGGAGAATTAATATGAATACAAAAAGAAAACTTCTATCCATTGTGATGATACTGACTCTCATTGTTAATCCGCTGATGCCCTGGAGGCAGTCAAACGCTCTGGAGGGGGATGTTCAGCAGACGTTAACGATAGCCAGCACGAAATTGTATACAGAGCTGAAAAGCTGCCTTGCACCAAACATATTTAATAATCAAGGCGCGCTGATCGATAGTGACGATGAAAATCAGACAATAACACTGAATCCGGAGAAGATCCAATTGATCGATATAATGGGAGTGGATATGACTCAGAGCGACTCCCGGAATCATCTTGAAACGTTGCTCCGTGATTGTACAAAATTGGGAACTCTGCGCCTGCAGGGCTGTGATCTTACCGGAGTTGATCTTTCCCTTCTCAACCACAGGGAAAGTCTGACTGGTTTATATCTTGTCAGTGACAGCCTTGACAGGATTCCAGATCTCGCATTGGATCATTTAAAAACATTGAATCTCTCAAAAAATGATTTGTCTGCGGCGGGAGCCTGCGACAGTCTTACCAGTGATAAACTGCCGAGTCTGACCCGCCTGTGGATGGATGCCTGCAATATATCAGATCCCGATTTTATAAAGAATGCGGGGGAATTGACAGACCTGTCATTGGGGGATAACAAACTAACGGATGATTCTTTGGCGGCATTGCTTGATATGGGTGAGAAGAACTTATCCGGTCTGCAGAAACTTTATCTTGGAATAAGGGTTCATTACATTGATGGAATCGGCATTTTAAATCGAAACAGCCAGAATAATTTTACAGATCCTGCAAAGCTGGCATTGATCCCGAAAAGTTTTCCGAAGCTGGATTCCTTAGATTTATCGTCTCTTAAGATTAATTCCCTAAAGGAATTTGCCAATGTAAGGGATGACGTCAGTATTGATTTCACCATGAATAAAATCTGTGATTTTACAGGTCTTGAAGGAAAGACGAATTTTGATCTAAACCGGCAGGATATTCCTATTTCGGGTAATTTTGTTGCGGGACAGGAAAGTGAACTCCCAGAATTGGTTAAAAGAGTTCTGGATGAGAATGATGTACTGAAGGGAAGTTTGAGTTATGAAAACTGTAATCTGTCTGATGACGGAACAAAACTTTTGATCCAGCCAGATGTAACAATGGCATATGTAACGGTGGAGAGTGGAAAGCTCACGGATTCAAAAATCCGGTTTCTGTTGAAGAGAATTCCGTCCTATACCCTTCCTCAAAACCTAACAGCGGCTGTGGGGGATACCCTTGCTGATGTTCCACTGCCGGAAGGGTTTACATGGAAGGAGCCTTCATTGGATGTGGGGACAGCGGGAACCCATATGTTTAAGGCGGTCTACACTCCAAAGGATACAGATCGGTATGTGATCGTGGATGATATTGATATCCCGGTAACCGTTAAGGGGGATGTAGAAGAACCGGTGGAGCCAACGCCTTCCCCGGAACCTACCGCAGCACCAGGGCCGACGGAAGAGCCAGTGCCGACCCAAACACCGGCGCAGACAGCAGAACCGGCGCCAACGCCCACCATAATGCCGACACCGGCTGTAACTCCGACGCCAACATCAGAACCAGCGCCTACCCCAGGACCAACGCCGGCAGCTGTGCCCACACCGTCTGTGGATCAGACGCAGCCGGTACAGCCAGCGCCTCCAAGGGAGCTGACAGAGCAGGAAAAGAAGGAACAGAAAAAAAGGGAGATGGCGCTGAACGCGAAGCTGAAGGTTAGCCAGAAAGGCAGAAAGATCAAAATATCCTGGGGAAAGGTGCCTGGCGCCGATGGATATGACGTCTATGTGCAGTATTGTTCCAAGGATTTTGACGCAGGGTCCATCACATCCTTAAAGAACGGTAAGACCACGAAATTGACGGTAAAGAAGGTTAATGGGAAAAAACTGGATTTAAAAAAGGTATTTAAAGTTTATGTGCTTGCTTTCAAACAGGAAGAAGGAAAAAACGTAACACTTGCGAAAACCATAACCGCCCATGTCGTTGGCAGTAAGAACACAAAGTATACAAACGTGAAAGCAGTTAAGGTAAAGAAAAGTTCTTACAATCTAAGGAAAGGCGGGACTGCAGTTATCAAGGCAGGTACTGTACTGGTCAGCAGGAACAAAAAGAAGCTTTCCAATGAACACGCCAAGGAATTTCGTTATGCATCTACAAATAATAAGATTGCGACGGTGTCTAAAAAAGGAAAGATTAAAGCAGTGGGAAAAGGCTCCTGCAGCATTTATGTTTACGCCAGAAATGGATATGCAAAAAGAATCAAAGTAAAAGTGAAGTAAGTATTTTGAACCCAAACCAGGGGGGGATGATAGAAATGAGTAGAATCGTTATTTTAGTCGGCAGTATGCGGAAAGGTGGAAATACAGATTTGCTTGTGCAGGCATTTGCAGAGGGAGCGAGTAAAAATAATACAGTAGAGATCGTTTCCGTTTTTGATTACAAAGTGAATCCCTGTATTGGTTGTAATTCTTGTTTTACGAGGGAAGGAAATCAATGTTTTCAGGAAGACGATATGGCACAAATTTATAAAAAGCTGAAAGTTGCGGATGTGGTAGTCATCGCATCTCCGGTCTATTTTTATGGGATTAGTGCAGAATTAAAAGCAATAATTGATAGATTGCATACACCGATGAGAAATGAATTTAGGGTGAAAAAACTGGCATTGCTGCTGGTGGGAGCAGCAACATTACCAGAATTGTTTGATGCAATCAAGCTGCAATATCAGCTTGTACTTAATTTCTTCGATTTGGAAGATGCCGGAATGGTTCTTGTAAGAGGAGTTAAAGAAATGGGAGACATTAAGGGGACGAAAGCGTTAGAAGAAGCATATAATCTGGGAAGTTCGATGAATGATAGAGCTCCCTGTCTGCACTGAGAACTGCAGCAATTATGATAAATTGAGTAAGAACCTGGAAAGTAAAGAATTGGAGGAGGATTCCATGATAAATACATATAAGGTTGTAGATGAAAAAACATGGGAAAGAGCGATGCATTGTATGATTTTTAGAAACAGTGTTGAACCTGCTTTTTGCGTAACTTTTGATGTGGACGTCACGAATTTCCTGAAAAAAATCAGAGAACAAAATTATGTGGAATTGGCAGCACAAACCATAGAAGGGCAGAAAGAATATTTTACTGGACCGCTTGGTAATGATGTATTTCAATGTTCTCCTATGCCATGGGTGACGTATACCCATATTTCCCATACGAATTCTGGCAAGAAGGATAATGCAACACCATTATTTGACTGGGGAAAATATTACGAAAAGGATGGACGCTTATTTATGCCTCTGTCTGTTCAGGCGCACCATTCTTTTGTAGATGGCATACATATCGGAAAATATGCAGATAAACTGCAAAAATATCTGAATGAATTGTAGGGGGAAAATACGGAGTTGCAAAGGCTGATGGATATCTCACATCAGTGGTTGTACCTACACTATGAAGAAGAGTTGCAGGGAGTGGATTGTTTATAAAAAGACGGAAATGGAAAATAGGGACGAAACGGTGAATGGAGACTATGTATTGAAAATTTGATTATACAGGATGTACGAATTGGGGTATATTTATACTATTATAATTATCTATAAGCAGAAGCATTGAGAAGATTAGAAATAACAAAATAAAATTGACGAGGTTATAAATATGAGAAACGAAGGACAGAGAAATATCCTCAGTATTTCTCCGGAAGAAAAGAAAAAAATGCAGGAGGATATTATTTATTTTTTTAAAGAGGAAAGAGACGAGGATCTGGGAATCATAGGTTCAGAGATGATCCTTGATTTTTTTATCGAAATGCTGGGAGAAAGAATTTACAATAAGGCTCTGGATGATGTGAAACTGTGGCTTACACGAAATGTAGAAAATCTGGAGAGCGATTATTATGCCCTCTATAAGTGACACTGTGGTGCAGTTTGAAACCTTGTTCTAATTCGTGCCACTGAGCTAGCTAAGTATAAATTGAATATTTTTTCTTAATATGCCCATAATAGAAGATAACAGTTGGGAGCAGACTGTCTTTTGCCCCCGACATCAGATTTATGAAAGGACGGCAATTTTCTATGTGGGGTATTGTGATTGGACTGATCTCTGGTGCATTGATGAGTGTACAGGGGGTGTTTAATTCTGAGGTGACAAAACAAAGCAGTATCTGGCTGGCAGCAGCCTTTGTTCAGATTTCTGCTTTTGTTGTTTGTGTGGCGGCCTGGCTGGTGACGGGAAGGGACGGATCCATCAGCAGTTTATGGGGGGTGCACCCAAAATACATGCTTCTTGGCGGCGCCATTGGTGCTTTTATTACGTATACAGTCATACAGGCCATGAACCAGTGCGGTCCGGCGAGAGCGGTAGTATTTATTGTAACAGCACAGATCGTTGTGGCATATATCATCGAGCTGATGGGACTATTTGGTGTGGAAAAACAGCCCTTTGAGTGGAGAAAGGTGATCGGGCTGGCAGCGATCATAGCAGGGATTATTACCTTTAAGTGGAAATAGGGACTCCCGCATCCAGCTTCCCGAATTCGTATTGCGAGCTGTCGCTCTCCATACTCATTCGGTTAGCCCATCCAATGTCTATAACCCACTGCATGTAAACATGCGTGGTTTATAGCCGCTGGATGGACTTTATATGAAAAATCTTATTTTGTGGTTGTCAAAAATATGTTTCATTGATACAATTAGAGTATGCACTCTGATCTTTATCCCGTGTGATCAAGTCGGGAGAGAGGGACTATGAAAGAAAATCAGATCAAATATATAATGGCGGCTGCGGCGGTTGTTCTTTTTGGTGTCTTATGGATTTTTTCTGGGCAGAAGAAGGACCAAGGCAGCAGAGAAGAAACGGATATCTTTTGCAGTGGGACGGATTTCAGAGAAGAGGAAAAAGCAGAAGTGTCCAATGGAAAGATATATGTGCATATAACCGGAGCAGTGAAAAAACCAGGAGTCTACATTTTTGAGAAAAAGCCAAGAGTGATCGAGGTGGTGGAAAAAGCAGGGGGATTTAAGAAAAATGCTGCCACATCGGGGATCAATCAAGCGGAACTTGTAGAGGACGGCACTCAGATTGTGATCGAGAAAAGGGGCGGTACGAAGACCACTGGCAGAGATGATCCGCTGGGGCAGGAGCAACGGGATGGATCAGTTCTGATCGATATAAATACGGCTGCCAGGGAACAGCTGATGACTCTTGATGGAATCGGGGAATCCAAGGCGATGGCGATCATTGCTTACCGGGAAGAGCATGGCAGATTTAAAAAGATAGAAGATATTATGAATATAACAGGTATTAAAGATGGTGTTTTTGATAAGATTAAAAGTCAGATCAGAGTATCGTAAAGAATGAAATACGCACCGCAAGAGAAGTGCGAAAGATATTGTTTGAAAGGAAGAGCAGGGAAATGGCGAAGAGAGTTCTGGTAGTGGATGATGAAAAGCTGATCGTCAAGGGATTGCGGTTTAGTCTGGAGCAGGATGGAATGGAAGTAGATTGTGCCTACGATGGAGAAGAGGCGTTAAATGCAGCAGCAGAAAAGAAGTATGATGTGATACTTCTTGATGTTATGCTACCTAAATTTACAGGGTTTGAAGTGTGCCAGCAGATTCGGGAATATTCGGATGTGCCAATCATCATGCTGACGGCAAAGGGAGATGATATGGATAAAATTCTGGGACTGGAATATGGTGCGGATGATTATATTACCAAGCCCTTTAATATTCTGGAAGTAAAGGCAAGGATCAAGGCGATTATGCGAAGAAGCAGCAAAAAGGAAGAGAAGCCTGTGGAGAATACTTCCATTCACACTTTTGGAAATATGAAAGTTGATGTGGACAGCCGTCGTGTGTTTATAGAAAATAAAGAGGTGAATCTTACAGTCAAAGAATTTGATCTGCTGGAGCTTCTGATCCACAATCCCAATAAGGTCTACAGCCGGGAGAAACTGTTAAATGATGTTTGGGGATATGAATACCTGGGAGATGTCCGTACCGTGGATGTCCATGTGCGCCGTCTGAGGGAGAAGATCGAATCAACGCCAAGTGATCCGAAATATATACATACAAAATGGGGTGTTGGCTATTATTTCCAAGCTTAGAGAAAAACTGAATGTAGTGAAAAGTCTGCACATCCAGAGTATGGGTGTGCTTATCCTTATCGGCGTCGTGCCGCTTATTATATTTTCCCTGATATTCCTGAATACGTACCGTGCCAGAAATATCAGCCAGCGGGTATCGGAGATCCAGGTCAGGGGAAGCGTGATCTCCAATCTTATTGTCAGCTCCGGTTATCTCACAAGTGACCGGAAAAATGAAGTAAATGCGGAGCTTTCCCAGGTGTCCGATATGTACGATGGAAGAATCCTGATCGTGGATTCGAAACTAAAGGTGCTTCGTGATACTTATGGATTGGAAGAGGGAGAGATCGTTGTGCTTCCGGAAGTGATAAAATGTTTTCGAAAGGACGCTGTCAAAATTGTCAACCAGTACAATGACAATGTAGAGATTTTTGTTCCCATTATGGGAACTGATGAAATGACGGTGAATGGCGTGGTGGTGATGAATTTTTCCTTTCAGTCCATCAACACATTGTATGATAATATTCGCACTGTTACATTTTCTGTCATTCTTCTGTTTGCTGTTATCATCATTGTTGTATCCTGGATCTTGTCAGGAAAGCTGGTAAAGCCGATGAAAAAGGTAGTGGATTCGATTCGGCACATTGGTTCCGGAGATTTCAGTGAGAAAATGGAGGTAAAGGACAATTTAGAGGTGGAAAATATTTCCGATGCGGTGAATTCTATGCTGACTGCTGTCCAGAGCATGGAGGATTCCAGACAGGAGTTTGTATCAAACGTATCCCATGAGCTGAAGACGCCGATCACCTCCATCAAAGTTTTAGCGGAGTCATTGACTATGCAGGAAGAGGTTCCGGTGGAGCTTTATAAGGAGTTCATGGTGGATATCAACCAGGAGCTGGAGAGAATGAATAAGATCGTAAACGATTTATTGTCTCTCGTGAAACTGGACAAATCGGCTGTCCAGATCAATATTGAAGAAGTTAATATCAATGAATTTTTAGAGGGAATTCTCAAAGGAATCAATCCCATTGCCGCCCAGCGCAATATCGAGATCATATTTGAGAGTGTGCGTCCTGTATCGGCACAGATCGACAGGGTGAAGCTGGGAATGGCGATTTCTAATATCATAGAAAATGCTGTGAAATATAATTTTGATAATGGCTGGGTCAAGGTGACTCTCAATGCCGATCATAAATTTTTCTATGTAAGGGTATCCGATTCTGGTGTGGGAATACCCGAAGAGCTGCAGGATCATATTTTTGAGCGTTTTTACCGGGTGGATAAGGCGCGCTCCAGGGAGACGGGAGGAAACGGGCTGGGTCTTGCCATTACGAGAAATGCGATTCTTCTGCACCGTGGTTCCATCAAGGTGCATAGTGTGGAAAAGCAGGGAACGACCTTTGCCATCCGTATTCCGCTGATCTATCAGACGTGATCCGGCAAAAAAGAGGGAGGAAATGAGGGATAGTATGAGATTTTTGAGATATATCCTGGGTGTGGTATTGATTGGTTTTTTTCTGTGCAGCTGTGGAAAAAATCAACCGGATATACAGGAGGGAAAGTTTATTCTGTATCAGGTGGAAGAGGATGGAAGCGGACTGAGGAAGACGCTTTATGAGGTAAAGACAGGGTTAGAGGATACGGTAGGCATTGTTAAGGAACTGCTGGATAAGTATAAGAACGTGGATATCCGTGATTTTCAGATCAAGGAAAAACAGTTGTCTCTTTATTTTTCAACAGCGTACAAAAATTTACATGGAGTTGAGGAGGTGTTACAGCGGGCTGCCATTGTAAAAACGTTGTGTCAGGTGGAGGGAGTGGAATATGTAGAGTTTTTTGTGGAGGAAACCTCCCTGCTGATTGATGGTGAGCCGGTGGGAGTTATGAGTTCCCTTTCGTTTATGGACTCCATTGGAGGGGACGGGGATACACAGGATAAATATGTGACACTGTATTTTTCAGATAACTCTGGAATTGGGATGAAGGAGGTCAACTCCAAACTTACTCATGACATGACGGTTCCGCTGGCAAGGCTTTTAATTCAGCAGCTTTTGGATGGACCGGAGGAACTGGAGGATGTAAATACATCAGATCTCAAGCAGACGATTCCCGATGGAACCACATTGAATTCTCTGACCATCCGGGATAATGTTTGTTACGTGGACTTTAGCAGGGAATTTCAAAATATCCAGACGGAAGTAAAGAGTGAGATTGTGATCTACAGCATTGTCAATACACTGTGTGAGCTTTCGGATGTAAATAAAGTACAGTTTACCATTGATGGAGAACAAAAGGAAACCTATGGGGACACGAAAAAATTCAATATTCCTTTTGAGAGAAATCTGGATCTGGTAAGCGGGGGCAGTAAGGGGTGAGGAGAATCATGTTTCGGAGACCGTTGTTTGCTGTTTTTTTACTACAGATGTTGTTTATTGGTATATGGTATCATATATTTGGCGGAGAAGAGAGGCCCCCGCAGGAAGATATCCCGGTGGAATGCGTGGGGCGTGTGGGTGAGATACGGATCGGGACATCCGGTAAAGTGCTGGTACTATCGGATGTAAAAACAAAAAATAAGGATACGGGCAGGGAGATTTACACAGATCAGTGTATCGTCTATGATTTTTCTGATAAATATCTATTTTCAGATTCCAAGATCGGAAACACAATTCATATTCAGGGAGCATATTCTACTTTTCAAACTGAATCAAATCCTGGCGGTTTTGATGAAGACTTATATTATAAAAGCCAGGGAATAAGCGCAAAAATTTTTGCCGATTCCCTGGAGATTGTCAATCATCGCATGGATCCTCTTCGGCATGGTTTGTATCTGTTACGCCAGCGGGCGATGGAACAGCTTCTGGAGGTGATGGAAGAACGGGATGCCGGTGTGCTCGGCGCCATGATATTAGGAGAAAAATCCTATCTTCCGGCGGACAGGAAAGAGCAGTTCCAAAAGACGGGCATCGGTCATCTGTTGGCGATCTCGGGACTTCATGTATCATTGTTAGGCGCCGGATTGTTCTTTTTTCTGCGCAGTTACTGCCTTCCTATGAGACAGGCAGTGGTATTTACAGTGGTTTTTCTATTCCTATATGGGCAGTTTACGGGCTTTCCGGTGGCGACAGAACGGGCCGTGCTCATGATGGCCTGTGGACTTTTTGCCAGGTATACTGGCAGGTGTTATGACACACTTTCGGCGATGGCGCTCAGCGGGATCGTCACGTTGTTACAGCAGCCGCTCCAGTTGTTCCAGTGTGGATTTATCCTTTCTTATACGTCCATAGCCGGAATTGTCCTGTTTTCCCCTGTGATGAAAAAACTCAGTCCCTATTTTAAGAAAAATGGATTGTGGGGAAAGCTTTTACAGGCTGTGTTGTCTTCTGTCTCTGTATTTCTGGTTACCATGCCAGTGTTGCTCTGGTTTTTTTATGAAATATCACCCTATGCCATTCTGGCAAATCTTGTGGTTCTTCCCCTGCTTTCCCTGCTGGTGGGAGCGGGTGCATTCGGCTGTATTCTATCATTTTTCTGGAAGGCAGCAGGGAGCTTTCTTTTATCTACAGTTCACTATATCCTGAGATTTTATGAAATGGTTTGTATGGTAGTGGAAGAACTTCCGGGCCGTAGTGTCGTGACCGGACGTCCGGCGCTGGAATTGATCCTGCTATATTATGTGGTTCTTGTGGGTGGCATCTTTTTGTATTTAAAATGGGAGAAAATATGGATCGCCTTTGTTGCAGGAATGTTGCTGGCTGGAACACTGTTATTTTTTTCACCTAGTGTTTCCTTTTTGTATATCCAGCTGGATGTGGGGCAGGGGGATTGTGCTGTGATCATGTGCGGAGGGAAAACTTATCTGATCGATGGCGGGAGTATCTCCCAAAAAGAAGTGGGAAAATATGTAATATCTAAATGTCTCAAGTACTATGGAAGGAGCCAGGTCGATGCTGCATTTATTACCCACAGCGATGCCGATCACACGAATGGGATTCTGGAACTGGCGGCAAATCAAGAGAAGTGGAATATAAGGATTGAGAAAATAATTATGCCAGAAATACAAAAGACAGATGATGGATATGAAAGGTTATATCGCAGTTTTCAGTCTTGTAATATGAAAATAAATAGGATGAAAAGGGGGGACATGCTGTCCCATGGACCACTTTGTATCCGCTGTGTCCATCCAACCCCGGATTATGAATGGGAGAGTGAGAACGATTATTCCCTGACACTGGACATTACATACCGGGATCTGAAGATTCTGACAACAGGAGATCTGGAACAGGAGGGTGAAACGGCGGTTGGTGATCTCCAGAGCGCTTTTGATCTTCTTAAAGTGGGGCATCATGGCTCAAAAACTTCTACTTCCCAGGAATTTCTTGCGATGGTGTCACCAAGATACGCGGTGCTTTCTGCGGGAAAGAAGAACCGGTATGGGCATCCGTCCCCGGAGACCGTAAAGAAGCTCACAAATGCCGGCGTGCAGATCCGAAATACCATGGAATGCGGGGCTGTGTTTGCGGAATGGCGGGCAGGAAAAAGAATCTATGCATTCCGGGAAAATTGATCTGGCAGAGGACCGGACCAACCAGGCAAAGGGCCAGTTAGTACCCATATCTCTTTTTATATTTAAAGAACATAAAGACCGACAAAACAAATGCCATAAGCTCTGCCCCAGGCGTCGACAGCCAGACTCCGTTCACACCAAGAATCACAGGCAGTACGAGCATGGTGACCAGCATAAACACAAAAGACCTGGAAAATGCGAGAACGGCAGAAACCACCCCATTGGATAATGCGGTAAACATTCCGCTGGCAAAAATATTAAAACCAATAAATAATAACGCCATGGTACATATCCGGTTTCCGGTTACTGCCAGATCATAAACCAGATTCTCCGGACGGGCGAAAACGGAAACCAATGGTTCAGTCAATAGAAAGGAGACCGCAACTGTCAGGACAGAGATAAATGCAATTATCTTCAAACTGACCGCTGTCAATTTTTTTAACTTTTCGTTATTCTTCTCCCCATAGTAAAAGCTGATCATGGGCGCCACCCCATAGGAGTATCCTGTATACAAGGAACTTGCAAACATCAGTACATACATGATAATGGTAACAGCTGCGACGCCGTCCTCCCCAACATAATGAAGCATCGTCCAGTTAAACATGATGGTGATAATCCCGGTAACAAGGGCAGTTGCCATTTCTGAGCATCCATTTGCAGCTGCATTCATTAGGACCTTAAGCCGAAATGCCGGTTTCTCAAAGTGCAGCAGGCTCTTTTTACGACTAAAAACCAACAACCCTACCACCGCTGTTACAGAATACCCGAGACCTGTTGCGATTGCCGCCCCACTGATCCCCATTTGGAATCCTGCGATCAACACATAGTCAAGCACCATATTCAGAACGCCTCCAGCCACAGAACAGATCAGGGAAAGTGACGCTTTCCCACTGGCTATCATATACAACGTAAAATTATTCATTAGGAGAATGGGCACGATAAATACCAGATAATGGCTTACGTATTCTATACAATATCTTTCTACATCTGGAGAAAGATTCATTCCAGCAAACATGTAATCCACTGCCAGGTATCCAATCCCACACATGATAATTCCCACAATTACATTTACTAAAATTAAGAATGTAAAATCTTCTTTTGCTTCTTTACTCTTCTTCTGCCCCATCTTTTTCATTATGACCGCGCTGCCCCCGGTGGCAAGCATCGTAGAGACAGCAGTTACAAACTGAATAACAGGAGCCGTCAGATTGATCGCCGAAAGTGCATTTGTACCAATCAGATTCGACACAAACAGCCCATCAACCATCGTGTAAAAAGACATAAATACGGTCATGACAATGGTTGGGACAGCAAATTTCAGAATGCTTTTCAATGTCACAGGTTTAAAATATACATTTTGATCTTCCATGATTTTTCTCCTTTGGCCTTGCCTTTGTTTTCTATACATAGTATCATAGACCTTACAGTAACTGTACGGTCAATAGAAAAATAAAAGAAACAAGATTTAAGGAGATATGTAAATGTATAAAAAGGAAAAAATGCTCACTATTGGACAATTCGCAGCCTTGCATGGCATCAATAAGAAAACACTCATGTGGTATGATGAGATTGGGTTATTCAAACCTGCTTCCACCAACCCAGAAAATGGATACCGCTATTATACTTACCATCAAAGCCCCTTACTGGAAACCATTCTGCTGTTGCGGGAATTGGATGTATCCATAACGGAAATTCAGGATTTCATGAAGAACCGCTCCGCTGAAAACATGAAATGCCTGCTGGGTGAAAAAATTTCAAGCCTGGACTTACAGATCATGCACCTGCAGGCAGTCAGAAAAACTTTATGCAGCCACTACCAAAGTATGGACACCCTTCTGACAATGGATTTGTCGGAAATTAGCATGATAGAAAAAGAGGAATGTTGTCTGATAACAATAGATATCGAAAAAGACATTACTTTTGAAAAAGAGGTGGAACTGATCACAGCTGAAACAGCCAGGTATCACCTTGGCCGTCTGCACGATGCCACCTATGGTTCTATGATTCCTGTTGACAGCCTGCTGCACGGGAATTTCGATGATTATACGAAGCTTTTTATTGAAATTCCATTCCTTACGCAGAAAACAGATCTGCATTTACAGCCCAAAGGGAAATATTTAAGGGCCTTCCACAGAGGTGGATGGGAAAATATCCCCCAACGATATCAGGAAATTTTACAATTTGCCCGTGACAAAGGACTGTCACTGTCCGGGTATTCCTATGAAAAAGGAATCAATGAAACCGTCATCGACCGAATTGAAGATTATATTATACAGATTGAAATCTCTATTCTGGGATAAAGCGATCATAAAAATATCATCATTTATAAATTATAAAATACTACTGTTCAAATGTGTCATTATCAAGTATAATCCTAATAAGCAAAGTGGAGCAAACAAGGAGGGAAATGACAAATGAGAACTAGAATAAAAAAGAATTTGTGCATTTTAACTGCGGCAGCAGTGATCCTGGGTGGAATACACAGGCCTGTGGCCGCCAAGGAACCGGATACACCTCAGCAGGGCGTGGAAAGACTGCAGTCAGGAAGTGTACCTGTACCATTGTCAGAGGAAAACGGAGTCACTGTTAGTACAAGAGAAGAATTTATGGATGCTTTGCAGCAGCGTAAAAGTCCGATCACGGTGAGTTCACTGGTTACTATCGGTAAGGATGTCGATACGGATCATCGGATGCTCCCGGTAAAGATTCCGGCGGGGACTGTGATTCGCGGAACGCCGAACGGCATTCTGAACTGCCGTTGTCCGATACAACTGGAGGGTGATGTCTATTTTCAGGACATCGAAGTGACCTTTGAATCGTCGGATGCGCTGGGCAGTGTTCCCCACCGGGAGATATTTCTCGCAGGGCATAGTCTGACATTTGACAATGTAAAAACCTTTCTGGAAGGCGGAGGCGGAGACCCCGGCGGCTTTGGCGGCACAGAAGAAGAACTGCTTCCAACGGTATATGCCGGCGGCTATACGAATACTCAGATCGGGGAAAATGCGTCCCTCACTGTCAGGAATTCTAATTCAGAGACGATGTTTCAGGCAGTCTACATGGGGCATAAAGCAGAGCGCGACAATAAAGTTCCTTACCTGGGAACTGCCACAGTAAACCTGGATACACGTGTTATCGTCCGGGGAAAAGTAGATACCAGCAAAAACAGCCGGGCGGAAATCAATATCTCCGGTGGTGTAAATGATTACGCAAGAACCAAAGAATATTATGGAAATGAGAACACGACCTTGACGCTGAGCCAGAGTAGCATAGATGGAGCTGTCGTGGAAGGTGTGGGCAATATTGTGATAGCAGATAAAGGGTGTCTGACATCAACGACAGATACCTATAGAAATGTCACTCTGCAGCGGGGCGGCTGCCTGGACGTGAACAGTGTAGGTAATGTACTTATTTCCGGGGATTTTACCGGCGTCAGCGATCCCCAGGAAGAGAGGGGAATCCTTGTGGTAAAACAAGATGGTATCGTAACCCTCAGCGGTAAAGTGACCGGTACCACGCAGTTTCAGACGGATAACCGGCTTTTTCCGGGATCATTTAATATTGGGTGGCCATATATTTCTGCAAATGCAGAAAATGCCATTGCCAATAACTTCGTATTATCACAGAAAAGTCTTGATAGGGGCTATAAGCTGAACTATAACAAAGGAAAATGGTCTGTGGTATGGGCAGATCAGGAAGAGGAAAAGAAGATTGGGGAGATCAACATTGTTTCAGCGCCAACAGAGGTAAATCTGAATAAGATCAAGGAGACGCTGGACGGCACAGTTCCAGATGAAAACGTATATTTTGAGATTATCTGGACGGACACGAATGGAAATGAATTCAGTACTGACGAGGTGGAAGAGCTGGCGCTTTATGAGTCAGATTACATCTTTAAGATAAAAACGGAATATTGGGAGAGCGATGACCCGGATATACAGGAAAAGACAGACTGGGGTAATGTTTTATCCCTGATGACATCAGAGGAGCATCCGGGAAAATATTTCCTGCAGGCCCATGACGGAGCCAAAACCGGTGAGTATACCTTTTTGTTCTGTTCTGACTATTACATAGATGAGCTGAATACGGTACAGGATGTAAAGGGATTAAAAGATCTGATAAAAGCGGAGTGCAACGTATCTTTTCTGGATAAAGACCCGGAGCCGGCGAAACCGACAATAACCCCAACGGCACCCCCGACAGGGAAACCAGAGCCGACACCGGAGAACCCAGCGAAGCCGACAATAACCCCGGTAGCAACTCCAACAGGGAAACCAGAGCCGACACCGGAGAATCCAGCGAAGCCTACAGTAACCCCAACGGGGAAACCAGAGCCGACACCGGAGAATCCGGCGAACCCAACAGCAACCCCAACAGGGAAGCCGGAGCCGACGACAGAGCCGGAAAATCCAGCCCAGCCGACAGTAACTCCGACACAGAATCCAGAACAGACTCCGCCGGCAGGGGGAGGATCTTCATCTTCAACGCAGTCACCATTGCCGACTGTGACGCCGGATGTTATACCAGAGCCCACACCAGATCAGGCTGATATGTACAAGTCGGTGGTCGTCAATGTATCTTCAAAGCCACTGGTTTATAATGGGAAAGCCCAAAAGCCTGTGGTAAAAGTTACGGATGCAGCGGGGAACATTATCAGCAGTGAAAATTATCAGCTGTTATACCAGAATAACGTGAAAGTAGGGCAGGCATCGGTTACGGTCATTTTTAATGGGGATTTGAATACAAAAATCACGAAGTATTTTAGCATCGTACCTAAAAATGTAAAAGGATTCCAGCTTATCTCAAAATCAAAGAAATTTGTGGTTAAGTGGAAGAGACAAAGTGTACAGACTACCGGTTACGAGATACAGTTTTCAACTAACAAAAAATTTAAGAAAAAGACCTCTAAGACTGCAACGGTTAAAAGCAATAAGACCATATCCAAAAAGTTTTCCAGGAAGAAGGCAGGAAAACGGTATTATGTCAGGATACGGACCTATAAGACGGTAAGGGTCGATGGCAAGATGAAAAAGTTCTATTCCGGGTGGTCTAAGGTAAAAACTGTGAAATAAATGTACTAAAGGAAACGATTTCTATGGAAGCTACATTTTATATGCCGTTGACGGCAGCTCCTTTTCGGAAAAATGAAGTATACAAAGAAGTGCTGCCGAAAAATCCGGAACTGGCCAAATACATTCGCTGTTTTTGGGGGAGTGATAGTCCTTATGTAATAAAAGAGAAAAGAAATGCTGGGGATATTGTCGTACCGGATACCTGTGCGGACATCATATATCATATTGACCATACAGACCATACGATAACCGGAGGCTTTTGCGGCATCAACGACGCTGCTTTTTCAGATTGTCACAAAGAGGAGACAGGACATCTCGTATCTGTCTTTGCCATTCGGTTTTATGCGTGGGGAGTTTATGCATTTTCAGAGGATTCCCTGAAAGACACCATAAATGGTTATTTTGATGTGCAGTCACGGTTTTGGTGGCTGGATCATCTGCTGCGAAGTCAGTTATTGGAAAAAAATACATTGGAAGAACGGATCAAAACAGCTGAGGTAATGTTTCTCCAGAAGCTACCTGGTATCAGACAGCACAATGTGGTTGACAAGGCAGTCCATTATATAATCCGGAACAAGGGAAGGCAGAGTGCCGTGGAGCTGGCAGGGGAATGTTTTGTCAGCAGCCGTCAGCTGCAAAGGCTGTTTCACGAATATATCGGTATCACACCAAAGAAATTCAGCAATTTAATCCGTTATCAGTACTTGTGGAATGAGATCATCACGGATACACAATTTGATGTACAAGATGCTGTACACCGATATGGCTATACGGATCAGTCCCATTTGCTACGGGAATTTAAGCGGTATCATGCCATGGACATCCAGACAGCGAAGAACTATGCTCACAAAGATGTCCAAAATATACAATACCGGTAGCACGAAAATTGATATGATTGTTCCAAATATCACATAGGAAAGGAATGGTCAGATTATGTCAAATCTAAGCGTATGCGGCACCGACTGCAGTACATGCTATTGTTATGGGGAGTGTTCCGGCTGTAATGAATGCAGCGGAAAGGCTTTCCACATGCCGGAGGGAGCGGTATGTGCGATCTATGATTGCACCGTAAATAATAAGGGGTTCGGAAACTGTGGAGAATGCAGTAAGGCTCCTTGTGAAATCTGGATGAAGGTAAGAGATCCTAAGTTTAACGACGAGGAATTTGCTGAAAATGTTAAAATGAGGATTCAGGCTTTGAAAAAGGATTCATAACAAAAAGAGGAAAGACAGACCATGAGTCGATATCTGGTATCGGTTCATGGTCTTTTTAGCGGAAGGCACAAGTCATGGCGCTGCTCACGAACGTGAGAAACTTGCAAAGCGTGTTTCTCATCGTTCTGTATAAATGCTGGAGGATTGTATCATTATAATAGCAGTATTTGGTGGTGTGCAGAGTAATCAAAGCGGAGGAGACCATATGAGATCATATAAAGGTAAATCTGTATATAAAGGTATCGCGCTGGGACCAGTGGCTGTACTGGCAAACAAGGAGGCTCAGGTGAAGCGCTGCCGGATTGAGGATCCGGAGATGGAGATCGCAAGACTGGAGGAGGCAGCAGAACAGGCAAAAAAACAGCTTCAAACATTATATGATAAGGCTCTGCGGGAGGTGGGAGAAACAAATGCGGCTATTTTTGAAGTCCATCAGATGATGCTGGAAGATGAAGATTATGTGGATGCCATCCAGAATATGATCCGGACGGAGCTGGTCAATGCTGATTATGCAGTGGCAGTGACCGGCGATAATTTTTCTGAAATGTTTGCGAATATGGATGATGAGTACATGAGGGCAAGAGCAGAGGACATCAAAGATATATCCAACCGGCTGGTAAAGAATCTGAAAGGGCAGGCGGAAGTGGATCTAACCGATATGGAGCCTTCTATCATTGTGACAGATGATCTAAGCCCCAGCGAAACCGTCCAGATGGATAAAAATAAGATTCTGGCATTTGCTACGGTGCATGGATCATCGAATTCCCATACGGCGATCCTCGCCCGCATGATGAATATACCGGCTTTGATCGGAGTTCCCTTGGACCTGCAAAAGATCCAGACGGGAACAAGGGCCATTGTGGATGGATTTCAGGGAGAAATAACTTTTGAGCCGACAGTAGAGGTGTGCGAAGAGGCCAAAAGGAAGATAGAAGAGGAGCGGGAAAAGCACCGGCTGATGCAGACATTAAAAGGAAAGAATACCATCACCCTGGATGGATACCGCATACATCTGTATGCCAACATAGGAAGTGTCAGCGATGTGGGACATGTGCTTGAAAATGATGCGGAAGGGATCGGGCTGTTTCGAAGTGAATTTTTGTACCTGGGAAGAACTTCTTTCCCTACGGAGGAAGAACAGTTTCAGGCGTATAAGCATGTGGTGCAGATGATGGCGGGAAAGAAGGTGATCATACGGACCCTGGATATCGGAGCAGATAAGCAGGTGGATTATTTTAATCTGGGGAGGGAGGAGAACCCTGCCCTGGGTTACCGGGCGATCCGGATCTGTCTGAAACAGCCAGAGATCTTTAAGACACAGTTACGGGCTCTGCTTCGGGCAGCGGTATTTGGAAATCTTTCTATTATGTACCCGATGATAACATCCACGGAAGAAGTAGAAAAGATTCAAGAGATCCTAAAAGAAGTGAAAGAGGAGCTGGAGCAGGTCCAGATTCCCTATGAGGTTCCAGAGCAGGGGATCATGGTGGAGACGCCGGCGGCGGTTATGATCAGTGATGAGCTGGCCGGGCTGGTGGATTTTTTCAGCATTGGAACCAACGATCTGACACAGTATACCCTGGCCATTGACCGCCAGAATGAAAAGCTGGATGATTTTTACAATCCTCATCACAGGGCAGTCCTGAAGATGATACAGATCGTGGTGGACAATGCCCATAAACACGGAAAGTGGGCAGGCATCTGTGGGGAACTGGCTGCTGACCTGGAGCTGTCGGAGCGGTTTGTCGAGATAGGAGTGGATGAGCTGTCGGTGGCGCCCTCCATGGTACTGAAAGTTAGGAAGCGGATCCGGGGGATCCGGAGAGGGGAGTGAGAGGGGGTTTCTTGCTGGTTTGTCGAATTCTGTCGATATGTGCCGAACGGTTGTTCTTGTCGAATTATAGAAGATTATGTATAATTGAACTAGTCTTGCATGATTTAAAAATATAAATATTATAAAAATACAAAATAAAACACGACAGAAAAAGTAGAAAGAGGAAATATATATGCTGAATACACAGGATAAACAAAGAATTAAAATAAATAAAGATAATTTTTCAGGAAATCATATACGATATGATTCGCATATATTATTAATTATATCCATTTTATTTTTGGTATTTCATGTTATTACAAATATAATATCTATTTCTAACGTGAGTTATTCAAAAGATGAAATATTTATTTTTATTTACAGTTTATTTGGTAAAAAACTAGTGGAAACAACCTTTCCGTTTTTCTTAGAAATGATTACGCTTTTCATATTTATTTTGGCAATAAAAAATATGAGAATTAAACGTTTAAATGGTGAGACAGATTATTTTGCACAGTGGACGCAGTTTGTTTCATTAATTTCACTTTTTTCATTGGCCCACCGACTGCTAGGCTTTCTTGAGGAGTTGATTGATTTTCTATCAGAAAACAGGCAATATTGTGTTTTGGTAGTCTCACTGATTATCATTATATTCATAGTAATTGCTTTTATTAGATATAAGAAAAGAGTAAATAAGATTTCTATTTTGGGAAATAAGGACACATTTCTTAATTATTTATTTATATGTGTAGTTATATTGAATATTTTAGGATTTCTTTGGTATTATGGAAGATTAGAAAGTTTGTTGGGGCCTCTAAAAAATAATATGGCCAATGAAGTATTTATGCTAATTGTTTTTTTGTTGAGTCTTATTGCATTGCTTGCCACACTGATCCACTGCAAGAAAAAGATGAAACAGATTCCTTTGATCATGTGGATTATATGTAGTTTGTGTATTTGTGGAATGGCACCGGTGTTTCAACAAATTGAAAAAATAGAAGAATTATTTCGTGAACATGCGCAATACATTACGGTAATTACAGTAATCGTAGCTTTAGTATTTTTCTTCTGGAATCTTAATTATGCGCAAATCCGAAACCTATTAAAAAAGAAGTCAAAATTATTATTTTTGCTTTTTTTAGGGTTTCTGGGAATTATTGTTTTACTTGCAGTGCTTTGGGAGAAAATAGCCAAAGCATTTGGGAATAAAGATTTTCCTGAAGTTATACATATTTTATTGTTAATATTGGGCTTAATAGCAGCAGTTCTGATTGTGATTATCCTAGTAATTGCGATTGTAAAAACAATACAAAAATTTCGCTGCATTGAGATACAAAATACTCCGTTTTGGAAAGCTAATATTGGAGAAATCAAGGCGGGAGAGAAAGTATTATTTTATGGTTATATTGCTGCCTGCCTGTTAGCATTGTGTATGTTTTTAATTTTCTTTTTCTGGTGGTTAAGGAATTTGCAGCAAAAGAATGCTGATATAACATATCTGTTGTCGCAGATCTTAGTAATCATTATTTTGGCGATCGTGTTTGCTTTTGTAGTTATCTTTGCCATGTGTCAAATAGGAGTGTATTTAGTAAGAACCTTGAAAGAGATTAATAGTTTTGAAAAGAACCAGGAAGAAAAAAAGAGATCCTATTATGGGATACATGGCTTATGCGGATTTTTTACGCTGATATTGTCATTTATCTCATGGTATGTGTATATCAAAATTGATTTTTCAGAGGAGACCGCAATAGGAGTTGCGGGTGAAGCATTTCGGTTTTTTGCATTTCCTGTCATCGCTCTTCTCTGGTATGCGATTATGTTTTATCTTTTTATGATCGTGTTGAATGGAGAAGGTGAAAAAGCAAAAAGCTTATATAAACTTATTAGAAAAAGAGTTTATAGAGTAGCAAAAGGATTTGTAAAATCTATTTTTACTCCCTTTGAATTGTTTTTTGATTTTTTTGTGGTGTTGTTTGACGCAATGCGGGACGAGGAAAAGGAAGAAATAGATGAAGAACAGGATCTTTGCAAAAATCAGGAAGAGGATGACATTGAATTGCCTTGTAGCTCAGATAGCACAACAGAAAAAACCGAAGAAGAGCAGGAAAAGAAGGTTTCTCCTGATAAAACTAAAATTTGAGACAAATGTTAATAAGTATGTAAAAAAATAACACAGGAGGAAAACATTGGGCAAAAAGAGAGCAAAGAAAAATAAATTAAAGTTATTTCATAATGCGACGATTGCAATGTCATTAATGTCCTGGTATACTACGTTTAATGGATTTAAAGATTCAGTGTTTGCGAATGGCCAGGGGCTGGTAGCGGGATTGTCTTCTATGGCAATTCAGGTTATACTGCTGGGTGGTATTTTGAATATTGTCCCTATCACAATAGACATGTGGTATAAAATGAGAGAGAACAAAACAGAGTCTCAAGAAGAAAAAAATTGGTGGGAATTTCTAATTAAGTATCTGAAAAAAACGCCTGCATTTTTGGGATTTGCACTTAAGTTCTCAATTATCTGGGGGACCTTTTTGTTGGCGATGGTAACCTCAATTACCTTTTCTTATATAGATATAGCCAATAATATTTATGCGACAGATTATTCCGTAAATGCAAATATTAAATTGGATGAGTTTATGCGGACCACAATTCAAGGAATGGAAACGGATAATCAGGAATATCTGGACGGAATGCGTGAGAGACTCATAAAAGAATTAAAGGAGAATGGAGAAGATATTTTAAAGAAATCTGCAAAAAAGCGTGGAGAGGAATATGCACAAACCACTGCAAAATTACTATATTTAGAACGGACAGAGGAATTGATAAGCTTAGACGATGAGAAAGTTAAGTTTGAGAATAAAGATTTGTTAAGAGAAAAGTTTTTCCCAAATACTAAAGCAATATATAAGTACCATTTCATTAAAAAATCGTATGTAGATAAACTTTATAAAGATTTTATTCGCGAACATGATTTGGGCAACACTCCCTTTTCTAATGGTTTAAAAAACAAAATAAATAATTTAAATCGGGATAAACTCGCTATTTTTAGTGAATATTACTTCCAGTATACGGTTGCTGTAAAAACATATAATAGTTGGCTGAAAAAATTAGAAAAAGGAAATAAAGATTCAAAAGCTCCATCACTTGAAAAAATGCGTAGTTTAAGTGATTTTTGCAATTCAATAAAATCTGGATTAGAAGACGTTGAGAAGGCTATTGGAACTATGAGTATAGAGAAAGCCAAAGAAAATACGAAACGCATCAAGTCAGAGGCGATACAGAACATGGATTCTCTGAAACTGGAGACTGACAATGTAAAAAACAAAGTGGATTTGTTAATTAAGTATACGTACTTTGGAGAAAATAGTTTGTCTTTTGAACAGTTAATTTCTGCTTTTGGTTCTTCTGAAACAACATTGGAAACCTTAGATCAAGCCAGGAAACAGTTACTGGAAATGCAGGGGGTTTTTCTTGCGGAGGAAAAAGGAAATGACCAAGAGCAGAAAAAGGCTATAGATAAAGTTACCGATTTGATACACGATATCGAAAAGTACATAGAGGCAGTTCGGTATGATAAAAAATTACAATTTTTAAAACAAAAGATAAATACAAATTATAATATAGTGAAAGATGTGAAGGATTCAGACTTGAAAAGTAAGAAAACCGATCAAATGAAGAATGTTTCGGAATCGGCGGTATCTAAAAATTCTCAAAAAGAAGGTTCCGACCAGGAGACAGCAAATACAAAGGAAAAAGATAACATAAAAAATGACAAAGGAGAAGATGAAAAAACAGAAGCAGTCAAAGAAGAAAAAGAAAAGAACCAAGAAGATAAAACTAAATCTGAAAAGGAAAAAAACAAAAAAACTAAAACTAAGGCTGACAAAGAAAAAAACAAAGACGATAAAACAAAATCTGAGAAGGAAAAAAACAAAAAAACTAAAACAAAGGCTGACAATAAAAAAGAAAAAGGAGAGGAGAAAAACGAAGAAGAAAAAGCGGATGAGGAAGAAGATAAAAACGATGATGAAGTTGACGATGAGGAAGAAAATGGAACTGATCAAGAAGAAAAAGAAAAAGTTTCCAATGAAGCTGGCCAAAAAGAAGATAAGATAGTTGACAACGAGGAAATCGCTGTTGTTAATGTTACTTCTGAACAGTGGACTAACGAAAAGAAAAAGCAAATGGCAGAATTGGAGGGAATGATTTTCAATCATCCGGTTAATTTATATTGCCCAGAAGTAAAAAAAGATGAAATAAAAGATGATATTACACAGTCACCGCCTCCAAAAGCGTCACCTCATCCAAACGATGTAAAAAAAATCCAGGAGAAGCATAGGCTTCACGAAACGAAAAGCACTTCTAATAAAATAATTGATTTTTTACTACATAGAGAAAGCGAAGATATTACCCCAGAAGAGAAGAAATTTCTGGAAGGAGAAGAAAACATGTGCTGGTACACGTATTATCAGTATAAAGCTGATGCAGTGGAGTATAGAAAATTATATTTGGATACAAGTGAAATGGAAAAGGCATATAATTTGTTGGCGGGTGCAACTGGATATTTTCCATATAAAGGGAAGGCGTTGATAGCATTCGTATTTGCAGTTTTCTTGGATTTTGGCGCATTTTTGTTAGGTGTGGTGATGTTCTTTTCTAAGAAAGGGAAACAAAAGGAAGAAAGTAAACCTTAAACCAAGATATCTATTGAAACGGATCGGATAATCTTTTATACTATAGATAACCTAGTACAACGAATATTAAGTAACTGACATATCCTACGTGAATATATCAAAGACTTAATATCCGTTGAACTAGAAATCTGATAGCAGAACGAGGAGGTGAATTATGGCGAGAATCGTTTCAATTGGCGAACAGAACTTTGAGAGACTGATTACAGAAAACTGTTTTTATGTGGATAAAACGCTATTTATAAAAGAATGGTGGGAAAGTAAAGATATTGTTACGCGCTTACAAGACCAAGGCGGTTCGGGAAGACCCTAAATATGAATATGCTGGATCGTTTTTTTAGTATCGAGTATGAGGAAAAGGGAGATCCCTTTCAAAATCTTTCTATATGGCGAAAAGAGGAATATAGGAAATTACAGGGAACGTATCCGGTATTGTTTCTTTCCTTTGCCGGGGTAAAGTCAGATAATTATGTGGATGCCAGAGAACAGATTTTTCAGATTATTACAGATTTATTCTCAAAAAATGAATATCTGAGAGATTCGGGGAAATTGGGGGAAAAGGACAAAGAATTTTTTGACCGTGTTGGCAGAGAGATGAGTAACAGTACTGCTTCTATGGCTATTCATGAATTAACAGGGTACCTTTTCCGCTATTATGAGAAGAAGGTTATCATCCTGCTGGATGAATATGATACACCTCTTCAGGAGGCATATGTAGGGGGATACTGGGAAGAATTGGTATCCTTGATGAGAAATTTGTTCAAATTTGACAGACTGATCCGTGAAGGGGGGCAGAGGCATCCGGGAGAATGGATTTGGGCGGTATGATGTGATGCTGAAACCTTTGAATCCGAAAGATCATGGGATTATTATGGAATTTAAGGTATATAATCCGAAAAAAGAATCTTCCCTGGAGGAAACCGTGCAGGCGGCATTAGATCAGATTGAGGAAAAGAAGTATGAGCAGACTTTTTTTGCTCAGGGAATAGAAAAAGAACAGATACGCAAATACGGTTTTGCTTTCAGGGGAAAAGAGGTACTGATCGGATGAGAGGGAGGCGGGACTTAAAACTAAACCATCCCCGCCTCTCATCTATGAGTTGCTGCGATATTTATTTGTATATAAATAAATATATTCTTGCATACCATCATCTTTGTAACCAAGTTTCTCGTAAAGTTGTATCGCCCGCTTGTTTGTGCTCTCTACCCAGAGATAAAACAATTTTGTGGTTTCCAGATTTTTTAAAATATAGGTATATAGTAAGGAAAGTCCAATTTTTTTCCCAACAAATTTATCTGACACACAGATCGAACGAAGATAGGATTTTTTACCAAAAGTCTCAAAGAGCAACACGCCTGCTAGTTCCCCATCAATAGCTATCTTAAGCACCTGGCACACTTCAATCAAGGTACGAAGTTCTGCTTTTGAAACCAGATGATCTGTCATAATATCAAAGGTTCCATAGAGAAGTTGATAGATATCATTTAAGTCATCCATATCCGCAGTTTCAGCTTTATGAATTGCTTCATACTGTTTTGTCGTTTCTGGAATCATCTGCTTTCTAATGTATTTTTTATATGGGTGAAATTCCAATTTATCTAAAATATCCACGTTCTTGTCTGGCATTCTAGTCACAACGGTTCCTTCTAGATTTTGGTAGTTTTCTATGTTCTTTTGTATCTTTCTGACAAGGCATGGAATCAGGACATCTTGACTTTTGATAAAATAGTACATTTTATGGAGACCATCCATCGGATGTATTAAAACAACAATCCCTTCCTCATAGCAGAAACAATGGATTTTATGTGTTGCAATTTTATCCATTATCTCGTGGCAGGAGAGATAGCAGTTCGTTAAAAGTGGATTTCCAATCGCATTCAAGATGATAGCTTTTCCTTTTTCTGTCAAAATGTCTCTCAATTTTTACCTACCCTCTTTACATAAACTCATTTACTATATCTGAAATATGCACAATCGTTGAAGTAACTGCAAGCAAATCCATGGAAACCAGTTTTTCAATAGTTTTAGAAATGAAAAATGGCCTTACCATGTCAGATGAATTTTTCATAGATATCTTTCTTTCCAACCATTCTGGACGATCGAGTATTTTAGGAAACAAATCTAAACTTTCCATTTTGTATACAACGGCATTGACTCTGCAATCACCTGTTAAAGAATCAGATAATAATTTCATAGAAGATTGAAGGGTGGTATCGTCGTCCTTGTCCTCTGCTATGAGAATAACAGAACTATTCGTTGACAACACTCCCTGTTGTTTCAGGAATCCGGCCTCTTCAACGACTTTATCCATATCATAAACAGCCATATCAAATATAACAGAGTCATATGTTCTGGAAGTATTTTGGGCTACCAGATTTAATTCATCATCAAATATTTCACAATCTTTCCAAAATAATTGTGACTGCATTTCTTTTAGTATTTCTTTTGAACCATAAAAACCTAAATTACATGCTTGATTATCCAATTCTCGTGCAACCAATTTAGTGATAGAGGTTTTGGGGTTCATTAAAAATACATTTCTGGAATACAGTTCTCCATTATGCAGCCTGTGTTCGTCAAAGTGCTCATCCGTTACGATCACAGGTAAAATATTTTGGACGGGAAGCTGGAAATAAGAAATTCCCATAGACAATCCAACACCAAAGCCGCAACTGCAGATTTGAAGGTTGTCTTTATCTTTAAACTTATCCAGATTGTGGCATAATGTGATAGGAATGGAAGCTCCCGAGGTGTTTCCATATTCCTCATAGGAGGTAAGTACTTGATCTTCTGGCAATTCACAACCAATTGCTATGGTGTCAAGTATCAATTTTTGTGCCTGATGAAAAGCATAATAGTCAATATCATCTTTTAAATTAAAATCATGAAAAAAAGCTGTCATATTATCAACTACGTCATTAATGGCAAACTCAAATACTTTATTTCCCTGCATCATGGTTTCTGTTCTTTTGAAGCGCACAATGGCATTCCATCCCGATCCATCGCAAAAATTTCGGAACAAAAGTTCATTACCAGGCTGTTTTTCTAAAGCAGTAGCAGATCCACCAGAACCAAACATCATAATGTTGATGATGTCTTCGTTTTTCATCATAACGCCGTCTGGTATATTCATGATGTCACCTGTCAATAAAAGAGCCTTTGTTCCATCTGGTTGACTTTGCAATAAACCAGCTATTGTCTGAATTCCCAAATCAAATGAGGAGCAGCCTAGATTGATATCATATGCCATACAGTCTTTTCCCAAGCCTAGACGGTTTGCCAGATCGATTGCCGTAGATGGAATTTCATAATCTGCAAGTTGAGTACATAAAATAAGAATTTTTACATCTTCCCTGTTCCACTGTAAATGATTCAACAGATTTTCTGCTGCACTCATACAAAGATCTGAAACCTTCTGATACCTATAGGATAAATGATGTCTGTAAACACCTGTCAGCTTTGCTTGTTTTGTTACCCGGCGCTTACCAAAAACATCAACATAGTCCATATTATCCATGACATAAGAAGGAACTGCCGAGGCGACACCTGTTACTTTTATATTGGAATATTTACCATTCATAAGAGAATTCTCACTTTCCGCCAAACATTAATCTGGTATATAGTTACAAATATCACGAACCGTCACAAATTCTTTAATTGTTTCCGTAGTAAGATTTATATCATACTCCTGTTTCATCTTCACTGTTAATGTCAAAGTACTTAAAGAATCCCATTCTTCAACTTCTTCTAATATTGTACTTTCTGTCAGGCTTCCTTCTTCCACATCCATAATATCTTCTAAAAATTCGATTTTTTCTTGTAAAGTCATTTGAATATTCTCTCCTTACTTCATTAAATTCATAGTTTTCTCTATAAAGAGAAACCATTATCCATGATAACCTGCACTGATTCCGATACACTCCCCAGTTATGTACTTGGCGTCCTCAGATAACAGAAATTGAACAGTATTGATCACATTGGCAATAGGAATAACCCCCAGAGGCTGCTTTCGTGTGAGCTCTGCAATTTCTTCTTCCGTCCAATCGTTATTGTCATCGCACATTTTGGACATAACATTGGCTGGCATGACTGCGTTGATACGGATCCTGCGTTTCAAAAATTCTTTCGCAAGAATCTGAACCTGGGTATTCATCGCTTCTTTTGTCATTGCATAGGCAGACATACCTGGTTCCTTCATTGTGGCCGCATAGGAAGAGATTCCGACAATGGCCGCTCCTTTATTGGAAGCTTTCACATTTTGGAAATGGCGGCACATTTCGTAAAAACCAAACACATTAACGCGAAACATATTCTCCAGATCATCTCGTTCCATTAATTTCAACGTTTTTATAAATGCAATTCCGGCACAATAAATGAGGCCATCCAGTCTTATGCCTTCTTCTTGCAAAGTATGAAAAACGGATTCGATCTCATCTGTTTTCGTCAGATCACATGGTATTACCATGCTTTTTCCTTTTAATTCTTTCTGAACTTCCAATAGTTTTTCTTGTCTGCGTGCTACAAGAATGATCATTGTGTCCGAATCAGAAAGACTTTTTGCCATCTCCCTGCCAATACCAGAAGATGCGCCTGTAATCAAATAATATTTCACTTTATTTCTCCTTATAAAAATTATATTAGGACGGGCGATCCTGGTCACCGTCACCCCGAAAAAGCTTCATTCCTGGAATAAGCGGATCGATCATATCCAAAGAAACATTTTTTTGTTCAAAAGGATGAAAATAATTCGGTATAATATTCTCATCCTCTACATCGCATCGTACGAATCCCCCTTGTTCATAAATGTCTGCAGGAATGCCAAAAGAATAAATGTCCACAAACTCATAATCATATTTTTTCATGAATTGATCCAATGCAGCAGCTATCTGCCCCAGGTCGGACTCCCTACCATAAAAATCAATAATTTTACAGCTCTTGCGTCCCTGTGCTTCTTCTGGCCTTGTAATAATGACTGAATTAGCGCTTCCCTGCAAACTTATTATTTTCCAAATATCATATTGATAGATCGGATGTGCAAAGTAACGTTTTTGGATATATGCGTAATCCTTGCTCATAATACCTTGTGCTAACTCCTGCTCGGAGATGATCTCTTTCATCTCGTCGATGGAATGTATAGGTTCCATTCGATAGCCGGTATTTTTTGCCGGCGGAATTATTTTGTTTCGTATCTTTGCAATTTTATAATCCTTTCTTTCGTTCAATCGATAGTAATGATCCAATGAAGCAGAAACAAGCCCCATCATTTTATATATTTTTGTTGCTTTCTTACTCATTCCGGGGGAACAAGTGTATCTTGCCCTTAATTGCTGGTACATAAAGTCTCCCAACTCAATACCAAGCATCGGATTGTTGCTTTTGATTGTCTTCCATATACTACCTGAAATGTCCGGAGTATCACTTTGACTGTATAAAATGCCTCCTTGTATTCCATAGATCTTACCATCTTCATCTATTGCAAGAAACATGTTTACCTGTTTTCCATCTACAAACTGCCACTCGAAAAAAGACCTGTCTCTGGCGAGAATATGATCTTTTTTCCAGTATTGGTCTATGAAATTCATAATAGATGGAATGTCTTCATAGATAGCCCTTCTCATTGAAATCATATTTTTTTTGCATCTCCTGACTGGATATACGTATTAATTCCCAAAGTCAATTATTGAATATACTCACAAATATCATTTACTGTACGAAATTGTACTATTTCTTCCGTTGTTAATTTCTTCTTCATATTCTTTTTTACCCAGGAAACAAGATAAAGTTTACTCATAGAGTCCCATTCATCTATATCTTCCAGGTTTTCTTTACCAGATAAGGTGTTTTCTTCTAATTCCATCATATCTTCTAACAGATCTAATTTTTCTTGATAGGTCATTTTGATTTCCTCCATTATTTTTATATAATTCACCTTGTTTTATTAGGGAAATATTTTCAGGACTTAACAAATATATAGTCGTATGTTCCATCAAAGCTTCCGCTTTCACATCGGTCATTGGCACCCAAATTGTCAATCTCAACCCACCCGTAGGAACTTTTTATCTGGTAGGCGGATTGCGCATACTTTGTTGCTTTTCGCTCTAGGTTGTACGTAATATCTGCAGTCCCTTTGTTATAAATTTGATAACCATAATATTTTCTGCCTTCGATCTGATACATTAAAAAAGCTGTAATTTTGCCTTGTTCACGATATAGAAGGACCCACTTTTTTTCTATCATCTCAATCAACTGCTCCATGGAAGGCAGCCTGCTTACACGATAATCAAAAATTTTATATAGTAATTCATAAAGTTCTTCTGCATCTGCAGGCGTGGCAAATTCTCCAATCGTTTCATCATAGAATTGCTCTAAAAATAAAGCCCGCTTTGATTTCGGACGATCTTCATCTGACCAATTTGGATTTGTATACCGAATTAAGGTACGATATAACTTGAATCCGGCATCTACCCAACGGAAGTCCCTGGTTTTTTCTTTCGTAATATAATCCAGCACCGTTCCTGATGGCATTTTTTGCAGAAGAGTATTCAACTCATTCATATCCGTGGTTGCAAAATAACACCGGTACACTTTATTTTCCTGTGCACAGAAAACAATGCTGTTTTCTGATGTCCAGCTCTCAAAATCTTCTTCCGAACCTTGTAGAGTCAGATAATAATTTGTTATCAGTCTCTTTTTGGTTTTACGCAAAGATGAGATAAACTGCATTATTTCCTGAATTCTCATTTTCCCCTCCATCAATAAACAGATGTGATCATTTCACAAAAACTCATATTTCCAAGATCCATAATCATAGAAGACCATGACAGTCCAGCGCCAAACCCGGCAAGACAGCACTTGTATTGACCCGTAAGCATTTCATCTGCTAAATTGCCTGTAATGGCAACAGGTATTGTTGAACCGCTGGAATTGCCGAAATTCTCAACTACATTCATAGGAACTTTGTCCCATGGAACCTGCAGTTTGTCCGCGAGTTTCTGAAGCATAAATTTATTGGGCTGGTGGAAGAGGTACCATTGAATATCCTCTTTGGACAAATTGGCGTAGCTTACGATCTCGTCGATCATAGGCGGCACTTCCTTCTGGACAAAGTTAAACACTTTGGAGCCGTCCATCCACAGGTCATCGTAGCTTTTCATTGTTCCGTCACCAATATCCCGCGGAATGGCTGTTTCCGGAGTTCTTGGCATGCGAAAACCACCTGCATGCATGATCAGTGTCTCCCTTTCTTTTCCATCATTATATAAATTCATGTAAATATCAGAAGCTTTGTCATCGTGTTCGAATACGGTTATCGCTGTCGCATCGCCACCGAAAGAAGCAGAAGTAAGCTGGTCCTCCTTATTTTTCCGGCAGAGAACATCACTGTTAAAGACAACAACTTTCTTGTCTCCAACCACATCCAGTAATAAGAAGGCCTGAAGCGCTCCTAACATAAATCCAACGCATCCCTGTGGAATATCCATACATATCACGTCGGAAGGCAGGTCACATTCCCCGTGGATAATATTGCTCACGTGCGGAATGAAGTAATCCGGAGTGAGCCCGGTAACCACAATGGCGCCAATTTCTTCTTTTTTTATGTAACCTTTTTCCAGCATATAATTCAGACCATAAATGCAGAAATCAGATGTGGTTGAATCTGACTTTGCGGCCCGCCTTTTTCCGAACCCCATAATACGTTTTAACCGTTTGGTCTGCAGCGTGGCAAAGGGTTTGGTTTCCTCGTCATAATCATACTCATTTTCCGGCAATACAGTCAGCATCCCTGCGATTCTTTTTCCTTTCAAGGTAGTAATCATACATTGCCTCCGTTTTTTTTCACAACATTGGTAATCGTGTCCAAAGACTTAAAGTTCTCCGGTATGATATCCAGTCCGTCAATGGAAATATCGAATGTTTCGTCCAGTTCAGACACTAAAGATACCAGATCAAAGGAATCTAAATAGCCGTCTTCAATGAAATCCTCACTGGAATTAAAATCAAATTCAGGTCGGATTCCCTGTAAAATCTCCATTATTTTTTCCATCTTCCTGCCTCCTTATTTTTTATATCATTTGTGACAGTTTTAAGCGGTCAATCTTGCCATTGGTATTTCTGGGGAGTTCTTCCATAACATGATACATCGTTGGAACCATATACCGCGGAAATGATTCTCCCAGCGCCTTCCGTATCTGCACCTCTGTCACGCCGTTCTCCTCATAGAAGAGAACGATACATTTATTTTTGTTATCATAAACAACACAGCAGTTGGGAACCAGCTTCAGGTTGTTTACGATCTCATGCTCTATCTCACCAAGTTCGATCCGGTATCCCTGATGTTTCACAAGGCTGTCTTTTCGTCCTTTGAAACGGATCAGACCGTCTTTCCCGTATGCAGCAATGTCACCGGTCCGGTAAATCAGTTCCGGATAGGAATGGTTCAGGGGATTTTGAACGAAAGCTGCTTTCGTCTTCTCCGTATTGTTATAATATCCCATGGCAAGGGAAGTACCGCGTACACAGATTTCACCTTCCTCGCCATCACGGCAGAGCTGGTCATCTTCATTAAGAAGCAGAATATCCGTATTATTACAAGGCAGACCGATGGGAAGCGGTTCATCGTCATCGAAGTCCCTGTCAACAATGTAGTAAATACAGTCCAGGGTAATCTCGATCGGACCATAGAGATTCGCAAAAACTGCCTGTGGCAATTGCTTTTTCCAATAATTAAACTGTTTGGTTGGGAATACTTCCCCTGCAAACCAGATGGTTTTTATGTCCGGTAATGGCAACTTTTCTAATAAATTCATGTTGGCTATATTTACCATAATTGTCGGAACCCAGAACAAGAAGTTTACTTTCTTTTCCTGCAATTCAGCCAGCAATTTAGCTGGAAAGACAGCCAGAGAGCTGTCCAGAAGGACGATAGAAGCTCCCTTCATCATCATCAGACATATTTCAAAATCATAAATGTCAAATACGATAGGAGAGAGGGCTCCTATAATCTCGGCTCCAGAAAGGCTGAAAGTTTCTGTCGCCCATGCCATAAAATCGAAAAAACTCTTGTAATTTAATACAACACCTTTCGGTGTTCCCGTCGAACCAGAAGTATTTATGATGCAAAATGGGTCTGTGTCGATTAATTTTTCCCGGTTTTTCTGCAACATTTCATGATCTATTGACATCTGGTCAAAGTCCAGCTTGTCAATCTCCACAACTTCCATCTGGTATTTTTTCCAGTCGATCAGATCCGAATATTTTTCTTCTGTAATAACAGCAGCCGGCTTTAGCTGCTTAATGATATTTTCCAATCGCTGAACGGGTGTTTTTATATCCAGGTTATTAAATACATTAGAGCTGTACAGGATGCCGATATCTGCTGTTACCGAATCAATTGATTTTGGAAGAAGGACAACAATGGGAGAGAACATGCTCTGTTTTAGTAAACAGGAGAGTAGTGACCCAAGTTTCTGTCCTCTTTGCATCAGTTCGGTAAATGAACATGAGTCTTCTCTATGTAATAATGCAGCTTTATCTGGATTGGCAGCCACCGTTTTTTCAAAATAGTCCAATATTGACTTATACATATCAGAGCCTCCTATTGCACGGTTGTAACATTGCCATATGAATATTCTTTTACCAGGGGTTTCGTATCATAGGGTTCTGCCAGAAAGCAGTTCACATCTTTTGTCAGCCATTCCACAGCTTTATCATATGCTGTTTTTTCCGTAAAGCAGGAGACAGAAGAGTCACCGACTTTTTGCTTTAAAAAGAGCCCCTGATCCATCAGTTCCTGTTCAAAGGCAGGAGGAACACAGGGTAGCACATCCCTGTACTTTACATACAAAATATGTTTATCCTCTCGTTTATTCCCTTTCCGGTCTATGATATGTCCCTCAAATTCTTTATCATATCGGTAAGGAACCCGCAATTTTTCTTCTACATAATGCATCTGTGTGTGGCACTGTGGCAGCTGGGCCCCGAAGAAAAGAATCCTGACATTCGGGGTATTGTGCAGGCGGTCAAAAAAGCTCCCTGGTCCCAGAGATTTATTTCCGCTCACTTCTGCCAGTTCTTTATGATCTCCGATGACACAGACAGACATCAGAGGATCTTCCGAGCGGAGGGCTTCCGGTCTCTGTCTGGCGTATTCGTTGATCATTCCCATCTTGGATTTGGTATTTCGCACATCAAAGTCTTCCCGGTTGCCATAGCTGAAAGTAAATGTCGGAAATACCAGTGTATTAACGCCCAGTTCACAGATGAGATCATACAAAATCTCTACCAGTTCTTTTCGCTTAAATTCCCGGTTCGGAAGACCAAAAGAAAGGTCCGTATGTACCAGAAGTACTTCACAGTCGTCCGCTTTTACATCACGCAGGGCATGTACAAGATCTCCGTATGTCACCCAGGATTTATCCCTGGTTTGAAATAATTTCAGATCAAGTTCTCTTTTCATCACAGCCGTCCTCCATCTACATAAAATTTTCTTCCTGTTATAAATTTTGCTGCATCACTGAGCAGGTATGCCGTCATATTTGCGATATCTTCTGGCTCTCCGATCGGCATCATTTGTCTTCCTGTAATATTACTTTCTCCACCCGAAACTTCGCCAAAGGAATCTGCCATCGGAGTGGCGATCGGCCCTGGTACAATTGCATTGACACGAATATCTTTATCAAATAGTTCCACAGCGAGGGATGAGACTGCCATTTCCAGTGCCCCTTTCGTAGCAGCATAAACACTCATACATTTCTGTGGATAATGTGCATTTATAGCAGACAAACAGACAATACTCCCGCCCAGAGAGTTGATTTTTTTGCTGTAATGTTTGGTGAGTTCCATAAAAGAAACGAAATTCACATCAAACATCTCGTGGACATTTACAGCTGAAACAACTTTAAGAGGAATTACCTTTGCAATTCCGGCACAGTGTACCAGACCAGAAAGTTTATTCCCTGTACTGCGTATCTCTTTAAAAGCCTCTGCGTATTTTTCAAAATCAGTAAGTTCCAAGGAGATGGCAGTATGTCCACTGCCAGTCAGCATCTGCTGGGTCTCTTCCAGACGTCGTTCGTCTCTTCCCATTAAAACAAGTTGAGCACCTAATTCACTCAGTAAGACAGAAGTTGCCCGTCCGATCCCGGAAGAAGCTCCTGTCACTAAAATCCTCCTGCCCGATACATCCATTGGATTTTTCATCATAATCCTCCATGTTTTTCCCATTTGCGCACGTCTTTTGCGCATCAAAGGACGAAAAGTTCTTGCTAAGTTTGTGCGTGAGCGCACAAAATTTTATTCCATGCTGTTCATAAGATCTATAACTCGAATATACTGACGGATTTCTGAAGCATGTGGGTATTTTCCAAATTTTTCGTCCATCATGGCGATCACAGACAAAACAGCTACAGAATCCCATGTTTCAAAATCATCCAGAACCATATCTTCCTGCAGTTCATCGGCCTCTACTTCTAAAATGTCTGCGATAATTTCTAATTTTTCTTCTCTATTCATCATTCATTCCTCCTATAACACTACTTTACAACTTTTTCAAAAAAGAATAACGTACAGGATAACTTTCGTG
>CAQOJF010000022.1:0-42981 GCA_948848225.1 uncultured Eubacterium sp.
TTATTTGCTATACTTTTCTTTCTTGGATCTCCTCTACTTATTTGTTTCAAACTTCAGCCTCCTTTTCAAGGTATACCTGACTCAGCGGCGCAAATCTGCTGTTAGCGCAGCACAAAACAGAATTCAAATTCATGCCGTCGAGCAAAGTCTAAGTTATCAATTTAAGTTTACCTTAAAGAAGTTCTGTTGTCAATCTTCAAGTATCATTATTTCCGGGGGTGATATGGTACATGAATCTCTGCATCCCTTCCCGTTATCCTTACCTGGTAGCAGCAGAGCAAAAAGCGCGTTTGACCTACGACAATATTCTCCGCCTTGTAAAAGATCCGGAAGTCTGTGATCCCATCAAATACTTAAGAGAGCGTGAAGTTGTACACTACCAGCGTTTCGGCGAGAGCCTGCGTCTGGTTCAGGATAGCCTGAACAGCAAAAACTTCTACGCCTTTAACCCAGATTTCGATAAACAATTTTGCAAATAATCCCCTAAAGGCATGTCTAAAAAACACGAAGAATCAAGGGCCTATTCTACCCCTGATTCTCCGTGTTTTTTCTTTACAGCATCTCTTCATCAATCACAAAAGTCTCCCCTGCATGAATCTCATCCGCGAGGATCTTTTTCGCCAGAAGAGTCTCTACATTTTTCTGAATGTATCGCCGTAATGGTCTGGCGCCATAAGCGGGTTCATAAGCATTTTCCACAATTTTCTGCTTTGCCGCCTCCGTCAGCTCCACCGAGAGTTCCCGGTCAGCAAGACGGCGGTTCAGCTCTGCCACCAGAAGATCAATGATCCCCCGGATATTCTCGCGGGTCAGCGGCTTGAACATGATGACCTCATCCAGGCGGTTCAAAAATTCCGGCTTAAAGCTGGTGCGCAGACGTTCCATCACCATCTGTTCCGCTTCCGGCTGGATATTTCCCTCGTCGTCGATCCCCTCTAAGAGATACTCGGCGCCCAGATTTGACGTCAGGATCGTATTCTTAAAGTCCACCGTTCTTCCTTTGGAATCCGTCACACGCCCGTCATCCAGTATCTGCAGAAATACATTGAACACATCGGGATGCGCTTTTTCAATCTCATCAAAAAGAACCACCGAATACGGTTTTCTTCGTACTGCCTCCGTCAGCTGCCCCCCCTCTTCATAACCTACATATCCCGGAGGAGCACCAATCAGGCGGGATACCGAGTGCTTTTCCATATATTCACTCATATCTATGCGGACGATACTCTGCTCATTGTCAAAAAGATTTTGGGCTAAACTTTTCGCCAGCTCGGTCTTTCCCACCCCGGTAGGTCCTAAAAACAGAAAAGAACCAATCGGCTTACTCGGATCCTTGATGCCTGCTTTGGAGCGCAGGATCGCCTCCGTTACTTTCGTGACTCCTTCCTCCTGGCCCACCACTCTCTCGTGCAGGGCATCCGCCAGATGCAGGGTCTTATTTCTCTCAGACTCCGTCAGTTTAGCCACGGGGATTCCGGTCCAGCGGGACACGATCTTGGCGATCTCTTCCTCAGTCACCCGCTCGTGCACCATAGACTGGTCGCTTGCTTTGGCCCGCTCCTCCGCCTCACTGAGCTGGCGCATGATACGTGGTACGTCCCCGTACTGCAGTTCTGCCGCCTTTTCCAGATTGTAATTGTTTTTTGCCACCTCGATCTGGTTGTTGACCTCCTCCAGCTCCGCTTTCAGCGTATGGATCCGCTCCACCACATTTTTCTCATTATCCCATTTCGCCTTTGCCCCGGCGAATTCCTCCCGCAGCTCTGCCAGCTCCTTCTGGAGAACCGCAAGCCGCTCCCGGCTGAGATTATCGGTCTCCTTTTTCAGGGCAGCTTCTTCGATCTCCAGCTGCATAATATGCCGCTTCACGTCATCCAGCTCCGTGGGCAGGGAATCCAGCTCGGTCTTGATCAGGGCGCATGCCTCATCCACGAGATCGATGGCCTTATCCGGCAGAAAACGGTCCGAAATGTAGCGGTCCGAAAGCACCGCCGCACTCACCAGCGCTGCATCCATAATTTTTACTCCGTGGAAAATTTCATACCGGTCTTTCAGACCACGCAGAATCGAAACCGTATCCTCCACTGTCGGCTCATCTACCAGTACCGGCTGAAACCTGCGCTCCAGCGCTGCATCTTTTTCGATATACATCCGGTACTCATCCAGTGTGGTGGCCCCGATACAGTGAAGCTCTCCCCTTGCCAGCATTGGCTTGAGCATATTGCCGGCATCCATGGACCCCTCCGTCTTGCCGGCGCCCACGATGGTATGGAGCTCATCTACAAATAATATGATTCTTCCGTCGCTCTCTTTGACCTCTTCCAGTACCGCTTTCAGTCTCTCCTCAAATTCTCCCCGGTATTTTGCCCCTGCCACAAGGGCGCCCATATCCAGTGAAAAAATCTGTTTATCCCGGAGGGCATCCGGCACGTCTCCCCGCACGATCCGCTGTGCCAGTCCTTCCACCGCTGCCGTCTTGCCGACACCTGGTTCACCAATCAGCACAGGATTATTCTTCGACTTTCTCGAAAGGATGCGGATCATATTCCGAATCTCTGAATCTCTGCCGATCACTGGATCCAGCTTCTGCTCTCTTGCCCGCTCCACCAGATCATAGCCGTATTTATTCAGGCTGTCGTACACCGCTTCTGGATTGTCTGTGGTGACCTTCTGGTTTCCCCGGACCTTTGACAATGCCTGAAGAAATCTCTCCCTGTCGATCCGAAAATCGCCGAGAAGCTGCTTGACCGGACGTGATGGTTTGCGCAACAGGCTAAGAAATAAATGCTCCACGGAAACATACTCATCCCCCAGCGCCTTTGCCTCATTTTCTGCGTACACCAGAACCTTATTCAATTCATCACCGATATAAACCTGCCCGCCGCTCACCTGCGGCCGCTTTCTGACCAGCCCCTCCACCTGAGCCAGAAAAACATCGCTGTCAATCTCCATCTTCTCAATCAGCTTTTTCAGCAGGCTGTCCTCTATCGTCAGCATGCCATAGAGCAGATGTTCCTGAACGATCTCCTGGGCGCCAAAGTCATAAGCGATCTTTTCCAGGCTGTTCAAAATCTCCACCGACTTTTGTGTAAATTTCGTAATGTTCATCATATCACCCTCTCTTTTTCCAATCTATCCAGCTCAACGACGGGTTCAAATTGGCGCCGTCGAACTAACCTGTACCTTTGTTATATCACAATTATTAGCACTCGTCAAGGTTGAGTGCTAATAATTATAAAAAATTTGCCTTGCTGTATGATATTCATAAAATGACCAATAAAAAAAGAGCCTAATTTATGCTCCTTTTTTATTAGTCAGGCAGAGCAAATCTTAATCTGTTTTGCGCCGCCTGGCTGATTAATTCTTCGCTATCAGAATACATCCTGTCCTTGTTCACTCATGGCCTCGATCTGCTGAATCATCTCATCCAGCGCTTTGATGATCTCTCTGGAAAGACTCTCTGCCTCTCTGCTCTCCTTCTCTGCCTTTTCTGTATCACCGCTGCCAATGGCATCGATAGCATGCCTTCCCAGGGTATGAAATCTTTTATGTACCTCACTCAGACTGTCCCATTCCTCCACCAGCTGCGGATGCTGTATCGTGATGGCATTATAAAAATGTCCAAAGGCACATTTATTGGGATCCAACTGAAGAGGAAGTATCTTCATCTGATCCGCCATACTGGACACTTTCCCCGCCCAGTCTTTATGTGCCTGTTTGGCAGATTCAAGAATTTCGATCAGTTCCTGATTCGTAAGCATGGTGATTCCTGTATTCATTCCTTTGTACAGCAGCCTGGTACTCTCCGTTATCTTATTCTCAATGCTGCTGATCTGGTCTGCTGCCTCTCTGGTCTCATCTGCCAGCTCGCTGACTGTCATCGTGAGATTTGTGATCTGCTCCGCATCCTGGCTGCACTGTTCCATCGCAGCATTCACATCTCCAGACGCCTGCTCCACCATATTCATGTAATCATTGATGGCTGCCACATCGCTCGCCACCTGCTCCAGCATATTGATATTATCTCCCACTGTTTTGAACACAATATCCAGCTTTCCGCTCATCTTCTGGGTGGAGCTGGAAGCCTGCGCGGTGCTTGCCTGCCCTGCTTTGGATGCTTCATAGATTTTCTGTACAAACCGTTTCATCGCATCCAGCTCTTTCTGGGTGTTTTCGGCGAGTTTTCCTACCTCTCCCGCTACTACAGCAAACCCTTTTCCCTGTTCTCCAGCCCTGGCAGCCTCGATGGAAGCATTCAGCGCCAGTAGATTCGTCTGGGCTGCGATCCCCTGCACGCTGTCAACAATTCCCTCGATCTCCTGAACGAGCCCCACCAGTTTCATGATCTGATCATCCATCTGCCGGGTGTCCTCTACAACACCTGCCTTCAGCGTTTCCACTTCTTCCAGAAGTTTTCTTCCCTCACTGTTTTTTTCGGTGAGTTCCCTGCTTTCCTCCGAAAGCTGATTTAAGCGCTCTGAGGTAAATCCTACATTGTCACGGACTTGTCCCATGGTAGCCGTGGTCTCTTCCACGATCGCCAGATTGGATTGGGAAAGATCTGACAGTTTGGAGGCAAAGTCAGCAAGGTATTCTGACATATGGGACATCTCCACATCAAAACTGGAAACCTGACTGGATATGTGCATAACCTGTTTCGCCTCTCCAACGGATATTTTTTGAAACTCCAGTGCACGGTCTATCTTCTCCAGAAGCTGAAGTGCTTCCCTGGTCTTCACAACCGGCCTCTGCATCTCTTTCCCCTTCATCCGTGTATCAATATATTTTTGAATCGCCTGTATCTCATTTGTCTTTCTCATTCTGCTGCCGCCTCCAATACTTTGTAATAAACTCCCTTTGCCTTCGTCGTGCTGGCAAAAAGCAGGGGCAGACCTTCGGCTCGCCAGGAGACGCTGTCATACAGCCCCCAGAAAGTCAGTCCTGTCATCTTGTCTGAATAAGTCTTTTTCAGGGCAAGAACTGCCTTCATCAGATCCGAGTAATATGTCATCTGATCCTCCAGAGTGCTTTGATTTTTCGGATATGCTGTCACATCCAGCTCCGTGATCTGCACTTCTTTGATATAATCACTCTTTAGGAATTTTTCCATGGTAGAAGTATAAAATTCTACCGACGGAAATCCCACATCCAGATGGCTCTGCATACCTACTCCGGTACAGAGAGTCTTTTCCGCATTGATGTATTCCATCATCTTTATAATTTTATCTGCTTCCAGATAGGTATTAAAGTCATTATAGAACAAGGTGATGTGCTGCTTACCATAGCTGTCCAGAATATCTCTGGCATAGGCAAAGGCATTTTTCACATAAACCGGCTCCGTCGTCTGTTCGTACTTCCCTGGATTTTGCGGATCAAAAACCTGTTCCGGGTAATAGACCTCATCCCAGTACGCCTTGTCTGGATTGTTGTTATTATGGAAATATTCATTTACCACGTCGTAGCAGTATACCACATCTCCGATCCCCAGTTCCTCTTCTTTCAGAGAAATATAGCGGATCACTGATTTGATGAAAAACTCCAGCCTGGCATTCATCACCTCCGGCGTCACCCATTTGCCATTTTCATTATAGTTCTCCTTAAAGAACCACTTCGGTGTCTGCTGATGCCATACGAACACGTGGAAACGAATTCGCATCTTGTTGGCTGCCGCCGTCTGAAGATATTTGTCCACCGCATCGTAATTGATCTTCGGACAAGAAGTCTCCGCATAATTATCCGGCACATAATAATACTTGTTACCCTTTGCCTCAGCGGTGCTCATCGTTCCCCTGTTCAAAAGATAGTCCGGCTTCATCTCATTTTCCGCTGAAATGCTGTTATACTGTCCTGCTGCAAACTTCATCGTGTCGGCGCCCACAAGCTGTCCATAATTCATGCAGGTCCCCACGTTTGTAAAATGCTGGCTATATGCCTCTTTCAGACTTCCCGTGATCTCATAAGTACCATTTGCCACGATATTGGACAGATCCATTACTCCATCCACTACACAGACGGTCACATTATCGAGATAAAAGTCCGGAAAAGCCGTATCATTCGCTGCTGTTAGTTCAAAATATACAGAATGGATACTGCTGTATGTATTCTGATCGAAGGAGAAGGAACAGCTGAATTTCGTCCATTCACCCTTTTTCAGATCCATCTGGAGAAGCCCTGGATATACAGTCGTTCCCGTCGAACTATCCGTTGCCTCTGCGCTTGTCTTAAAGGAATAATTTTCCGCATCGGTCTTTACATATCCAGAAATATATACCGATGATCCCTGTTTCAGCTGCACGGCGGAAGCTACTCCATTCCATGAAGCTGTACGGCCGGTAACGCTCATGCAGTTTCCTGTCACTCCTCCCGGAACCACAGCAAGCTGCGCACTCCCCCGTCCCTTAAAGTCAGACAGGTTGTCACTCTCAAATTGATTGATCACCGCATTGTCATACTGATTTTCGGCATACAGCTGTACCGGCGCCACATAGAAGTCATGGGTTCCATCGACCTCCTCAAAATAGAGCAAAATCTCCGTTACATTATCCGGGACCTCAATACCGCCCTGTAATGCTGCCCACTGGCCTTTGGAAACTGTGGCTACACCGATTTGCTGATAGTTTACCTTTCCCGTACTATCCTTATAGGGGGTAAGTTTCAGCTGGGTGCTGTCTACCGCTTTCTGATACACTGCTGTACTAATGATATATTTTGTACCCGCCTTCAATGCCCCGGCATCATCGATCTGAGTACCATGCCAGTTAGCAGTTCGCCCCGTCACCGCAAGCACCGGAATGGAAGCGATGGAGGGATCTGTCACAGACTGTACTTCAGCGTCCCCTCTGCCTGTGAAACCTCCCGTAGAACCATCCGAATAATCATTATCCAGGATCACACCCTGCTCCGCAGGTATTGGTGTGTCCATTGGGTCTGGTGTCGGTGTTACCTTCGCTGTGGGACCAGGATTTTCCGGCGTCCCTGTCGGCTGAAGCGTTGGCGTAGGACTTGGATTTGTCGGTGTTTCCACCGGATTGGCTGTCGGCGTTACAGTCGCCGTTGGGCTGGGCGTCGCTGGTGGGTCCGATGGAACAATCGTCACATCCGGACTTGAACTTGCCGGTGGAACCGTCGGTTCCGTTGTTTCTGCCGGGCTTGACGCCTCCGGGGGATTCGTCACCGGTGGATTGGCTGCCCCCGGAGCTCCTGGTTGATTCGAAGTTCCTGGATCCATAGGCGGTGCCGTGGCTTGCGGCGTCTTGTCTACGACCGTTACAGCATCCTTGGTGGACTTAACAATGACCTTGCAGGAAAGCTTCTTTTTCTTTCCCCGAAATACAAACTGACAGTTCAGCCTGGTCTTCCCCACCTTCTTTCCCCGGACAGTGACCTTCCCTTTCTTCTTTGCCTTTATCGATGCCACCTTTTTATTGGCAATTTTCCATTTGATCTTTTTCGCCGCCGCATTTTTCTTTAGCGAGACAGTGACGGATTTACCCTTTTTGACCGTGATACTTTTCTTGCTCAGCTTTGGCTTGGCTGCCGCCGCCAAATCCACATCTGCCGGCAACACCGACAGGGTCAACATCACTCCCAGCATTGCAGCTGCAATTCCTCTTCTCTTGTACATTTCTCGCCATCCCTCCTCATATAGTCTCAATGATAGATGGGGGACAAAAATTTTTGCCCCCATCCTCATCTTTATCGCTTACCCTTATTTTTAATAACCTGTTTCATCATTTCTACCTTCTGCTTCTCTTCTTCGTTCATATCCTTTGTAAGAATCCCCAGAAGCACCGTTACCTCCTCCTGGGAAAAAGAAAGATTGTGGGCTTTGAGCTTCTGCATCGCCTCCATGATAAGCGGTGCGGAATTCTTCATTTCTTTCCCTTTCGCCTTCTGCTCTAATTCCCGAATAATCTGCGCCTTTACCGGGTGCATGTTCCTGAATATATCCTTCTGATCTGTCATATTCTGTCCCCTTGTCGATATTTTCTGCAATGCGCTGCCAAATCTCAGGAAGGGGTTCTTCCTCTGCCGCATCAATATCAGCACTCCGCACATCCGCCTGGGGTTCTGGAACCTGGCCTGAGAACATACTGCTGGTGTCGCTGTCACCGTCTGCTTCCGGCTGTCCATCGAACTCTTCTGTCATGCCAGACTCTCCTGTCATACCGGCTCCCAGATCCTGCATGGACATCATCATCGACATCATGTCAAACATATCCTGCTGCTCTTTCGGCACCTGGCTTTTCAAGAGGTCTATGATCCCCTCCATGCCCCGGTCCGAATTCTGCGCTTCCTGAAACATCGTCATCATCGACATCATACGTTTCATCATAAAAAACTGCAGCAGCATATCAATCATCCGCTGCTCCTGCTGCCTGCAGAAACAGCGGACTGCTCGAAGCAGCCCCTCCAGATCAATAACCTCTCCCACGGGGATATCCAGAAAAGGAAGTGCTGCTTTTACTGCCAATATGCTCTTGTTGTCCAAAATCCGCCCTTCCCAGTTGAACATCCTTCCCCCGACTCCCGCATTGCATCCTTTTTATTATAAATATGCAAAGGATCAGGAATAATGACTGGTGCAGCGAATATAAAATAATTGACAATTCGACACGCCAAAGGTTACTCGTGTACTATCCCATTCATTTTCATTAACTAATAATCAAGCCGTTCCTCCGTGATGCCTTCCAAAACACCGGATAAATAACGCTCTGCCACATACTTAGCCATTGGCAGATTCAGATCCAGATAATTACCGCATTCCTCTGGAGAAGCTCCTGGTATGTCTCCCTCAAAATCACGGATGAAGGCAAACATTTCCTTCAATAACATCAGGATATCCGATGACTCATAATCCCCCGCCAGGATCAGATAAAAGCCGGTGCGACACCCCATCGGTCCAAAATACACCACCTTTTCTCCCATCTGGGGATGATTCCGTAGAAAAGTAGCACCCAGATGTTCGATGGCATGAATCTCTGCCGTATTCATGACCGGTTCAAAATTCGGCCTGGTCATGCGAATATCAAAGGTAGTCACGATGTCCGTCCCGGTACAATCCTTTCTGGATACATATACACCAGGGAGTAATTTCAAGTGATCCACAGTAAAACTAGTAATGGTTTTCATAACAATGTCTCCTTTTTAAAACAGTATAACACAAAAGAAAAAGAAAGTATATGTCAGGCTTTTCCAAAACACATACTTTCTTCAAACTTAATTTATTATTTATGTGAGTGTTTATGTCTTTATAGGATTTCTTTGATCCATCCCTCCGGCGCCTCGATGCTTCCCATCTGCATACCAGTCAATGTATCATAGAGCTTTTTGGTAATTTCACCCATCTGCTCCATGCCGCTTGGGAAGCAGATCTCTTTGCCGTGATCCACAATCTTTCCAACTGGTGAAATAACAGCTGCTGTCCCGCACAGCCCACACTCGGCGAAATCCTTCAATTCATCCAAAAATACTTCTCTTTCCTCCACTTCCATGCCGAGATGATCTCTGGCGATGGCCACAAGAGAACGTCTCGTAATGGAAGGAAGAATACTGTCTGATTTTGGAGTGACAACCTTTCCGTCCTTCGTCACAAAAATGAAGTTCGCTCCTCCCGTCTCCTCTACCTTGGTCCGTGTTTTGGGATCGAGATACAAGTTTTCCGAATACCCCTTCTCATGGGCATCCACGATGGCATGAAGGCTCATGGCATAATTGAGCCCCGCCTTGATATGTCCTGTACCATTTGGCGCCGCCCGGTCAAAGTCACTGACACGAATCGTGATAGGCTTCGCGCCACCTTTAAAATATGGTCCTACCGGTGTACAGAACACACGGAACTGATATTCTGTGGCCGGCGCCACACCGATCACTGGTCCGATACCAAACATATAGGGCCGGATGTATAAAGTAGCCCCAGAACCATAAGGCGGCACATAATCCTTGTTTGCCCGAACAGTCTCCACAACGGCATCAACAAATCTATCTTCTGGAAATACGGGCATCTCAAGACGCTCCGCCGTATTCGCCATACGTTCTGCATTCAGATCCGGGCGGAAGCATACGATATGTCCGTCCTTTGCCGTATAGGCCTTCAATCCCTCAAAACAGGTCTGGGCATATTGAAGCACACAGGCACACTCACTCATAGTAATCATGGGATCTTCCACTAAGCCGCCCTCATCCCACGCGCCATCTTTATAATTTGCCACATACCTCTTGTCCGTCTGCTGATAAGAGAATCCTAGATTTGCCCAATCAATATTTTTCTTTTCCATTGTATCGTACTTCCTTTGCCATTTATTTTTGAGCTGCGCCCAAATCATCACTGATTTAAGTTTACTCTCCTGATTTCCAACTGTCAAGGGTAATCTCAGCAGGCTAATCATAGCGCAGAATCCGTGCCCTCCACGCCCCTGTCAGGGCATCCCCGGAAAATACGGTTTCCCGATGTGCACGCACCTCCCTTAAGTTCTGGCAGTTCTGAAAGGCGCGGCTCTTCACCCTCAACATAGATTCCGGCAGATAAACTTCCTCCACCTGGGTCCCATAAAATCCACAGACAGCGATCTGAAGCACGCCCTCCTCAAGCACAAACTTTTTCTGCTTTTTTCCCTGGGGAAAAACCTTTAAAAATCTTCCATAATCGGTATAGAGCACTCCTTCTTTCACCTGATACTGTCCCTTCATTCTGGTGCCCTCAGGCGCCTGAAAACTCTTCAAAGAACGGCATCCCACAAAAGGATTTGCCTCAACCAATTCGAGATTTTCTGGCATTTGAAGTGTTTTTAGAGACTCACAGGACTCAAATGCCTTTTCCTTAATTTCCTCCACCGTGTTCGGAATCAACACTTTCCGAAGCTTTCGGCACTGATAAAAAGTATAGTTTCCAATTCCCTTCACAGGATAAACTTTCCCTTTGTAACGAACTGCCTCCGGGATCGTCACCGTCCCGTCGTATTCATCGTCAATTCCTGCCTCCCACTCTTTGCCTCTTGTCTGAAAGGAAATAAAGCTTCCATTGGTCACGGCGAGTTCCTTGCGAAACAGTATCTTGATGCGAAGGGAAACATTTTCCTTGGTCTTCACCAAAACCTCCGCCTTCGTACCAATGGAGTCCTCCTCGATCACTTTGGACACCTCCACTGCCTCGAACTCTTCCTCTTTCTCCTTTTCCTCCCTCTTCGGAGTAGATACAAGATGTTTGTTCTGTGGCGTCAACTCCACTACTTCCTCTGTCTTCACCGGCACGGCAAATACAACCAAAGAAAAAAGCACCAGCACTCCACACAAAATATAATTCCACACCCTTACCCTGCGGTAACCCATGATCATGACGATACGTTCTTTCACTGCGTTCTGGGCAAACCCACTATATATGGGCTTCGCCACAGGACGTCCCTGTGCCAGACTGATGAGAACGCCTGCATAATCTTTCCGGTTGTCCTCCCCCACCTGACGAATCACCTTTTCGTCGCATGCCAACTCCAAATCCCGATTATAACATATATACATCAGCCAGGCAAAAGGATTAAACCAGTGGAGGCACACCGCCAGTATGACAAGACATTTATTCAGATTGTCATGTCCATCGATATGTACCTTCTCATGAATCAAAATAAATTTGAGCTGTTCCCTCGTCAGTTCCATATAGTATTTAGGCAAAAGTACCTTCTGCTGAAAGATCCCATAGGTTACCGGGGAAGCGATCCGGTCGGAAACATAGACCCGGATTCCCATAAAGGTAAACATCTCTTCATCAATATCCGGCACCTTCTGAATCGGCAGCGCCTCTCTGAGGATCCTTCCCCACATCACATAACGCACCACAAAAAAAATAACTGACACCGCTGCTCCCACCGCCCAGATCAGAAAATACTGTCCGACCGGGAAACTGCGGACCCATTCATAAACTTTATCCAAGGTCTCCGGACACCCTACCGGTACTGTGATGCATAGGGGCAGAAGAAGCCTGACCAGTACGATCATCCATGCCAGGGAAAAAAATACCCGGTGAATCCTGCGCCCCAGCAGAAATCTTGCCGCCACCAGAAGAGAAATAAGAACCGTCGAAATCATGCTAATATATAATAGATTGTATTCTAAGATAATTTTCATCCTGCCCACCTGACTTACCAGAAATATCTCTTCTGGTCCTACGTATTTACTTTAACTTATCCACCATATCCTTCAAGCTCTTTACCTCTTCTTCCGACAACTTGCTTCCATTTAGAAAAGCTGCAAAGAATTTTTCCCTGGAACCATCAAACATCTTGTCCACCAGTTCGTTGGTCTCATAATCCTGAACCTGCTCTCTGGTGATCAAAGGGGTACAGGTAAAATGTGGTTCTGTCCTCTCAATGGCTCCTTTGGCAATACATTTTTTAATCACCGTATAGGTGGTATTGCGGTTCCACCCGATGCTGTCATTCAAGATCTTCACGATATCGCCTGCGATCATCGTACCATGTTCCCAGAGAACCTCCATCACTTTTTTTTCTGAATCAAACAGCTTATAATTTGAATCTGCCATATTAACTCCCTCCATGTATGTATCTGCTTAGTATAAAGGACTATCATAATAGTTTATTTCATGCTATCATAATAGTCCTGTTTCGTCAAGATATATTCATTCCTTTTAATCTACGCTCTCTTCCTGTGCTGCCGCTTCTTCTACATCCTCTTTGGCGCCGGCGCTCTCCGCCGCACTGTCTTCGGACCAGTCACTTTTTTTGATCTCTGCCCTCCGCACCTTGCCGCTGATGGTCTTTGGAAGCTCTTTGGCAAAATCCACGATCTTCGGCCATTTGTAGGAAGCAATATTGTTCTTTAGATACTTAACAATATCGTTCTTCATATGTTCGTCCCCGTCGCTGCCGTCAGCAAGCACGATCGTAGCTTTGATCGCCTGCCCCCGCAACCGGTCCGGCACAGAGGTCACAGCACACTCCAGCACATAGGGAAGTTTCATAATCTCATTTTCGATCTCAAAGGGCCCAATACGATAACCCGCGGACTTGATTACATCATCCACCCGTCCTACATACCAGAGATATCCATCTTCATCCATATAGGCAGTATCCCCTGTGTGGTAATAACCGTCATACCATACCGAATCCGTCTTTTCCTCATCCCCATAATAGCCCTTAAACAGTCCATTGGGAATGTTCTCAGAGGTCTTCACCACGATCTCTCCCTCCTCACCAGGATCCGCTATCGTTCCATCGGGGCGCATGACAGAGATGTCATAAAGGGGACTTGATTTGCCCATGGAACCCGGTCTCGGCATCATCCCCTGAATATTGCCGATCAGCATTGTCGTCTCAGTCTGCCCAAAGCCTTCCATAATGTCAAAACCAGTCTTTTCCTTAAACTTTTCAAATATTTTCGGATTCAGCGCCTCTCCCGCTGTCGTCACATTCTGCAGGGATGAGAGATCATAATTTTCCAGCTTCAAATGTACCATCACCCGATAAACTGTGGGTGGTGCGCAAAAGGTTGTAATTCCGTATTTGCCAATCATCTGCAAAATCTCTTTGGCGTCAAAATCATCAAAATCATAGGTGAAAACAGGTGCCTCGCAGATCCATTGTCCATAGATCTTTCCCCAGAGCGCCTTACCCCATCCTGTGTCAGATATGGCAAAATGGATTCCATTGGGATCCACCTGGTGCCAGTATTTCGCCGTGATATAGTGCCCCAGAGGATATTTGTAATTGTGTGCTGTTATCTTGGGATAAGAAGTCGTTCCAGAGGTAAAGAACATCAACATCGTATCCTCACCGCCCGGCGCCTCTTCTGGCCTGGCAAAATTTGCAGAAAAGTAACGTATGTCTTTGTTAAAACAATGCCAGGATTCTCTGGCGCCACCTACCATAATTTTCGTCTTCAACCGGGAATTGCCCCATGCCGCCTTATCCACCTCTCGGGAAACATCCCCATCTGCGGTACAGATTACGGCATCTACTTCTCCCACCTTAAAACGATATTCAAAATCTTTTTTGGTGAGAAGATTAGTGGCAGGAATCGCCACCGCCCCGATCTTGTGAAGGGCGAGCAGAGAAAACCAGAATTGGAAGTGACGTTTGAGCACAAGCATAACCTTATCGCCCTTTTTAATCCCCAGATAGCTGAAATAATTTGCCGCTTTATTAGAATACTTCGCCATATCCCGAAAGGTAAAATGACGTTCGCGTCCTTCTCTTGATACATGAAGCATAGCAAGTTTATCGGGACATTTTTTCGCCATGACATCCACTACATCATAGGCAAAATTAAAATTTTCATCATTCATATAGGAAATAGAATCCAAAATCCCATCATCATCCAGTGTGGTCTCAATATACCGATCAGCAATACCCACCAACCCAAACTTTTTACCTTTTTCACACGCCATAATATTTACTTCCTTTCCTTGTAATCACATTTGCTTCATGTAGTTTTTAAAACTACATATATCATATACTATGGATTCTTCCGTGTCAAGAACTATTTTACACAGTTTGGCGCCGGCTGACACAATGCTCTCTAACAATAGAAAGGCAGTGGTCCAAAAAACCACTGCCTTCACTAAGAGGACGTTTATTACATTTGGAATGTTACTGACTCGATCGTCATCGTACCATTCAAAACACCATCATATATTCGTACCGTAGAAAGGGCTCTGTCTGGGTCCTTATTCTCCAGCACAATCTCACCATCTCCATAAATCCTGAGTGAATCATCCCAATGATCTTCACCTTCTATCCAGGAAACTTGTGTCTCATCGTCATAATGGATAACATAACCACAGCCTTTTTCGCTTTCTGGTGGATTCAGAGTTGCATCTTTATACTTTATGATCACTTTTGTAAACTTACCAACCATTTCTCTCGGAACGACAAAACCAAATTCACCGGCTTGCCAATCCTGGTCTCCCTGTAATTTGGTATAGGTTACCGTACCATCATCATTCTTTACTATTGTGGCATACTGTGACCAGAAATTCACTTCGTCATGTATATTGTATTTTTCCATGACATAGACTGTGAACTGCACCGTATCTGTCGCTGTTTTATCATCCTGTTTAACGGTTACTGTCGCCGTGACTGTCACCTCACCAGCTTTTACCGCTTTGAGCACATCGGCTGTTTCGACTTTGGCCATAACTGCCGCATCGCCATCCAGCTTCCATTCAATGCTTTCAATTGTGCCTACGTCTACCGTTACAACCAGTGCAAGCTCATCACCAACTGTCATCTCTGTCGGTGCACTCTCTACTGTGGCATTTACAACCAGAGCATCGCTGGCTGCCACCTTAACGGTTACACTTTCCACTGTCACAGTAAAATCCATGCCTTCTACTGCCACTGTTGCTTCTGCAATAACCTTCGTCTCGCCTTCTGCCACTCCGGTGATCACTGCCTTTTTCGGATCGGTTTCGTCCTTTTTCACTGTAGCAATCTTCTCGTCCGCGGTCTTCCAGGCCACATCTTTCACTGTCCCTTTGTTTACAGACAACTCTGCAGTCGTTGTTTTTCCTGCATTAATATTGTCTTTCTCAATTGTAAGCATTGCCTTTGGAGCTTTTGGCGTCGCTGTCGGTGCAGCTGTTGGTGTCGTAGTCACTTTTGGCGTAGTCGTTGGCTTATTCGTCGGCGTCGGCGTCGCTGTCGGTGATCCGCCATCCGCCGTCTGTGCCGGTGTTACCACTGGCGTCTGCGCTGGTGTTACCACTGGTGTCTGTACTGGTGGTGTTACCGCTGGCGTTACCTTAGGTGTTACAGACACTTTTTTCTTAACAGTAACATTGATCGTTCCCAGTTTCTTCGTCTTTTTCTTACCCTTCTGTTTCCAGGTGTCTTTTACCGTGATGGTAGTCTTTCCAGCTTTTACTCCGGTAATCACACCTTTTTTGGATACTTTGGCAATCTTTTTCTTCTTGGATGTAAAGGTGTATTTATGTTTCGCCTTTTTACCCGTTATAGAAATCTTCTTTTTCCCTTTGACGAAAATAGAAACTTTTTTCGTTTTGAGTTTCGTCTTTTTGGCAGCTTCACTGGTAGTTCCTGTTGCTATTGTTGTCAAAGCAAGAGCACCAGCCAGCGCTACCGCCATGGCTTTTCTTATCCTCATTAGCATGAACCCTCCTTAAAAAATATTGTTATAAGAACTTACCTAAGTATGGATCATTCCCACTAAAAAGTCAATATCTTTTTGTATCATTTAACACCTATTTTAATGCAACTCTTTCAGATGTTGGTCAAACCAGAGATATGCCATGGGTTAGCCGGGCGCATCACAACCAAAAAATGAGCACAGCCGCGGCTGTGCTCATTTTTAAATCACTTATTCAAAATTCTTATTCTGCAGGAGTAGGAAGCATGTTTGCAGGAATATCTTTCTCATATTTATAGAATTTGATAGATTTCACAGTAAGAACTAATTCTTCCGTCTCATCTCCTTTGGCAAACTGTACTCCACCAACATTGGTGTAATCAGCCGTTCCACCTTCTGAAACTTCAGCAGTATTCAGATTTTCTGGTGACAGCTGAAGTACAAATGGAAATGCCTTACCATACTGGATCTTTGTAACAGAATATGGATTGTTATATACTGTCTCGTGTTTTTCCATATCATGAATCTCCACGGTTGAGATACATCCCTCCGCATCGATTACACAATAGTATCCTGTCAGATCCATACCTTCGTCAAAGTTAAACTTCGCAGATCCATAGCTGCTCGCTTCCGCCGACCAGGTAATCTTATAAGAACCATCTTTCTGTACTTCACCTGACACTCCTGAGAACCAGGAAGGTGTTGTAATACCTGTAGACAGATCAACCTCAATAATCGGCTGAATGACTTCAAGATTCACTGTAGCGGTATTGGTAGCAGTCTCATCGCCCTGTTTCACTGTCACAGTAACCGTAACAACTGCCTTACCTCTCGTAGCTCCTGTAAGAGTAGCTTTTGTAATATCAACAGGATCTGTCTCAACCGTGGCAATGTCACCTTCCACCGTCCACACAACACTTTCGATCATGCTGGTCTCTACATCTACTGTGACTGCCAGATCTACCGTCTCACCTATATTTACCTCTACAGAATCCGTCTCAATGGATGGGTTTACTACCACTGCAGCAACTTTAATACTGCTCTCTGCTTTTACAGTAAAGTCTTTTCCCTCTACCGTCACTTTCACCTCAGCAGTGATCTTAGTCTCTCCTGCTGCTTTCGCAGTGATCACAGCTTTTTTAGCATCCTTGGCATCCTTCGCTGCCTCTGCAACGTCTGCCTTTTCCACAGACCAGGTTACCTCTTTCACATCACCTGCGCTTACAGATACCATAGCTGTAGTCGTGTCCCCTGGTTTGATCTGATTTTTCTCAAGACCCATCTCAACTGTCGGCGTCGGAATAGGCTTCTGCGTCGGTGTTGGCGTTGGCTTCCGCGTCGGTGTTGGCGTTGGCTTATTGGTCGGCGTATTCGTCGGCGTCGGCGTCTGTGATCCACCGTCTGGTGTCTGAGCCGGTGGCGCCTGTGTTACGACTGGTGTCTGAGCCGGTGGCGCCTGCGTTACGTTTGGTGTAACCTTTGGTTTTACAGGTGCTTTTTTCTTAACAGTAACATTGATCGTTCCCAGCTTCTTCGTTTTCTTCTTGCCCTTCTGTTTCCAGGTGTCTTTTACCGTAATGGTAGTCTTTCCGGCTTTCACTCCGGTGATCACACCCTTCTTGGATACTTTGGCAATCTTTTTCTTCTTGGATGTAAAGGTGTATTTATGTTTTGCCTTTTTACCCGTTATGGAAATCTTCTTTTTCCCCTTGACGAAGATGGAAACTTTTTTCGTCTTAAGTTTCGTCTTTTTGGCAGCTTCACTGGTAGTTCCTGTTGCCATTGTTGTCAAAACAAGAGCACCAGCCAGCGCTACCGCCATGGCTTTTCTTATCCTCATTCGCCTGAACCCTCCTTATAAAAATATTGTTTTAGGAACACACACCATTATGGACCAATCTTTCTCAAATGTCAATATTTTTTTGTATCATTTAAAATCCAACTTTTACAAAGCAGGTGATTTTCACCAGATGTAATGTATTTAAACGGGGGCTGCATCTCATGCAGTTCCTACTGCCGATACCAATTTGTGACAGCAATTCCAGGGGAATATACAAAAAAGACCCCTATACCATTCATTGGTATAGAGATCCTTTTTGTCATCTTAGCCCAACGGCGCCAATTTAATAAGATTGGTTATTTACTCCCAGCCTTCTTTTAGAATCTTTTGGCACAGTAAAAGATCTACTCTTCTACATACAGAGTAATATATCCTATACTTATTTCTGGCTGCACATTAATGTCTTGAGCATTGACTACTACTTTTGCAGGCGTCTTATCTTCTGGTATCTCGAATAAAAGCTCGTTTCCCCAATATTGAGCTCCAACAATCTCCTCACCAGCAGAATTCTCAATCTTTACTTGCTTCTGCTGCTCAGGGAGACCACCGACAGAAATATATTTAATCGTTCCTTTTACATCGCCCACCTCTATACCTGCACCTGTATATGCTGCAATATGTGTTACCTTTATACTGCCATCAGCATTCACTACAACAGTACCACTTTTAGGATCAAATTTTGAAAGATCGAGGGAAATCGAGTTATACTTATGCACTCTGATGTAATCTATTTTCATTGTCTGCGGCTTATCCGGAGAAGCATTTTGAGCATTAACTACTATTTTTCCCAGCGTCTTTCCCTTCGGTACAACAAGAGTAATTGCACCCTTTTTATATGTTTCAGCTATCTTATTGCCCTCTGTATCATAAAGCCGAATCTGCTGCTGACCATCAAGCTCTTGACCATCTTGATATGAAACCGCAGAGAGTTCTACACAGGTTACCCCCTCTGATACACTAATGCCTGTACCTTGATAAGAAGCTACGTGTGTTATCTCAATGCTTCCATCTTCATTTACTTTAACCGTCTGACCTTTAGCATCAAATTCTGCAAGATCCAGGTTATAGCTTGTCGGCTCTTTCACATTGATCGTCGCTTTTGCTGTATCGGTTGCTGTCTTATCACCGTCCTTAACTGTTACCGTAGCAGAAACCATTACCACCCCAGGCTTAACAGCCTTAAGAACAGCTTTCACAACATCAACAGAATCTGTCTCAACGGTTGCGGCCTCGCCTTCAACTGCCCATACGACACTCTCGATCGTACCAACATCTGCAGCCACTTTCAACTCCACAGCATCACCAACTGTCATCTCCGTTGGTGCGCTCTCAATGGAAGCATTTACAACCAGGGCATCTTTTGCTGCAACTGTAAGTTTCTGTTCTGCTGTAACATTAAAGTCCTTACCTTCTACGGTCACTTTCACCTTAGCAGTGATCTTCGTCTCACCTACTGCTTTACCTGTGATCACAGCTTTTTTAGCATCCTTGGCATCCTTCGCTGCCTCTGCAACATTTGCCTTTTCCACAGACCATGTTACGTCCTTTACTTCACCTGCACTTACAGAAACTTCTGCTGTTGTAGCGCTTTCTTCCGTGATCGCATGCTTAGCAAGAGTCATCTCAGCCGTTGGCTCCTTGATATCCGGATTATCAGATGGTGTTGGGGTCGGATCGTCTGGATTTCCAGATGGTGTTGGCGTTGGGGTTGGATCATCTGGATTCCCAGATGGCGTTGGAGTTGGATCGTCTGGCTGGTTTCCACTATTGTCCGGTGTCGGTACAGGGGGCTGTGATCCACCGCCATTTGGAGCCTGGGTTGCCGGTGCTGGTGGCTGCGGTGTCACCTGAGGTACATTAGCTGTAACCTTTGGCTTTGGTGTTGTTTTCTTCTTAACAGTTACGTTGATCGTACCAAGTTTCTTGGATTTCTTCTTGCCCTTCTGTTTCCAGGTGTCTTTCACCGTGATGGTAGTCTTTCCGGCTTTTACTCCGGTGATCACACCCGTCTTGGATACTTTGGCAATCTTTTTCTTTTTGGATGTAAAGGTGTATTTGTGCTTTGCCTTTTTACCCGTGATGGAAATTTTCTTCTTTCCTTTGACGAAGATAGAAACTTTTTTTGTCTTCAGCTTCGTCTTCTTGGCAGCTTCACTCGTGGTCCCCGTTGCAGCGGTGGTTAAAACAAGGGCACCAGCCAGTGCAACCGCCATGGCCTTTCTTAATTTCATTAGCCTAATCCCTCCTTTATGTATTGTTTTAGGAATATAATTATTATGAACCAATCTATAACAAAAGTCAATATAATTTTGTATCACTTAAGAACCAACATTTACAAAACAGTAAATCCACACCAGATATAAGGAAATTAAGGAAAATTTTTCTATTTCGGTACAAATGCAGGCATCAAAAAAATGGCACTTAAGGGAGGAAACCCTTTCGTGCCATTTTTCTTATAACCATTGTCTTGCGATATATTGCAGAAGTTATGACCTTTTTACACTATAGTATTTAGTATATCTTCTGATACCGCTCATGGTGTTGTCTGATGTTTATCACTTTGCAATCAGTTTTATTGACTTAATTGTGACCGTCGGATTGTCTGGACTACTCCCAATCCAGCCAGTGTGCTGGATTACGAAAGAATAAACCTCTGACGCAGGGAGTCCCGCTAAATCCACTTCAATCTTCGTTTCAGCTGTACCAATTGTATGGTTTGTAACCTCCGGATCTTTAAAATCCCGCTTTTCATCCGATGTAAATCCGAGCCGAATTGCTGTATTTTCTTCACTTGAAGCAAGGGTAATCACTGCTTTAGAATACTCACTTAAATCAAATAACTCTCCTGATTCAGATAAATTAAATGCAGTTGCCTTATTTCCATCTTTAGGGAGAAGAAAACTAACGCCTCCGTCAGAATAAGTATTCTTTGAAGAATCAATAAAATACCATGGAGCGGTTTTAAGGGCAGTATCTGGTGATAAAACCATGTTAAAGTCTTTATTTACAAAAACCACCTCAATGTCCTTTGATGCCATAGCTTCTCCAGTCTTACCATCTTTTTTAACCTTAATGGTAACAGTAACAGTTACTTTTCCTTCCTTCACACCAGTAACTGCAGCTTCTAATGAATCCGTTTCGATCGTTGCCGCATCACCACTGATCTCCCAGATAATTTCCTCAATAGAGGCTGTATCAACATCTGCTTTTGCTGTTAAAGTTATCTGTTCTCCAATTCCAATCTCTGATGGAGCAGTCTCAATCTCAACATTTACAACTAATTCATCTTTGCCTGCAACAACAAGATCCTTTTCTGCCTCTACAGTGACATCTTTACCGTCTACCGCCACTTTTACTTTGGCAGTAACTTTAGTATGTCCGGCTTTTACTCCAGTGATTGTAGCCTTTGCAGGATCTTTTGCATCTTTCGCTACAGTTGCAATCGTTGTGTCTTCTACAGACCAGTCTACATCTTTCACTTCACCTGCGCTTACAGAAACTGCCGCTGTCGTTGTACTTCCCTCAGAAATATTTTTCAGGTCGATTTTAGCTGTTGGTGCCTGAGTATCATCTGGTCCTGGTTCTTCTCCTTCACCTAATGGATAGGAAACTTCAATAGATGTGATACGAAGACCCGCGATAGGTGTTCCGTGTGCTGGTCCTTTAATCCACAAATGGGTTGCATTATTTGAGTAGGAAACCAACTGGAATTCTTCATTAAACACACGGCCATTCTCGAAGTCCGGCTCCATCATACCTTCCCATATATTACTACATCTATCCTGTACATTTGGATCAGAATCGTGCAGCCAGCATCTAAATCCTGTATTTCCAGTGATCTCTCCCTGAATCTTTACCCAGACAGCGTGGCCATTCTTAGCTACAAAATCCAGAGGAATACCAAATTCTGCAATCTTCTCTGCAGTAATAGTGTTTGTCTCAGAATCATAAGTTAATACCGCATCTCCGCCTGCATTTTCAGGTTTTTGTACTTGTGACATATCAACCGGCTTATATGTAGTTGGAACCTGCTCTTCCGGTGGCGGCGGAGCCTGTGTAGCTACCGGTGTAGGTGTCGGTTCTTTTGTCACCTTTGGTGTTTTCGTCGGAGTGACTCCTGGTGTAGGTGTAACCGGATTGTCCGTTGGAGTTAAATTACCATCACCTGGAACCTGTGTCGGTGGTGCAGGTATGGGAGTCACTGGCGGCTGAGGTACCTGCGCTGTAACCTTTGGCTTTGGAGTTGTTTTCTTCTTAACAGTTACTGTGACCGTACCAAGTTTCTTGGATTTCTTCTTGCCTTTCTGTTTCCAGGTGTCTTTGACCGTGATCTTAGTCTTTCCGGCTTTTACTCCGGTGATCACACCTTTCTTGGATACCTTGGCAATCTTCTTCTTTTTGGATGTAAAGGTATATTTGTGCTTTGCCTTTTTACCCGTGATGGAAATTTTCTTTTTCCCTTTGACGGAGATCGTGGCTTTTTTCGTCTTCAGCTTCGTCTTCTTACTTTTAGCCGCTTCACTGGTAGTGCCTGTCACAAATGTCGTTATAACAAGAGCACCAGCCAGCGCAACCGCCATGGCTTTTCTTAATTTCATCAGCCTAATCCCTCCTTGTATAGTATATATCCCATTATGAACCAATTTATTTCAATTGTCAATATTTTTCAGTATCATTTTAAATTCAACCTTTTAGGACAAACAAAATGCCTTAATTTTGACATGAGATTTGGCTTTCAGCCAGTTTCATACCCTTTGTCAGCAAGGAGAGTAATCGGATGTGCGGAGTTTTGCCCACAGCTATGCGCTTCGTCGTTGCCTACGTGCACTCGGGACTTTCACCCGTTAGATCCCACCCATGGCGGGCAAACTAAAAGGAGCCGCTGCTCCAGTAGATTTTGATCTGCTTTTGCAACAGCCCCTTCTCTATTTTCTCTATTTATTGATTTTTAAATCTGTATACAAGTTCACTGAATATGTTTTATACTGTCATAATTAGAGATACTCAAGTGTTACTTCGGTAATAGTAACACCTTTAACAAGCCCATTCCAAGATGGCGTTCTGACAAGTAAGTAGTCACAATCTTTACTTGCTGTGAGCACTGTGGCATTTGTATCAAAACTCATATTACTCTTATCCTTCATATCTTCATAAGTATTACTTCCAGACTCTACTTTGTTACCCCCTTCAGGTGCAGCTGGGGTAGTATACAAACGAAAACCTGATGAATCAGCTGACAAACTACCCTTCATTGTAACTTTAATACTAGCCCCATTCTGTAACTTATATGGAAGTTTCAAAAGCAAACCAGAATTCTCTTCTTCAATCACAATACTTCCACCACTTTGAGTAACCTTACTTTTCGATCCAGTAGCTTCCATTATGCTACTGTCAGATAAGTCAAGCTTAATCGGAACTCCTTTATAATTAGAACGGACTTCCATTGTGACAGTTTCTTCTTTGATCACGATGTCACCTTTTTTAATTATTACTTTAATCTGAACTTCTCCAGCAGCGACTCCCGTAACAGAAACTTTTCTTTGATCTTCTGAATCAACCTGCAATGTAGCTTTCGATTCATCATTTAACTCCCATTCTATAGAGGTAAAATCTTTTTCATCAATTTCAGCTTCCACAACTGCTGTCTTTCCCTCTTCCACATCTAATGGCGCATGCATACTGAGAGCTAATTCATCCGTAGGTGTAACAAAAATCTTCTCTATGGTAACAACTTTTGTGTCATCCCCCTGAGATATAGAAGCTGCCACGCTCTTAATTGTAGCATAATTGTGTGTAAAATATGCTTCTTTTCTTACCATTTCTGTTTTACCAGCAGGTGCGCCATTTGAATTCTTCATCTCTAGTACTGCATTTTCCTGAACACGCTGTGCATTACTCTCAGTTTCTTCTGCTGTTTTGGGTGAAAGTTTAACCATAACAGATGAAGTACTGTCCAGTGCATCCCCTGACTTAACCGAGAACAAAACCTCTACAAGATCTGTTTTCTTCACAGTTATTTCATTATCAAGAAAAGCAGCCCCCCAATCTTTACCAGTACAGGAAATCTCTTTGCCGATGTCATAAGTGATCGGGGTTACATGAATGGTAACTTCTTTCGTATCTGTCGCCGTTTTGTCGCCCTTTTTCGCCGTTACAGTAACCGAAATCGTTACATCTCCCAGTTTATTGGCCTTCACAATAACAGAACCAGCTTCCACTGACGAGGTATCGATCGTCGCCGCGTCGCCTTTGGTTATCTCCCACAGGATATTGTCAATGGTAACGCCCTCTTCTTCTCTTACATCTACCTTTACAGACATCTCCGCAGATTTTGTTATCTCCAGTTCTGTCGGAGCAGATTCGATCGTCGCATTGATCACCAGCGCATCCTTCGCTGCAACATGAACTGTTCCTTCAGCTTTCACGGTAAAGTCTTTCCCCTCTACCTTCACTTTCACTTCTGCAGTAACCTTAGCCACACCTTCTGCCACACCGGTAATAACTGCTTTTTTAGCATCTGAACTGTCTTTTTGAACAGCTGCGACTGCAGTATTATCCACTTTCCATGTTACATCCGTAACATCACCAGCGCTAACCGTCACTTCCGCAGTAGTGTTCTCTTCTGCTCTAATATTGGAAGCGGCGATTTTCATCTCAGCCGTTGGCGCCTTGATATCCGGATTATCAGATGGTGTTGGGGTCGGATCGTCTGGATTTCCAGATGGTGTTGGCGTTGGGGTTGGATCATCTGGATTCCCAGATGGCGTTGGAGTTGGATCGTCTGGCTGGTTTCCACTATTGTCCGGTGTCGGTACAGGGGGCTGTGATCCACCGCCATTTGGAGCCTGGGTTGCCGGTGCTGGTGGCTGCGGTGTCACCTGAGGTACATTAGCTGTAACCTTTGGCTTTGGTGTTGTTTTCTTCTTAACAGTTACGTTGATCGTACCAAGTTTCTTGGATTTCTTCTTGCCCTTCTGTTTCCAGGTGTCTTTCACCGTGATGGTAGTCTTTCCGGCTTTTACTCCGGTGATCACACCCGTCTTGGATACTTTGGCAATCTTTTTCTTTTTGGATGTAAAGGTGTATTTGTGTTTCGCCTTTTTACCCGTGATGGAAATTTTCTTTTTCCCTTTGACAAAAATAGAGACTTTTTTTGTCTTCAGCTTTGTCTTCTTGGCAGCTTCACTGGTGGTCCCCGTTGCAACGGTGGTTAAAACAAGAGCACCAGCCAGTGCAAGCGCCATGGCTTTTCTCATTTTCATCCTCCTAAACCCTCCTTTTAGTATTATATAGTTATATAAATTGATTATATTGCTTTTTAATAAAAAAAGCAATATAATTTTGTACTTTTTATGGAATAATTATTTTGATACAAAATGCAGATTTACAGTGGTTCTGATAACTTTTAGAATTTACAACTTTGGCACATATATGATATACTGGATTGGTATACATGAATAGCTTGACGGCGCGTCGGGCTGATAGAAAGTTTGATTTAGTGAATGTTTAAATTTTTTGGGGGAAGCATCTATGAATTTTCATAAAACGGATATTTTTTTTCTATCCATACTGATTTCCGCCGGTGTCTTATTGGCCGTGTTGATCTATTTTCCCCGCACTTCTGCAGGAACCTATGTGGAGATTCGGGTAGATGGAAAAAGAACTGCTGCCTATCCTCTCTCTGCTGACCGCAGGGAAACCCTGCAGACTGCCTCCGGTGAAAATACGATTTTGATCCAGAACGGGGCCGCGTCCATGACAGCTGCGGATTGTCCGGACAGGGTCTGTGTCAGCATGAGGCGCATCTCCCGTTCCGGAGAGACGATTGTTTGTCTTCCCCACAAACTTGTATTAGAAATTAAAAACAGCGAAAATGAGGGAACTCCGCTCGATGCTGTTACAGGAGGTGCTCCATGAGCCGCATTCGATCTTTGTGCGAATTTTCCATATACACATCGCTTGCTTTTATTTTCAGCTATCTGGAAAGCCTGATTCCACTGCCCCTCCCTTTCCCAGGCATGAAACTGGGCCTGGCAAACCTGGTCATATTGATCGTACTCTATCAAAAAAATCCCCGCTATGCCCTGGGACTTTCCATGCTCCGCAACCTTTTGAATGCATTTACTTTTGGCAGCCTGTTCAGCCTGCTCTACAGCACCGCCGGCAGTCTTCTGAGCCTGTCTGTCATGGCATTTACTCTGCGTCTAACTAAAAAACGCCTGTCCATACTGTCCATCAGTGCCCTGGGGGGGATCTTTCACAATCTGGGACAGCTCTTGTCTGCCTCTTTTTTTGTAGGTTTCCAGTCCATCCTATGGTATGCTCCCATCCTTTATTTCAGCGGCCTGTTTACGGGAATCCTGATTGGCTGGCTCGCCGCCCAGGTGATACGAAGAGCGATGAGCTGATACACAAATAATACCTTTAATTTCTTACTATTTAGTAACAATATCCAACAATTTTAGACTTTTTAATACATATTTTATATTTTTTTACATTCTTTTTATTGACTATCGCCAAAAGTAATGATAACATTAAGGCACAACAAGCGAACACATTAAAATTTCCAGATACATATTTAAAGGAGAGCGTATTATGAAAAACACTGGAATTGTAAGGCGATTAGATGAATTAGGTCGTATAACGATTCCTATTGAACTTAGGCGTTCACTCGGGATCGGAGATAGGGAGTCATTAGAGATTTATACAGAAGACAATAAGATTATTTTAGCAAAATATGCACCTGCTGATATTTTTACAGGTGCAGAAGAAGATTTGATAGAATATCATGGAAAGCTAATTTCCAAAAAGTCTATCGAAGAATTATCAAAGCTAGCTGGTTTAATTTAATCATATATCCCTTTAGTGTGGCAGGAGCCCCCCTAGACTCCTGCCTTTCCTTTTGCTTAAATTTTATTTTTATATGTCATAACCAAACAGCGCCAAATTTGAATTCTGCTTCAAATTGGCGCCATTTGTCTATCCTAGAAGACTCTTATATACTTGATTTTTTGTCATTCCCCGATCTTTTGCTACCGCCCTCATAGCTTCTTTGCGATCCATTCCCTGGGATAAATACTGTTCCATATGTTCTTCAAGAGGAATGCTTTCCCATTTTTTCTGTTCCTGCTGCTCCAGCACGGCTGCATCTTCCCCCTCCAAAACAAGTACAAATTCCCCTCTCGGTTCATTTTCCTGAAAATAATGTATCGCTTCGGCAAGGCTGCATTGCAGCACCGTCTCATGGCGTTTGGTGAGCTCCCGGCACACTGCGATCTTTCTCCCAGGAGAAATTACCTGCGCCACCAACTCCAGTGTTTTTGTGAGCCGGTGGGGCGCTTCGTAAAATACAGTGGTGTACGTGCTGGTCTTTAACCGTTCCAGCACCCTGGCACGCTCTTTTTTTTCCTGAGGCAGAAAGCCCTCAAAAGCAAAATTCCTGGTGTTTAGCCCGGACAGGGTGAGCGCCGTGATAACCGCCGACGCTCCAGGCAGGGAAGTGACTGCCGCCCCAGCTTCGTATGCCGCCAGAGCAAGCTCAGCCCCTGGATCGGAGATTGCGGGAGTTCCCGCATCTGTGACCAGCGCAATATTTTTTCCCTCCAGAAGTTCCTTGACCAGCACCGGTGTCTTCTGATATTTATTGTGCTCGTGATAACTTACGATCGGTGTCTTTATTTCAAAATGATTGAGCAGCTTGATCGTCTGTCTCGTGTCCTCTGCGGCGATCAGGTCTGCCTCTTTCAGGATCCGCAGTACCCGCAGGGTAATATCTTCCAGATTACCAATAGGGGTAGCACATAGATATAATGTTCCCATAATTCTTTCTCCCCGTCTGTCTTTCCCCTGTCAATACAGGGCCCGCACTTCCTCCGTGTACACATTTACACTCTCATATACGATAAGGGGTTTTTCCACCACCATACCGGAATTTCCGCCCCGGACGCCCTCGATCAGCAGCATATTGGGTTCCCTGTCAACATAGGGATAGACCAGCCGCAGCCTCTTAGGCTCCAATTTGTGGGCTGTCATCATTAAAATGATCTCACTGAGCCGGAAGGGACGATGCACCATAAAAAAATGCCCTCCCGGTTTTAACAGCCTGGCACTCTCTCTGACCACATCTTCCAGAGAACACTTCAATTCATGCCTGGCTACCGCCTTGTGGGACGCCTCATTGGTCAGTCCATGGGAATGGATCATATAAGGCGGGTTCGTGGTAACAACATGAAAGGAAGCTGCTTCAAAATACGAAGATGCCTCCCTTATATCACCGGTGGTCATATGCACCCGGTCCTCCAGACCGTTAAAGCGGATACTGCGTCTCGCCATGTCTGCAATATCCGCCTGTATCTCCAGTCCCTCAAAATGTGCTCCTTCCGTCTTCGCAGAGAGAAGAATGGGGATGACTCCATTTCCGCTTCCCAGATCTATGGTACGACATCCCTTCCCGATCTTGGCAAATCCTGTAAGAAGCACGGCATCCATGCCAAAACAGAACCATTCTGGATTCTGGATCAACATCAAACCGTCCCGCTGCAGATCGTCCAGCCGCTCCCCCTCCCGCAAAATGTCCTCTTCACGGAAAGATATATCCTTATTTTGTATCATCAGATCTTTGACTTACCTTCCTTTTTTTCCATCGCTTCTAATTCTTTCAGCTCCCGGTCATTTTCACCGCCGCGGTTATCGCGCCTGCGCTCCCGCCGGAACTTGAGATCGGAAACCTGGTACTCCCTCACTTCTTTTTCATCATTATCCAGTGTAACAATCACCTTTACCTTCTGTTTGAGCACACTGACACTCTGAACCTCCCCTGGAAGCCCTTCTGGCGTCTTTACGTGGCTTCCCACATTTGGCAGGTGGCTGTTCAGCTCCTCATATGCCTCTTCCTCATTTTTCAGACAGCACATAAGCCTGCCGCACACGCCAGAGATCTTTGTCGGATTCAGGGACAGGTTCTGCTCCTTTGCCATCTTAATGGAAACGGGCGCAAACTCGGACAAATATGTGTGACAACACAATGCCCTGCCACAGATGCCAATGCCGCCCCGCAGCTTGGTCTCATCTCTCACACCAATCTGACGCAGCTCGATCCTTGTGCGGAACACTGAGGCGAGATCCTTCACAAGCTCTCTAAAGTCAATTCTTCCATCCGCCGTAAAATAAAACAACAGTTTGTTTTTATCAAAGGTATACTCTGCCGCGATCAGCTTCATCTCCAACCCATGCCTGGCAATCTTTTCGAGACAGATCACGAATGCCTCCTTTTCCTTCTCCCTGTTTTGTCTCTCGCTCTCATCATCTTCCTCCGTCGCAAGACGGATAATTCCCTTTAGCGGTGCTACGATCTTTTCCTCTGGCATCTCCGTGGGAGGGAGCACAACGGTTCCATACTCAACCCCTTTTGCCGTCTCCACGATGACGTGAGTATCCCGCTTTATATCTGTATTTTCGCCGGGATCAAAGTAATAAATCTTTCCTGCCTGGCGAAACCTGACGCCTATTATCGTTTTCAATGTTTTATCCTGCCTTTCGCTGTCTTTTATTCGGCATTCTCCTTCAGCCAATCCGCCTGTGATTATTTGAGGGCCAGCAGCATAAGCTCCATGGCAACCTCGAAATTCACGTTTGCCTTCAGACGCAGCTTTGCCTTATCAAATGCCATAAGAATTTCTTCTATTTTTTCATAATCTCTCTGATTTGCCTCCGACGAGATCGCACTGAACTCACTCTGGAAGATCAGCTGGTTCATGTTTTTTGTGGCCTTGAACACCAGCACATCCCGATACCATAAGATCATAAGGTCAATATAATCCTTAATATTATCCTTGTCCTCGCCAATCTCACGGATGATTTCCAGCATCTCAGAGACATCCATATTCTGAATATTTTTCAGAATCCGCAGAACCTTGTCCTTCTTTTCCTCAAAGTCTTCGGATTCTATGTACCGTATCGCCTTACCGAGATTTCCCTGGGCAAAAATCGCACTGGTTCTCGCCCGGTAATCCACAACTTTGTATTTATCCATCAGATACTTCTCCACTGTCGCCGTTGACAACGGTCGAAATTCCAGTTTGAGGCACCGGGACTGTATCGTCGGAAGCAGCGCATTGATATTGCTGGTTAGCAGTATAATGATGCCGTATTCCGGCGGCTCCTCAATAGTCTTTAACAAGGCATTCTGTGCTGCCTCCGTCATGCGGTCCGCCTCTGGCACGATATAGATCTTGTACGGGCTGGAAAATGGCCGGATCACAATGGAGCCGTTGATCTTTTCCCGGACGTCATCCACGCCGATGCTGGACAATTCCCTGTTCACCCAGATCACATCCGGCTGGTTGCCGGAGTCGATCTGACGGCAGGAAGCACAGCTCCCACAAGGCCTGCCGCTCTTCTCTGACATACACTGCAGCCCTGCTGCAAAGGTGCGCGCCATGGTCTCTTTACCACATCCCACTTCCCCCTGGAAAATATAGGCATGAAATGGCTTGTCCCCGCGGATCGCCATCTGAAGATGTTCTTTGATGTCCTCATGTCCCATAATCTCTGAAAATAAAAACATATCAACCACCGTCCCTTTCCCTTACCTGTGCCTCAACGCTGCAAACCGGCACTGCCGCGCTTCATTCATGGAGTGAATCTCCCATAAAAGTTAAGTCAGAATATCCAACAGCAGTCCTCTTATCTCATCAATCTTATCCAGTATCACCAGATGATCCTTCTCATCCTTCATCAGTTCCTGCGCCAGCTCATCCAGCGCGGCATTTACCCGTTTAATCATTCCATAGACACGGTGTCTGCCCCGTCTGTCCAGAAAATTTTCCCGGCTGAATTTGTGGGACCGGTTCACGATCTCATTCATAAATTCCTGGATCAGCTTGCGGTATCGCTTCATATCTCTTACATCCACATGCTTCCCAAGCTTTTTCCCCTGCATGGTGATATCCTCCATCATCAGGGTAAGCCTCGCCTGAAGCCCGTCTTCCTCCAGAGAGCTCATAAGGGTGAATTTAAAATCTTCCCCGGCACTCTGTGTCTGCCTTGCGGTCGTAGCCGCCTGTGTCTGCTGAACGTTATCTATCTTTATATCCACCGCTCATCCTCTCCTTTCATAACATCATTATATCATTTTATAAAATATTTTTCCAGCCCTATCCTCTGCGTATAAGCTCTTCTATTTTTTTCAGCGCCTCTTCAAAATCGTGATTCAGTATCCGCTCCTTGACTCCAGCGATACGCAGGCGCTCTTCTGAAAAATCGTCCTCATCCGCTACAAACCTCCGACAGAGCTCCGCCACACAGGGATTCGGCTGCCGCTTTTCCCGCTCCAGAGCCCTCTCCATACGCAAAAAATCCTCTACCTCAATGTACACCGGCACCACATGTTCTCTCCCATAAAAAGCACGCAACTTCTCAAATCCTTCCAACGTAGATATTGTGACATACCGTTCGTCTCCCGAAAAATCCAGCTGTCCGTCATCCACTGTAAAATAATACCAGGGGCCATGTACCGTATCATACCTGCGGCACTCCACAATCCTGTCCTGCTGTCTCATCGTCTCCAGCTCGCCCTCGGTCACAAAATGATATTCTTTCCCATCCACCTCTCCGCTCCGGATCGGTCTTGTTGTGTAAGGTACCACCGTCTTCAGCATGGGATTTCTATCTATCAGACTGCAGTATAAGGAATCCTTTCCCACAGCGCTTTTTCCCATGATCACATATAACTTTCCCATGTACTTCTCTCTTTCTAAATAAATACTATAAAACCAATATATTTATGAATCCATCTGTCACACCGTGAACTGATATCTGCTGTCTGACTGCCCGCTTCAGCTGCTCCACCATTTCCTGGGAAATCCTCTCACCCTCTACCAAAAGCGGTATCCCCGGCGGATAGGGATATACTGGTTCCGCCGCCAGTTCTCCGGCAGCCTCGGCGAGCGGCACCCTGCGTTTCGGAAGATACGCTGCTTCACAGCTGTACACCCCTGGCTCTGGTCTGTGACAGTCATAACAAAAAGAATTTTTTCCAGCTGTCAATTCCACGTTTCCAAATGCCTGTCTGTCAAGTTTTTCTGTCAGCTCCCCATCAATCTCCTGCAATGCCTCCGCCAGCCTCTCAAAACTTTTTCTCTCGTCGGCCACGCTTGTCATGGCGATAACATAATCACCGCAGCTCATTTCTGTTTCAATATGATACGTTTCTCTTAATCGATCCGCCAGATCCCGTCCCCGGACCGGCGTCCGGTCGGTGGCGATCACCAGCTTAGACGGTTCTTTCCACTGGGATTCAAATAATCTCAAAGCCTTTAGCCCTTTCATTTCCTGGCGAAACCACTCCAGATCCGACACATAGCGCTGCATCTCTTTTCTCCCCTCCCCCAGAAGATAGGAGAAGCACCGTTCCGCCCCCGCCATCAAAAGATACGACGGGCTGCTGGACTGATACGTCTGGAGGCTCCAGGTGAGGAGTTCCTCCTTCACCAGTCCGTAGCGTGCATGAAGCACCCCGGTCTGGGTAAATGCTGGAAGCGTCTTGTGAAGGCTTTCTATCACAATATCAGCTCCCTCTGTCAGAGCTGTGTCAGGAAATGACTCATGCCAGTGAAAATGAGCCCCATGGGCTTCATCTACAATCAACGGAATCTTTCTCTTATGTACCACATCCGCGATAACTGCCACCGGCGACAGGATTCCTTCATAAGTAGGGGAAGTGATTATGACGCAGGAAATATCCGTATACTTCTCCAACGCCCCTTCTACATCCTCCGACTGTATTATACCGGCGATACCAAGAGTATCCATCTCTCCACCCTCTGCTGATGGGAATATATACACCGGCCGAAGTTCCAAAAGACGGATGGCATTGTACACTGCCTTGTGACAGTTTCTCGCCACCAGGACCCGGTCTCCGCGCCGGCAGCACGCGGTGATGGCTGCCAGGAGACCGCAGGTACTGCCGTTAACCAACAGAAACGAGGCATCCGAGCGGTATTCTTTTGAGATGATATTCATTAACTCCCGAATCACTCCCTCCGGCTGGTGCAGATTGTCCAGCCCTGGTATCTCTGTCACATCCAGTTCGTAGGGGTTTTCCATCTGAAATTTATGATTACGTTTATGCCCCGGCATATGCATGGGCAGTATATCTTTCTGACAGTATTCTGTCAGGGTTTCATAAAGTCCTTGTTTCATCTATACGCTGCATTTCACTTTCCGGTTGCCCCAAGCAACATGTTGTACAACCTTTTGTTCTTCTTAAATGTCCCATTGTTATAGTATACTAAGTTTCCGAGGATTTTGCAAAAGAAAAATCCTCAAATTCATATGAGATGAATCAAGGATTTTAATATGTCTACTACAACCGTTTTCCATTTAAGAAAAGTTCAGAAGCAATGTTAGCCTCTTCCAGCCAACGCTTATATATATAAAAACTTTTCTTAGGAACTTGTATTTTACTCAGTTCAGGCACAAAATTATTTATCTGTCTCTCTTTTATCTGTGTTCTGGGAGGTTTTGTACCCTTAAAAACAACTTTTGTTCTGAGATCATGGCTTATCATACACCAGTCCCGCTCCATATATTTCACAGAGCCAGGTATTACAATCTTTTTCGCCTTTCCGCCCCATGAAATGTCTGGCACCAGCCTTTTCACCTGTTTCGGTATATTTAAAACCCCATTTACAGAAGCCCCATACACCAAATCACCAGTTTTTTTATTATAGATACAACTTCCAGAAATACCATAGGTTTTATTTTGGGAAGATATTGTTATTTTGAGTTTTCCTGCTGCGTTATTCAGGCTTCCCCCTTCAATACTTACAACACTGGCAGGAATATATATGCTCTGACTTCCAAAAACATAAAATTGTTTTGAAATCGTCTTCACACCTTTAGGAATGCGAATCTCCCGGGTCTTTGGTGAAATCATATAGGCTCTTGTTCCATTGTTTGAAAGAATAACACCATTTTTTTCCTTAAAAGTTTTATTCTTTTTTGAAATTGTTATTTTTTGAAGAGTATCGCATCCCGCAAATGCTCCATCCCATATTATCTCAGTTTTCGAAGGAATTTTGAGTTGTTTCAACTTTGAACAACCGGTAAATACCCAATTCTTTATCTCTTTTAAATTCTTTGGCAGATCAACTCTCTGCAGATTGATTAATCCGCCAAAGCAAGCCGGTAAAATATCTTCCAGAGTATCAGGTAATAATATTTCCCTAACACTTTGATTGTTAGGCTGAAACTCCTCACACTCCTCTCCATACATTGAGCCAAAAACATTTACCACAATATCAGAATAATAATTTTTCTCATAATTTGGATATCCAATTTTTGTCACTATGGCTCCCTTAATCTTTTTCGGAATCTTCAATACAGAAGCATCTCTTTTTTTGGATACAGCTTAATCTGGCGAATCCAGCATTCCGTTTTATCAAAGGAATAACATACCGTATATGTTGCTTGTTTATCCTTATATTTCTCAATATAACGTTCATCCCATCCCATTGAAGTAGCAGCCTTTGTTTTTGAGCAAAACAAAAAAACACAAAATAAACATAACATTATTTTTTTGACAAATTTACTTTCCATTATCCTTCTCCTTTTATTTATAAATATTTCCTGGATATTCAGAGGCAAGAGAATACATACTACGCTAACTTGTTTGTTGTGCTATATGTGTGTTCCAAACAGCATAAAATGGTTCTGTTATTTCTTATTTTGCACTAAAAAATATCTTATGCGAAAAATTTTAGTACCTTTCTAGTACCAAATTTACAACTTCAAATGATCCAGCGCCTGGTTATGAATCCGGCATATGCTTTCCCGGCAATATGACATTTTTTCAGCAATTTCCTCTACCTTCATGCTCTCAATATATCTCATACGAAGTATATCCCCTTCCCTGTCATCCTGTACGGAAGAAATAACATTCCTGATCTCCGCAGCTTTTCTTTTACATTCCTTGTAATCATTCAGAATTTTTTTCCGGAAACACTTTATATCATCCAGCAGTTCTTCCATTTGTCTCAGCCTGGACACATCCAGAGATGATGCCCGCATCCTTTTTTCCAGATCCTTCTGGATGAGAGTATAATCTTTTTCCATGCTCTCATCCAGCTCCATCCTTGCACTTGCATTATGGTATTCTTTCAAATAATCTTTCTTTTCTTCTCTATTCATTTCATATACCTGTTTTTTTAGATGATTAGTTGCGCCGGCGCAAAGATTCGCAGTAACTATTTACCCATATTCTTATATTCTCCTCATTCAAACCGCTGCAGGTCTTTATGATCCCTTTTATTGTATCCACCTGCTATAACAATAGTGCCCATGGACTAACCAGAGCGGTAACCCAGGGCACTTGTTGCTTATTTACCTTCCGCCGCGATCTCTGTCTCTGCCTGGTAGTAAATAGCATTTACTTTATTATCAAGAACAAACGCATCGTAACAAACACGCCCCTCAACCAATGATCCACTAATCCCTGGCGGATCTTTATGTACCTTATAGTCTTCCAGTTTAGTAGGGGCCACTGTAGCAACTGGATGGCATACCATAAAACCAAAGTTCTGTGGCAGACGTTTTGAAGGTACTTTTACAACATTCATACCGTCAAGGTTTGCAACAACTCCACGAATGCGCAAATCTTCGCCCATGTCCGTATTTAAAACAATATCCGGGCTCTTTTTCATAAGACGGTATGTTCTGGGAGTTACAATAAGTTGACGCCCATCTTCGAGGACTTCATTATCATCCATACTCTCCGTTGCATTCGTTATTTCATCATAAATGTTGTTTACAGTAAGCTGGACCGGCTCTGGTTTCACCCCGGCATTTTCAGCCATCACCATATATACATAGCTGTCTACCTCTGGAATAACAACCTCTCGCACCTGCCTTGCAAGAGCAGACGCCGCCTGCAGCGCCCGCCCAGTTTCATCTTCATCCAGTTTATCAATCGTAAACGTAAAAGAACGATCTTTTTTGAGCGTCATCTCTTCTGTTACCGCATCCAGATTATCTATCTCCCCATATCTGGATCCATCAGCCTTCCCTGTCCTCTGATAATCGTTCATCTTGGATGTTGATACTTTATAGACTTTTATCGTGTGTGCGCCAGTCCAATCAAAATCACTATTTGTCACAAGGGATTTCTTGCTTTCTGCTTTAAACTGTTCATCCACATAAGGCCTAAAACTTGTAACTAAATCTATCATACTCTTTCACTCCTATTCTATTTGGGACGCTTGAAAGAATCTGAAAAATTATAAATTACGCCACCGTCACCTGCTGCCGGAGTATATCCTGACTTTTTCTTGCCAAACAAACGTGCCATCAGATCTATAGATTCTTTCAGCGTTTCTTTATTGCTTAAATTCACTAATCCGATACTTTCCGGCGGTAAGTTCTTATCTCTAAGAAGTTCATCCGCCATCAGACGGTGTTCCTTCTTAGTCAACTCTTCCTCCCGCTTAGTCAGTTCCGTTTCCCGCTCGTCAAGGCGTTTTTTATCATCTTCTTTTTCTCCTTTTGCCCTTGAAAGCCGGTTCTTTACGATCTCATTAACCTCTTCCTGGGTAAATGTCCTTTCATTTTTCCCCTGTTCAATAACAGTGTCTTTGTTATCTTCCATTTCATTCCCTCCGTTTCCGCCCGTCGGCTGTTTTTTGCAAATAAAAAGCGCAGAGATAGGGATACACAATCATGTATCTATCCTATTTCCGCGCCGCTCTCTCGAAGGCTTCCGCCAGCTGCAAAAATCAGTGGCAGGGTATCTTGGATATTTTATTTGCTATCATAATGATAACAGATAAAGACCCAAAATGCAAGCATATGAATCCAAATAAATCCGAGTAAATCTTAGTCTTTTTTGCAACGTTTTTGTAGCTATATTGGGGCACAATCCCGCTAAAATGCTTTAGTTTAAGCACATTTTCATTGCTCATTGACAGTCACAATTCTATTGCAACGCGCGTATAACGATGTCAACTTATTTTTTATAGCATAAACTAGGGACGGCTTATTGCAGATATCAATAGCCATCCCTGGTCCCTACTCTGTGTACTCAAGATCTATGTATGCCCTTTTAAATTTCCCCTTCTGCTTCCCTGCTATTTTCCAACGCTTCATATTCGGTCGGAGTTTTTTTAGGACATAATCCAGCTCCTCCCGGCGTTCATACGATACCTTAACCTTGATCAAATCGCCTCCCTCTCTTCCCTTTTGATAATTCCCTGCCCCATGAGATACCCAAGCAAGAATATAATTTTGTTGCCATCGCTTCGTGTCTTATGGCTTCCTTCCCTATTGGCCAGACGCTTCAAATGCAGGAGAAGACGTTCATCAGATAGGTGGTCCATCTCTTCATTCATCATCCACGGCAGCAGTTGTTCGTAAATCTCTTCTGCCCTGGTTTTCGCCTGCATATCATGGAATTTATCTCTTTTGTTTTTATAACAGTCAAATAAGGCACTCCAAACACCAAAGCCGTATTTTTGATGGATATAATTCAACTCCTTTCCCATTCCACATCCCTCAATGTCTATGTCTCCCCTGTCGTATTCGGCGAATCGAATAAATTTTTCCACGTCATTATCTGGCACCCTGGCATTTATAAGCAGCATATTCCTTTTCTTGACATACAGAACAACAAAATCACTGGGGGCAGTCCTATAATAAAAGTTCAAGAGGAATACTTCTGTTTTGGATAATTCAGATGATGTTATCTTTTTGATCTGCAGTTCAGACATATTCAAGCCCCCTCTCTCCGCATCTTCTTTCTCTGTTCCTGTATGCCTCGTATATGTCCTAGGTTATATGCCATTGAACAAACGAAGAAAATATTCTGTATCCCATATTTTTTGATATAATGGTTAAATATATCGCCTTCCTCGGTGCCTGCATAACCGACTATGGGCTGAAACCCTAATATTCTTATCTTCTCTTTTAGATCCATGAAATCACATTCCTTTCCGAATTCTATTTGAAATTATTGCATATATGTGTTACTATTTAGTTATTCCTTTCTGGAAGCCTGCCCGGCCTGGTTGGGAATATATGCCCTCATCCGGGCTTGCCCGGTGAGGGATTTTTTCTTGATATGTACCTCTCGTACCCGTCCGGGTCCTCAAATATCATATAGCGTTTTTCTACTGCCGACATTCGCGAATCATCCAGCTGCATGTCAGTCAAATTATTGTATATGCTGTTACGTAACAGATACCGCAGTTCTTCCCTTCTGTTAATCACCTCCCTGGGGGACATTTCCTTTTCCCGGTATCTGTTTATTTTCCTGCCTGCGGGATGGTAATAAATTAGCTCTGTCCCTTCCATCCTGCGTCACCTCCCTCCTGTAGAAGCAGCCGCTCCAGTGTGCCAACTTCATTCTGTGAGTAACAGCGCTGGGGATAATGATTAAATGTGTTCCCCGTCTTCGAAGCCGGTTTTTTGTCCGCGTAGTTACCGTCGAGTATCTTGGCCATATTGGAATCTTTAATTATCCAGTCAAAATTTGCTGTCCAATTTCGATCATTGCCTCCTTTGAGGAACGGGCTGGACTCTGCCATACGGAACACTTTTTCAATGTCATCTATGGTGTATTGTTTCGTTCTGGCCTTTATTGCTTTTTTCCTGGTCTCTGATAGTTTCGTCATGCGCGGAAATGAGATGCAGATGGTGTTGTACAGCTCCATGATCCGCTGGCAGATATCCGCCGGAGGGCTGTCAGAGGGGCGGGGGCAAGAGGGTGTTTTTCCCTCTTGTATATCTCCCTCTTTCTCTAACTCTATTCTCTTATCTCTTTTCTCTATCTCTTCGTCACATGGAATCACATCAGCGTCACTCTCAGTCACATATCTGTCACTTTGTGACGCTTTCGCCCTTAATCGACGCATTCGTTCGGCGCTGTAGCTTTCACTCCCAGTGCTGTTTATGACCTCGGGTATGTAACAGTTTTCGTTATCATCAATGACTATCATTTCATTCTCTTTCAGGAAATTGATCGTCTTTTTGACAAGCTCCGGCTTCTCGTCAAATTCTTCTGCGAGTTCTTCCTCCAGCGTGTCATACACACCTTGATAGTAGATATAGCCCTCCTTGTCTATGCTCAATAACATCATGCGGAGATATATGATCTGCATTTCTTTTCCATCTGGCTGTCTCTTCATTTTTTTCTGCGTCAGCTGGCTGAAATATGTATTCTTCAATTTCAGCCAGTAATACCGCTTCTGTTGGTTCTTTTTATCGCTCAACTTGTCCATCCTCCTTTTTTTCCCCAACTGCTGCCCCGTATATGCGTTCATGGAAATATATACGGCTTATTTTTCCAGCTACAGTCAGGTAACCTTTTTTACAAAGCTCCTGGTTTAATTCCCGGATAATGCTGTATGCCTTGCTCTGCTTTACTCCCAGCGTTTCGCTGACCTCCTTGGCGGTCATCATAATTTTTTCCACTATCATCCACCTCCTTTTGCCTGCTCAATGCTCTGCAGTTCCTTCTCGTAACCTTCATACATGAACTCAGCTTCTTGTATGATATCTTCCAAATCCTTTCGTTTGATCTCGGATGGCCTGCTGTAGCCACGGGAAAGATAGGCAGCAGTCGCTATGTCTGGCACGTTGCCAGCGGCTTTTGATATCCTGAGCCAGTCGGTCTTGTCAATCGTCTGCTCTCCCGGCGGTATTTCTGGAATGCCCCAGTAATCACGGATAGTATGGTCCACAAAGTTCAAGTCATTATCTATCCGGTATTGGAACATATCCATTGGAGACTTACATGTGCTTGATCCATCTGACTGTGTGACAAACACATGCTGATTGCCTTCCACGGTCGCCAGAAGAACGATGGAAAAAAGCCCCTCCAGTGTCAGCTGGTTATCCAGCATTTTACCTACTGTCTTTGCTTTGACCTTCCCCCCCTCCTGTGTTTCCGTATGATGCATAAAGTAAACAATGGTATCCGCTGAAGTATCCCTTATCACATAATCAATAAGCCCTTTAAAGTGGATCGCCATGTCTGTGAATTTTCCGTAGCCGGTATCCTTCGCCCGGTCAAACATTTCAAATGCCAGAAGGTACTGGCTGTCGTCAATTACATATTTTTTGTACTGCTGCCTGGCCAGGGTCTGCTTGATCTGCTGATATCCAGGTGTGTCCACCTTATCCAGTTTTTTTCTAAACGGGAACGGTTTTCCGGCGACATTGAATATCATAATTTCCCCCGGACTGTAGTTTCTAAGGCTGCTTGTCTTGCCCGCCCCGCTTTCGCCCAGTATCAGAACCGGTATTCCCATCTGACCACTTCCTTTCCTGCTCTTGTATGTATTTTTGATGAAAAAACGATTTTACCCCCTTACCCTTAGTTCTTATACCTAAAAAGGGTTTTAAGGGCATTTTAATACTAAACATGTGTGGGGCTGTCATTTTCACGGTGGTATTTTATCATCCTCCTGCGAGCTTGTTCCCGCTGCTCTTCTGTTCTCTTCGCCAGAGGTAGAATTCTAACCCACTTCGTCGGAACATGTGCGCATATGCTACCATCCTTATTCTCCGACACAATCCGGCATTCCTCCGGGTGTTTGTCCGCCAACTTTTTTACGCTGGTGATTGTCCGTGGCTGCGTCAGGGTAAGCGTTGCCTGCTCCTGGTCCCTGAGCCACTCGATAACGTTCTCCGTATTCCTCATAGTGTCCGGAAGAGCTATCTCGTCCGGTGTACATCCAATAGCGTCGGCAATGCGTTCCAGTGTTGAACCTTCCGTGTACTGGTTGTCCAGTATCCAGGACAGCGTTTTTTCTGACAGTCCGGTTCGTTTACACACCTCTTCATCTTTCAGGCCGTTTTTGTCCGTTATACGGCGATAACTGCTTACGTTTAGTCTCAATTTCAGTCTCCTTTCGCTCATGCCATGCCTGCCCGGCTATGGTTAAAAATTACTATCTGCTAAAATTTCGGTCACATCAACTTCCAGTGCTTCGGCAATCTTGCCGGCTGTTTCTGGCAAAACAGTCTTTTTACGGAACCAGACACCAATGTTCTGCTGAGATATCCCCATGCGTTCCGCAAGTGCTTTATTGGACATCTTCCGCCTTGCCATGATGATCTTAATTTTCCTTACATCAATTTCCATTGATTTACCTCCTTTGATTGTTTATTACTACTTTTTGCTTGTTTTATCGTATATTATCATACTAATTTGCTTGTGTCAACACTTTTTTACAATCATTTGCTTTTATTATCCTTTACAAACATTTGCTTTTATTATTTATATATGTTATACTATTTTTGAGGTGATTTACTTTGGGAATAGGAAGACGAATGAGACGTACGCGAATTGAAAGAGGACTTTCACAAAAAATGCTCGGAAATATTTTAGGATGCTCACAACAGATGATAGCCCAATACGAAAATGAAAAAAGAACTCCAAAATATGAGACTGTTGTCCGATTTGCGGAAGCTCTAGATGTTGATATAGATTATTTAATAGATGCACCCTTTTCTTTCAAAGAGCCTGATGGAAGTATCTCTCTTGGTGGTAGTCTTAGTGCTGATGATGATAGCAATGTTACCTTGCCATTAAAACGAAATTTAGAAAAAATATATAATGAACTTACCCCGGAGGGAAAAAGGAAGATAACCGAATACGCAAAAGACATAAGAAAAATACCAGAATACGTCAAAGAAGAAGACTGAGTTGCGCCGGCGCAACTGACAACTGAATATACGATATGCTTACCAAGGGAGCCGACTGGGTAAAGCTCCAGCCCCCGGACACGATGAAAGGGGTTGGTGCCTATGGTTACATATAGCGATTTATTCACCTTTGTAATTATGATTTGTGCAATAATCACTCTTGTTGCTACATTTTTGCATAAAAAATAGTGCCCATGCTCTGGTAAAGTAAGGCACTATTTTTAGCACTATTTTGCCGGGGGCTAGGACACATCTAGCTTCGGCTCTCTTGTTAAACATATTATAGCATTCTACCCCTCGTTCTGTCAAGGTTTTTCCCAGTGGCAGCAGTCCGGGGAAACAACAGATCATCTTTCACTCATGCCATGCCTGCCCGGCCAGAATGAAAGGAAGATGATATATGCCTGTCTACAAAGATAATGAGCGCGGTACTTACTACGTGAAATGCTATTATACGGACTATGCTGGTAACAGAAGGCAGAAAAAGAAGCGGGGCTTTAAGCTCCAGCGCGAAGCCAAGGAATGGGAGCGGGATTTTCTGGAGAAACAGCAGGGCACCCCTGAAATGACTTTTCGTACCCTGGTATCGCTTTACCTTGAAGATACTAGGACCAGGCGAAAACGCACCACATTCAAAGCGTATGAAAGCCACTGCAATAATGCACTGCTGCCTACCTTCGGGGAAATCCCTATAAACCAGATAACCCCATCTACTATCAGGGCATGGCAGAACAGCCTGATCAGTGAACAGCGATACGGCCAGTATACCATGCTGAGTATTCATAATACCTTTTCCCGAATCTTCAATTTCGCTGTACGGTATTATAACCTGCCATCCAATCCATGCAAGAAGGCCGGGACGATCGGTAAGCGCAATAGAAGGACGGCATTTTGGACAAAACATGAATACGACTTATTTATAAGTCACGTAGAAGATCCCCAGGCAAAGCTTGGTTTTGAGGTCCTGTATTTCTCCGGCTGTCGGATCGGGGAACTACTCGCCCTTACACCCGCGGATATTGATACAGAGAACAACATAATTCATATAACCAAAACATTGTATAGAGAAAATGGACAAGATACGTTCACCTCACCGAAAACACCTAAAAGTATACGTGATATCGTAATGCCTGGCTTTATTATTGATGATATCCTTGCTTATTCAGATCGGATATATAAAATCCACAGAACGGACAGAATATTCACATACTCAGAGCAGACCTTCAGAAACATATTGCGGAAAATCTGTCCTATTGCCGGTGTTAAAACCATTCACACTCACGATATCCGCCACCCGTATGTCAAGCCCACGACAAAAAAAATTACAACTTTTTTTGAGGATTTCC
>CAQOJF010000023.1:0-552 GCA_948848225.1 uncultured Eubacterium sp.
AAGCCTAACTGCCAAGTTCCAACTCTAAATTAGGGTGTTTTGCTCATCCCTATCTTGATTATATACCCAATCCTTGAGAATGGGGTGTCAACTTTTTTATACCACATCAAAACTTTCCCTTGCAAGTTGCCCATAAGGGCAAAAACAAGGGAAAATACATATCAATTCACTGTATGAGACTTGAAAAGCCTTGAAAAATATAACGACTTTTCAATCTTCTGTTTCTGCCCTTTCAAGTCATTCTGCTTCTCATACAGACATTGCGCTCTTTGCAAAGTTCTTTCATACGCTCCAACTGCGCCCGCGCTCCCTCCCAGCAATCCGGCTCTATCTTCTTATATTCCCCGGCCAGACTGCGGATTGTATTATTGTTTTCCTTTATCTGCTCCAACAAACATACCCAGTCTATAAGATTTTGCCGACAATTGTGAGGGCGAAATCAAAAACAAAACAATTATCTACAATTTTTAGCGGAAATCTCTTGAAACATTTCACATACAATGGTATTATAACAATACAAAGGGAAAGCACCCACTCCAAAGTGGATGCTCC
>CAQOJF010000023.1:562-42791 GCA_948848225.1 uncultured Eubacterium sp.
AATGATTTCAAAAGCTGTCATCGGCGCCACCTCCCTTCCTATGTATTCCGGCACTCCGGTTTTCATAAACCCGTTAACCCACACACCCGATAATATCCGTAATGCTCGATAGCCCCTCTTCCTTCACATAGCGTTCCAGCCCGTCGATGATCTCTATCGTGGCACAGGGGTTGAAAAAGTTTGCCGTCCCCACCGCTACCATCGTAGCTCCTGCCATAAGAAACTCCAGAGCATCCTCGGTGTTCTGAATCCCACCCATACCTAGAACTGGAATCTTTACCGCATGCGCCACCTGGTACACCATGCGAACCGCCACCGGCTTCACACAGGGACCGGACATTCCTGCGGTCTGATTGGCGATAGCAAAGGCCTTCCTCGCCACATCGATCTTCATTCCTGTCAGCGTGTTGATCAGAGAGACCCCATCGGCCCCACCTGCTTCCACCGCTCTGGCTATCTCAGCGATATCTGTCACATTGGGGCTGAGTTTCATGATGACTGGCTGTTTTGCCACCTGCTTTACCGCCCTGGTAATCTCCTCTGCCATCTCCGGCTTCTGTCCAAAAGCGATTCCTCCTGCCTTTACATTCGGGCAGGAAATATTGATCTCCAGCATATCCACTGGCTCCTCTGCCAGACGTTCCACCACTTCCACATAATCCTCTTTGGAGCTCCCGCATATGTTCACGATCACTCTAGCATTCTTCTCTTGTAGAAAAGGAAGATCTCTCTGGATAAAGGTATCGATTCCTGGATTCTGCAGACCGATGGCATTCAGCATACCAGCGTGGGTCTCTGCGATCCTGGGCGTTGGATTTCCCTCCCAGGGCACACTGGCAACTCCTTTTGTCGTCACTGCCCCCAGCCGGCCCAAATCTACAAATTCACTGTATTCCATGCCTGAACCAAAAGTTCCCGACGCCGTCGTAACCGGATTCTTAAAGGGTATCCCTGCAAAATTAACTTCCAAACTCATATCGTTCTCCCTCACATTTTCAATCTTCTATAATTCTACTTCTGTAGATAAAAATACTGGGCCATCCTTGCAGACTCTCTTATTTTTTACCTTGGAATGATCATCAATCTCTGTGGACTGACAGACACACGCCAGACATGCCCCCACTCCACAAGCCATACGTTCTTCCATGGACAGATACGCCTTGATATCATGCTCCTGGGCAAAGTGTTTTACTCCCCGCAACATCGGTGTCGGTCCACAGGAATAGATCACATCCACCCCGTCCTCCAGAAGCTTTTGCTCATCTATGGCATCGATCACAGTTCCCTTCGTGCCTGCGCTTCCATCGTCCGTAGCGACGTAGACTCTTGCGTATGCTTCAAATTCTTCCTTTAAAAACATGTCGCTGTCCCGGTATCCCAGAACAACCGCAGCGCTGCCGCCAAATTGTTTTGCCAGTTCCAACATCGGTGGAATACCGATACCGCCACCGATCAGCAGCGGCCTCTTCCCCTCACGCTCAAATCCATTTCCCAGGGGCCCCAGTACCGCGATCTGATCCCCGGAAACCAGCCGGGAGAATTCCTCCGTTCCTGCTCCCACGACACGGTACACCAGTCTTAGGCTCCCCGCTTCCCGATCCAGTTCACAGATACTGATGGGTCTTGGCAGAAGCCTGTCCCTCTCCTGGCAGTACAGGGACACAAATTGCCCCGGAAGGGCATGTTTCACTATATCCGGCGCCTCCAGCCACAGGCTATATACAGCGGGAGCCAGCTGTACTGACTCCCGGACACGGCATAGACTTTTCTTTTTACTCATATCCTGCTCCTCTTATCCAAGACTGTTCAAAGCAGCATTCATTGATTCTGCCTTCAGTGCTTCATCTGGAATCTCAAAATCTTCCGCTTTGTTTACATTTTTATAAGATATGGACATGTTCATATCAGAAACTTTCATCTCCATGGAATTCATCATCTCATTTACTTCTTTTGCTTCGTCCTCTGTGGCCTCTTCCAATGCCTTATCTTTTATATATTTCATAAGCTCGTCAAACATCTTATTCATCATATCAGTCATTGGATACTCCACGCGGCTGATCTCCTGCTTTTTCACATCCACATATACCGTAAGCGTCACATTTCCGATACTGGAAACTACTCTGTTCATCAGATCTTGGTATTCTTTTGCATCTACAGAATCACCTAACATTGATTTGACGCTGGAAGTGCTGCCCTCTAACATGGACTCCATTTCCTCACCGCTTACCGTATAATCATATACAAGGTAAGTTGTTTCTCCCTCTTTCTTTTCTTCCTTTTTTGTATATTTGCCGATGTCGGCGCTTAACTGATTGGAATATGAGCTCATGCCGGAAGAAGCAAGCGCGGTATCCAGATCCCCCAGCTCCATCTTCGTCCAGGTTCCCTCTACATTACTGTAGAGCACATATTTTTCATTCTCTTTCTGGATGTAAGACTCCATCGTTGTGGACTCTCCCATCATTGCCACCGAACCAGTTATTTTCATTTTCAATGGATCTTGAAAGGACGTACCTTTCATATCCATCTTCATATCCAGATCCTGAGCCTCTTCTCCCATCCTCATGGACATCTTGCCTGCCATGCTGACTTCTACTTCACAACTCTCAGCATTATTTATGCCGGTAACGGCTGACATCAAGACCTCTTCTTCGCTTTTTCCGCCACATCCGGTCAGACAACCGATGGACAGAACTACACACATCATAAACGCTAAAATCTTTGACATTTTTTTCATGATAAATCCTCCTTTTACTTAAAAAATACTGTTTATATCCTCTTTCATATTCAGCGCAGCCTGTCTGGCTGCCCCGGCAAATCCCGCCTCTCCAAACCTTTCGTAAGCAGGCTGCTTATATGCCGCGATAATCCCTCTGGAAGAATTCACGATAGCTCCCAGGCCGTCTTCATTAAAATACGGAAGAAGATCCTTCGCAGTTCCTCCCTGGGCTCCGTAGCCAGGTACAAGAATATAAGTTTTTGGCATAACCTTCCTCATAATTCTGCCCATCTCCGGGTAGGTCGCACCCACTACTGCCCCTACGTAACTATAGGTGTCTCCCATGCACTCTTCTCCCCATTTTACCACTTGCTCACCAACCAGTTCATACAGTGGTTTTCCATCGATCTTCTGATCCTGGAACTCTCCGCTGGACGGGTTCGATGTCTTTACCAGGATAAACAATCCCTTTTTCTCCTCTTTGCACACATCGACGAAAGGTTTGATTCCATCCACTCCAAAATAGGGATTTACCGTGATAAAATCTTCGTCAAAGCCGGCAAGTTTCTTGCTTCCGACCTGTACTTTCCCGATATGTCCTGTAGCGTATGCCGCGGAAGTGGATCCAATATCCCCCCGCTTTACATCCCCGATGACCACCAGTCCCTTTTTCTTACAGTAATCAACAGTTCTCTTAAATACCTCAAGCCCTGGTATGCCAAACTGCTCGTACATAGCGATCTGAGGTTTCACGGCGGGAACGATATCATAGATAGCATCCACGATCCCCTTGTTATACTGCCAGACTGCCTCCGCAGCTGCTTCCAGGGTTTCACCCTGTTCACGGATAGCATTCTGCAGCAAATATTCTGGCACATAATCCAGCATGGGATCCAGTCCTACGACAATGGGCGCTTCCATCTTTTTTATCCTGTCAACCAGTACGTTAATCATCCTGTTTCTCCTTTCCAATCGTCTGTGGGCTGCTGTTTAGTCAGCTCGACGGCGCTGTCGAGCTATGCAAAAGGGTACACCACTGCTCCGCCCACGATGGTATACTCTATCCTGCCGGATACGTTCCGTCCGTGGAAGGGCGTGTTCTTTCCCTTTGAAACAAAGTCATTTTTATCAATCACATATTCTACGTCAAAATCCGCTATGGTAATATCCGCCGGCATCCCCGGTTCGAGAGAGCCGCCCGCAACACCCAGGATCCTGCAGGGATCGGTGCTCATCCGGCGCACCAATTCGAGGGGCGTAAGAATCCCGGCCTTCACAAGCTCTGTCACCGCTAAAGAAAATGCAGTTTCCGAGCCAACAATACCAAAAGGCGCCTCCGCTATGGAACGGTTCTTCTCTTCCGCACTGTGAGGGGCATGATCGGTAGAAATGGCTTCCATGATCCCGCTTCCCAGCCCCTGCTTCAGTTTTTCTACATCTGTAGATGAGCGAAGAGGAGGATTCATCTTATAATCTGCATCGTCGGAGGGAATGTCTTTATCCGTCAGTGTAAAATGATGTGGACACACCTCACCACTTACCGGGAGCCCTTCTTCTCTGGCGATGCGAATCATCTCCACGCTGTCCTCGGTAGAACAGTGGCAGAGATGAAGCCTGGCGCCAGTCTCTTTTGCCAGAAGGATATCCCGCGCCACGATCACGTCCTCCACGGCGTTGCTGATACCTCTTATTCCGAGTTCTTCAGCTCTTTTGCCGGCATTCATGGCGCCCTTCTCTACCATATTGATATCTTCGCAGTGGGCAAATACCGGAATAGAAAGTCTTTTGGCCTCCTGCATTCCCTGACGGTACAGACTGGCGTTCATTACACTTTTTCCATCCTCACTGATGGCTTTGATCCCCGCCTTTACCATACCTTCGATATCCGCCAGTTCTTTGCCTTTCTGACCTTTTGTCACAGCTCCCACCGGATATACATGGATCGGACTGTCCTTTTCAGCGATCTCCAGCACTTTTTGAACCATCTCTGGACAATCGGTAGAGGGATTCGTGTTTGGCATCGGGCAGACGGCGGTAAATCCACCCTTGGCCGCTGCCATCGTCCCCGTCTTTATGGTTTCTTTGTACTCATAGCCTGGTTCTCTAAGATGCACATGCAGATCTACAAATCCGGGCATCACATATTTTCCTGCCGCATCGATAACCTTCGTTCCAGCTGTCTCAAATTCCTGCCGCTTTTTTTCAGAAAACATGCCTCTGTCCGCAATCTTTCCATCCCTCACGTACAGATCACCGATCTCATCATACCCGCTGGCCGGATCCAAAAGATGTCCGTTTTTAATCAATAGGTTCAATAAACAGATCCACCTTTCCAAAGTCATCCAGATTGAAATTGCTCGTAAGACCTGCTTTTTCAATATCCTTTACAACAGCTTCATTGGTGATCACTTCAGCCAGCTCCTCTTTTGTAACCCATCTGCTGTCATTCAGGTCCTCAGCAAGAACGACCTCTTCCCTCTGGGATGAACATTCAAAAGCGATGCCGATGCTGCACACCTCGCCCACTGTAAATCCCCAGGTATACAGAGGTTTATCCACTTGAACATGAAGTCCTGCCTTCTCCTCCACTACCCTCTGAACGGCTTTCTCCGGAGTCTCCGAAAACTCCAGAACGCCATCCAAAAACTCCCACTGATACGGTTCAAAAATCCGGTCATCGTACCATTTTTCCACAACAAGATATTTTCCATTACACTGTACGATACCCTTCACAAGAATTCGAAATTTATCCATCGCTGCCTCCCTTACTAAAGTAGTGTATATGTTTTCATTATTTTTTCTGGATATAGCCCTGCGCCTTTAAGAGCTCTGCGATCAAAACGCCGCCTCCCGCCGCACCGCGGACGGTATTATGGGAAAGACCCACAAATTTCCAGTCAAAATGGCTGTCTTCCCGCAGACGCCCGATACTGACACCAAATCCATTCTCATAGTCTACATCCAATGCCACCTGGGGACGATTATCATCTTCCAGATACTGGATAAACTGCTTCGGCGCATTAGGAAGTTCCAATTCCTGGGGAAGTCCTTGGAATTCTACCAGTGCCTGGATCAATTCCTCCTTTGTGGGCTTCTTGGCAAAATTCACGAACACCGCTGCCGTATGCCCATCCAGAACCGGCACACGGATACACTGGGTGGTAATCAGCGGAGTTTCCGCCTTTTCAATCTTTCCATCCACTACCGTTCCAAAGATACGAAGCGGCTCCTGCTCGCTCTTTTCTTCCTCTCCACCGATATAAGGAATGATGTTATGTTCCATCTCCGGCCACTCGGTAAAAGTCTTACCTGCTCCAGAAATCGCCTGATAGGTCGTAGCTACTACAAGTGTAGGCTCAAACTTCTTCCATGCCGTCAGCGCCGGGGTATAACTCTGAATCGAGCAATTTGGCTTAACAACGATAAAGCCTCTCTTCGTCCCAAGACGTTCCTTCTGGCTCTCGATCACCTCCAGATGCTCCGGATTGATCTCCGGCACCACCATCGGTACATCCGGAGTCCAGCGGTGTGCGCTGTTGTTGGAAACCACCGGCGTCTCCGTCTTGGCATATGCCTCTTCTATATCACGGATCTCTTCCTTTGTCATGTCAACTGCGCTGAACACAAAATCCACTGCACCGCTGACCTCTTCCACATCATTTACATTTTTAACGACAATTTTCTTTACTGCTTCTGGCATCGGTGTCTGCATTTTCCAACGACCGCCCACTGCATCTTCATAGGTTTTTCCTGCGCTTCTCGGACTGGCTGCAATCGCCGTCACCTCAAACCAGGGATGATTTTCCAAAAGTGAAATAAATCTCTGTCCTACCATACCAGTACCACCAAGGATACCTACCTTTAACTTGTCGCTCATCTTTTTACCTCATTTCTCACTTATAATATCTGTTGAATCTTTACATAATTAGCGCCGTGAAGCTAAATACATGATACTACATTTTATAGAATAATTCAAGTTTTCAAAAAGAAAGAAATCCTTTGACTTTTATAAATAGATGTGTTATGGTTAGTAAGTATTAATATTTTAAGTTTTTAGGAGGCAAAACATGAAAGGTACAGTAAAATGGTTTAATGCCAAAAAAGGATTCGGATTTATCTCCGACGAGACAGGAAATGACGTATTTGTTCATTTTTCTGCATTACAGATGGACGGCTTCAAGGTTCTTGATGAGGGCGATGAGGTTGAATTTGAAGTAATCGACGGCGAAAAAGGACCACAGGCAGCAAACGTAACGAAGTTATAATCGAATTTAATGATCTAATTTTTATATATATCTATGTAAAAGTTAAGAATTACAATGTGGTTGTAACCAGTAAAAACAACCCTGCATTTCTCAGATTCATTCTTTGAAATGCAGGGTTGTTTTTGTTTTTTATTCCCAAATTGACGCCGTTGAGCCAGCCTGACGGCGCCAGATCCTGTTTCGGATCGCTCATTAAGCTAACTTCGCAACGAGCCAGGTAAACAACAGGCGAGGTGCATGTCAGCCCCCGCCTGCTATAGTATATTAATCTACTGTACCAGCTTATCACATCCGGCAAACACATCTACTTTTCTGGTCACCGTAGACGGAAGAGGTACGATATAATAAATATTCTTACAATTTTTAAAGGTATACTCCATTGTCTCGATGGTAGAAGGCAGTTCGGGAACACGTTCCAGGCCCTGGCAGTTATAAAATGTCATCGTCAGTTTTTTCACCCCTGCCGGAATATCCGTGGGAACACTCAACAACGCTGTGTTCTCAAAGGTATTTGTAAGCTCTGTCACCGTCGCCGGAATCACTGGAGACTGAGTAAGAGCGGTACAGCCGCTGAAGGTCCAGCTCAAATTTGTCAGTTTTGCAGGCAGCACAGGTGCATTTACCAGAGAAGTACAATTCTTAAAAGCAGCGTACATACTCTCAACTGCCGCCGGAATCGCCGGCACATAACTTAGACTGCTGCAATCCTCAAAAGTATTAGTAAGTGTTGTCAGTCCCGCAGGAAGAGCACATACAGAGATCAGTGAACTACAGCCTTTAAAAGTTCCCGTCATATCCGTTACCGTGGCTGGAAAACTCAACACAGCTTTAAGTTTCGTACATCCTGAGAACATATACTGCATATTATCCAGCTTCACACCAGAATCAAAGCTGACTGCCTCAACAGGGCATCTGGTATTGGAAGCAAAGACACCCGTCTGCGGTCTCTGTCCATATCCACCGGCAAATTTAACTGTATAAGTGTCCGTGACACCGTCCACATCCACTACCATCTGAGCCGGAATCTTTATGCCTGGTGCGGATCCGATATATTTTTTCAGAAGAACTGTTTTATCCGTCGAATTTACTGTATACTCCCAATCGCTGATCTTGGACTGGGTGAGAGTGATGGCGTCTCCACAGTTTTGGCAGGTTCCATTGGCATCGTAACGGTGCTCTTCTGCCTTGCCTCTTGTCTGCACATCCTTGCAGACAGAGCAGGAACGGCTTTCCTCCCCCAATACTCCGTGGGAAGGCTGAACTGTTGCCTGCCACGCTGACCAGGTGTGCCCCAGAGGCTCCAGTACCGTGACTTCATCTGCCACTTTACAACTCTCTGTCTTTCCTTCTTTATTGGTCCAGCTATTCATACAATGTTTGGACTGCTGCCCAGCCATCACACAGGTTGGCGTCGAGTCCACTGTGAAGGCAGAAGCAAAAGAATGTTTTTTTGCCGGCAGGATATCTTTCTTGCGCCTGCCACAAGTCTTGGTATTTCCGTCCCCATCCAGGTACGTCCGCTTACAGGTAAAGGTATCTGATCCTTCTGTTGTACAAGTGGCGTCCACATGTTCCACATTACTCTGATCCCAGTCATGCCCCAAAGGAGCCTCCAATTGTTCGTTCTTCACCTTTGTGCAGCCCGTTCTCTGGCAGATCTGCGCCCTGCGCCCTGCGCCGGTACAAGTAGCCTCCATCGTGATCACATAATCTTTTGTCCAGTCATGCCCCAGCGACGGAATCAATTTCGTCGTTACTTTACTGCAGCCATCTCTCTGGCAGGTAAGTCTTCTGAGACCTGAACGTATACAGTCTGGATCTCTCGTCACCACACCAGCATCCCAATCGTGGCCAAGTATCGGGATAAGCTTTATATTGGTGACATAATCACAACCATCTCTCGTACAGTGCAGGGATTCTCTTCCCTGTACTTCACAGGTTGGCTCCTTATCCGTTGTAGGTTTATCCGCCAGATTATGACCCAGCGCACGAATGGACTCACTCCTTACTTTGAGACAGGTTCCACATGTATAAACCCTCTCGCCCGTACGGTCACAGGTGGGTTCCTTCGTCACCTTACCTGCATCCCAGGTATGACCAAGCTTTGGTACACTGGTATACGTTTTGGCAGAACAGATCAGGCAGGTACAGTCTCTCCGGCCGTCCCTCTCACATTCCGGCTGAACCGTTATCTCACCATAGGTCCAGGTATGCCCTGTAGCATCAATAGTCTCTTTCTTTGTTCCAGTACAGCCCTCGATCGTACATTGATAAGTTCTCTGTCCAGCTTTCGTACAAGTGGGACTACTGGTAATCTCTCCCGCATCCCATGTATGTCCTGACGCCTTTATGGCTTCAATCTTTTCACCATCACAGCCCGTCACCGTACAAGTATACTGCATCTTTCCCGCCTTTGTACAGGTCGGCTCTTCCAAAACTGTACCATTGGTGGTCCACGTATGTCCTTTTGCCTTTATGATCTCTTTTTTGGTCTCATTACAGCTCTGGCAGGTAAGTTCCCTCTCCCCGGCCTCAGCGCAGGTGGGCTCTTTCAAAATCTTGCTGGTCCAACTGTGACCCGTCGCTGCAACAGCTCTCTCCCGAACCTTGGAACATTTTTCGCAGGTAGACCGCTCTGTCCCCTCTGTCATACACTCGGGCGACAGGACTGTGGTCCATGCCCCCCACACATGTTCACAAGGCCCCTGAACCGTCACAACCTTACAAGTGGCTTTTGCATTTCCGCAGGTCGCTGTCACGATCGCCGTCGTCCCCACCGGGGTATCCTCTGTCACAAATATATTTCCCGTCGTGTATACGTTAATACCGCCTAGAAGATCGATGGTCCACACAATCTTATCGGTGGAAGTAACCGGTGTAATCGTGGCAGTCAGCTGAAAACTTTCTCCTGCCGCCAGTTCCACATAGTTCTGATTTAACGTAATTCCGGTAGCGGTTCCGGCTTTGGGCGCTGCCAGATACGAAGAGATCAAATCCGGTATCTGGACGCTTGCCGGCGGAGCAAGATTCACCGCCTGATATGACGTGATCTCACCGTTTGAGACAGTAGATTTCTTCTCTACAGAAACCTTTAATTTGGTCTTTACTGATTTTTTTGCCTTGGACTGCAGGGTAATCGTGGCATTTCCTTTTTTCACCGCTGTCAAAACACCCTTAGCAGATACCTTCACAACACTTTTTCGTGAAGATTTAAAGGTTAGTTTTTGATTTGCCTTCTTTGGCAGAACCTCAAAGGAGATCTTCTTTTGATCTCCCGCCACCATCTGAAGACCGCTGTTCTTCTTCGCTGTAAGCACCTGAATCTTCTTTGGTTTCTTCTTCGCCGCCTGGCATTCTGTCTGTCCCGAAGTACCCACCGCAGCGGCCCCGATCACCAGAACAGCCAATCCCATTCTAATATATCTTCCTATTTTTTTATTCATAAGCCTTCCTCCAAGCATCACTAAAACACAAACAACTAACATATATAATATATTTATTATATCGGCACGCATCAGTAAACAATAAAGGATAAAAATTCACCGTCGTTTTTTTGTGAAAGAAAATATTCTGCCATGATCAGATCTTCCGGATTGTCCACATCGATGCTGTGCTCTTTCGCCAGCACGTACCCCAGTACATTGTCGTTAAAGCTGGTATTTGCATTCAGCTCTGACATGCTGTTTATATAGATCGCCCCATTGATGCGGTAATACTTTTTCATATCCTGGCGACGGACGGTGCTGTCCTCATCCAGCAGCTTCACCAGTTCGTTATCTTCCCCAAACTGTCTCACCAGCAGCGGATGATCATCCACCTCTGAGATAGACACCACAGACTTTTCTCCCTTTCGGATGAAATATTCCAACGCCTTTTGAATATCCTCCCCGGTCCGCAGTGGGCTGGTAGGCTGCAAAAGGACGATAATATCATAGCGTTCTGCCTTTCTCTCATAGAACTCAACAGCATGCAGCACCACATCAATCGTCTTTGCCTCGTCCGTAGCCAGTTCATCCGGTCTCAAAAAGGGTACGATGGCCCCCGCCCTCATGGAAACCTCTGCGATCTCCTTATCATCTGTCGATACGATTACCTTATCTATGTATTTACACTCCTTCGCCGCCTCAATGGTATAATTGATCAGCGGCTTTCCAGATACCGCCTTTACATTCTTTTTCGGAATTCCCTTGCTCCCTCCCCTGGCAGGTATAATGGCAAGAACCTTTTTATTCTCGATCATGACCTTCCTCCATTTCTCCGCGCTGCAGTACTCTCCACATAAATGCCGCCTTCAGGCTGCCCATAATTTTTTATTTATTATACACTATTTTCCTATATTTCTCAACGAAAAATTACCTCTTTACTTTTTCATTTTTTTTGAATATAATGAAAGTCGAAGAACAAATTCTTATCAGAAAGGATGATGAACATGAAAAAAAATTGGATTAAAAAAATAAGTGTTTTATGTCTTTCTTCCTCCCTTTCGCTCGCCATGCTTTCGTCGACAGCAGAGGCCAAATACAATACAGACAAAGCCAGCAAAGCTGCCCAGAAAAAAGTTCCCGGCGCTACTATAACGGAAGTTGAGATGGATATGGACAACGGCAAAGCAGTAGTTGAAGTGTCTCTTATTAAGAAGAATAAAAAATATAGTCTGAAATACCAGCACTCTGACAACAAGCTGATCGAATATGAATGGGAACTCCCCAACACCAGTTATTCCATCCAGAGCAAAAAAAATGTGAGCATGTCAAAGATCAAAACAAAGGCACGCAAACTGGTAAAGGGCAGCCGGATCATCTCCACCCGCCTGTCCGTGGACGATGGTCTCTCCGAGTACAAGGTCTCCCTGAAAAAGGGAAAACGCCAGTATAAACTGGTATACAACGCCAAAAACGGAAAACTTCTGGAGTATGAATGGAAACAGCTTTCATCCTCTTCTTCCTCAAAAGGCTATATCGGGGAATCAAAAGCCAGAAATATCGCATTGAAAAAAGCACCTGGCGCTTCCATCACCAAATTTGAATTTGACAAGGACGACGGCATCGCTGTCTATGAGGTGGAGCTTCGGAAAGGAATCTACGAGTACGAACTGAAGATCAATGCCGTAACCGGCGCTATCATTGAATTTGAAAAAGACATTGAAGATTAATACGTGACGCTGCCTGGCACAGTCCGGCTTTCGTCCCAAACAGACTGAGGGTGTCCCTGTGGTCGTATAGCTGATGACGCGAATTTGAGCTATATAACCACAGGGACACCCTGCTTTATTTTCAGAACCAGCCAATCCATTTGCCGATCCAGTAGATCAGCCCCAGCACCCAGCTGGTGACGACGCCATACAGGATCACAGGACCGGCGATGGTAAAGATTTTACATCCCACGCCAAATACCCAGCCCTCTTTTTTGAATTCTATGGCAGGCGCCGCCACACTATTTGCAAATCCCGTGATGGGCACCAGCGTCCCGGCTCCGGCAAAATTCGCGATCTTGGGATAAATATTCAAACCTGTCAGCACAACACTGAGCAGAATGAGCGACAGCGTGTTATAGAGTGAGGCTGTCTCCTTATCCAGACCAAGATACATATAAAGATTAATCAATCCCTGTCCCAGCGTGCAGATGATGCCGCCTACCAGAAATGCCTTGCAAAGATTGATCATCCAGCTGACTTTCGGCGTATTCTCATCCACATAGTCATTGTATTTATCGTCCCTCTCCTGGGGAACGGTTTCATAGATCACATCCTTGATATCTGTCTTCTGGTTATTCATAATCACATACTTCCTTTCTGGCTTTTCAAAGCATTAGAAAAAATATTGAAGGATGGTTCCCACTAATTTGCCCAGAGCTATGGCGATCAAAATGATCGGAAGTCCTTCTTTCATCTTCAGTCGTTTTACAAAGATCGGGATCACCCGGAGGCTCTCCGCCAGCGCCATCGCCAGGCAGCCTATAAAAATGCCGGAAAACAGCCCAAAGATCCCCAATCCTACATAGCCCACAGGAAAACTCCTGACAAATAAAATCAGTATATTTCCCAGAGTTCCTCCCAGGATAATCGTGTTCTCATAGCCATAGAGATGTGCCGCTGTCCCGGTACGGTGAGTAAGCCTGGGAATCACATCCAGCATGGTAATAAAAGCAAACACCCCTGCCGATACCGTCAAACCAAAACTCAGCCCCAAAAAGCCCAGGAAGACATTTTCAATTAACGTCAATAGTCTTTCCCTCCCTCGATGCAGATTTGATCATCGCCTTATTCATCTGCTCCTCATAGGTCCGCATCTCCACCTGGATCGGCGTCGGATCGTTTTTGATATCTCTTCTCTTAAAATGGTTATAGAACACAATGATACCAATGGGGATCCCGATGGCATAACAAATCTCCAGAATCGAGCCGCCGGTTTGCTCACTCCCAGTGACCATCAGGTAGATCTTATCAAACACTCCCGATACATTTACATCTTCATTGAAGGTCATGATGGTAAAAGCAGCTCCAAAAAATACGATGAACGCCACCAGGACTGCCTTCGTGTATTCCCAGGCTTTGGAAGGCTTTTTGCCCGTTTCGTACTCCACGATAAAATCCTGTTCTCCCAGGTTCTCTATCGCCACATCTGGATAAACCCGGTGGACGGCCTCGTAAACCTTGGTGATCGTGAACATCGTCAGCTTCTCACCATCGGGGGGCAGCGTATAGAAAGGTTCCTTTTCCAGCTTCTGCACCATGGTCGTGTTAGTGCTGTACAGAGTCGCTACATCTTTCAACTTCAGATCCCGCTTTGTCACCGGAATATTCTGCCCTACTTTAATATAAAGAATATCTTCCATAAAATAATCTCCATTTCCATGTTATGCTGCAGCAACGCTATTTTGCTGCCAGCGCAGGACGAAACAGGGTTCAATTTCGCGCCGTCGATTCATACCTACTATCCCCGAAAAACCCAAATCTATTCGTAACAAGGCAAATTAAAATTTCATATAATAATTTATAAAATAAAAAGTGGAGATCATGGTATGGCAATTAAGGTTTTTATCGACCAAGGACACAATCCCTACGGATTTAACGCCGGCGCTGAAGGTTTTGGCGCCAGAGAACAGGATATTACCTATATCGTCGGCGCCTATCTGTCAAACATACTCGCCGCCGACTACCGTTTTGAAGTGGCAGTATCCCGCCAGACCCCTACCGAGATCCTGGGCTACGATACCAACTCCAGCCTCAGGGAGCGGGTGGATATGGCAAACACCTGGGGGGCGGACTATTTTATCAGTATCCATGTAAATGCCAATGTCAATCCGGCGATCAACGGCACGGAAGCATATGTCTATGCAGAGGGAAGCCCCTCCTATTACCTGGGCACCGATATCGTTCAGGAAATTGTCCGCCGGGTGGGCACAAAAAATAACGGTGTTTATGTAAGACCGTCACTGTATGTTCTGCGCCGGACACAGATGCCCTCTGTCCTCGTAGAACTCGCTTATATTTCGAATTATGAAGATTATATCCTGCTCACCACCATGCAGTATCAGTTTGCCTATGGAATCTATGTGGGACTGCTGAATTATCTGGGGCTGCCACAGCTGTGACAGTTTCCCATTCCCAAACTCACAGGACGCAGCAATGCCGAAACACGCATAGCATGTTCCGGCATTGGTGTATTTTTGTATTTCTATTTTAATTATATCACAGCGGCGCCGCTGATGGCAAAATAAGCAATTACGATGATTCCCAGTACGATTCTATAGTACCCAAAGCATTTGAAATCATGGCGGCGGATATATGCCATCAGGAATTTAATCACAAAGAGGGATACGATAAACGCCACCAGCATTCCTATCACGAGGGTGGTCACTGCCATCGGTCCATAGCTCAGACCGTCAGAGATACTCTTTACGATCTTCAGCAGGCTGGCTCCAAACATGACCGGGATCGCCAGATAGAAGGTAAATTCTGCCGCCACTCCCCTGGATACCCCGATGATCAGCGCTCCAATTATGGTGGCGCCGGAGCGGGAAGTTCCTGGTATGATCGCTGCTAAAAGCTGGAAAATGCCAATAATCAGAGCGGTCTGGTAGGTCAGTTCCTGTACAGAGGTAATGATGGGACGCCTGCCTTTGTTCCAGCTTTCCACCAGGATAAACAGAACGCCATAGATGATCAGTGCCCCCGCCACAACGATCTGATTATAAAACATCTCATTGATCACATCATCAAAAAGAACACCAATGACTGCCGCCGGTATGGTCGCCACAAGAATCTTAAACCACATCTGCATGATATCCATCTTCACCACAGGTTCATTTTTTTTCGGCCGCAGGTTAAATGGGAAAATCTTCTTCCAGAACAAAAGGACTACTGCCATAATCGCTCCCAGCTGCACCACCACCAAAAACATCTCCGTGAATTTATCGTCTGAAAAAGTTAAAAACTGGTTTACCAGTATCATATGCCCAGTACTGCTCACGGGAAGCCATTCTGTAATTCCCTCTACGATCCCCAGGATCACAGATACCAGTATATCAAAAATTTTCATGTAAAAGTTCCCCCTTGTTCTTTCTGTTATGTATGAGTTTGATTCCCATATTCCGATGATATTCAAACCTGCTTTGACATCAGCAACTATTCTATCATAATTCCTCTTCCAAAACAAGATATCTGCATTATTTATTGCAAAAAAACAATTAGTATAGTAAAATGGTTGTGTATTTTGCAAAACAAAAGATATCTAGGGGGAATATTTCATAATGAACAAACTGATTCAAAAAATCATTCCGCTTTATGGTATATTGCCGCTGTTATGCGCTTTCGGTCTAAACATGATCGTGTACAGTGGTGCTATGAGTATATGTGCCGGCTGGAAACATTATGACCTTACAACTTCCTTAGACCGGATGGTTCCGCTGGTACCCTGGTGGATGTATATTTATTTTGGTTGTTATCTGTTCTGGGTGGTAAATTATATTATGGTGGCACGGATCCACAAGGATGATCCATCCAAATTTTACCGTTTTGTCACCACGGATATGATGTCTCGTGTGGTATGCGGCCTTTTCTTTTTCCTTATGCCGACGACAAATGTCCGGCCGGAGGTGGTGGGCACTACCTTTGCCGACGATCTGCTGCGCTTTCTGTACCAGATCGACCAGCCGGCCAATCTATTCCCATCCATTCACTGCCTGGTGAGCTGGATGTGTTATATCGGCATTCGTGGAAACAAAAAAGTACCCAGATGGTATCAGATTTTTTCCTGTATCTTCGCTCTGCTGGTGGTGATCTCTACCCAGACCACCAAACAGCACTATATCGCAGATGCCGTGGGGGGACTACTCATCGCAGAGATTTTGTTCGCCCTGAACAAACGCATAAATGCCTACCGGTATGTGCAGCGTTTTTTTGATCGCATCCATTTGAAAATAGGTTTTATAAGCAAGGAGAAGACCATTGAATAAGCTAAAAAAAAATGTGCTGAATATCGCCTTTTTGGTTTTACTTCTGGCACTTACTTTCTGGCTCATTTTTCGCGATGAAGACCTGGATCCTGTCCTGTCTACACTGAAAAGCGTGCCAGTCCTATATATTATCGCGGGACTTATTCTCGTCGTTCTTTATGTATGCGGAGAATCCGTTATCATCAAATATTTACTTTCTGCCGTGAAGATTAAAGCTCCGCTTATCAACTGCATACGATATTCTTTTGTGGGATTCTTTTTCAGCTGCATCACACCCTCTGCCACCGGCGGACAGCCCGCGCAGATCTTTTATATGAAGCGGCAGAAGATCGATATCCCAACAGCCACCATCATACTTATGCTGGTGACTATTGAATACAAATTCGTTCTGGTCTTTATCGGACTGCTTTTGGCAGTTTTCGGTCAGGGGCTGATTCAGTCCATAACGGTAGAAGCCCAGTTTTATCTCTATCTTGGCCTGGGATTAAATATTTTCTGTGTTACCTTTATGAGCCTGCTGGTATTCCTGCCGGACAGCGCGCGTTTTCTGATCACGAAGGGATTTGTATTTCTTCAGAAGCTTCATCTTATGAAAAATAAGAACAACCGTATGGAGCGGCTGCAGACATCGATGGATCACTATAAAAGAGCTTCTGTTTTTCTTCGGGAAAACAAGCTGGTCATCTTTCATACCACAGTGATCACTTTCGTTCAACGTATACTTTTATTTTTCGTGACATACGTTGTTTATAGAAGTTTTGGACTAAATGGATATTCTGCTATAACCGTAACGCTGCTGCAGGCGGCGATCTCCATCTCCGTGGATATGCTTCCCCTTCCCGGAGGCATGGGAATCAGCGAGCGGCTGTTTTTACAGATTTTTACACCCATATTTGGAACTACTGCACTTACCCTTTCCGGCATGCTGATGAGCCGTGGAATCAGCTATTATATGCTGATCATCATCAGCGGGATCGTAACGTGCATCACACATATGACAGTCAGGGGAGAAGCCCCTGATCAAATGGAGGAGGAGAAAAAATGATAGGCGTTTACAATTACTCGGTGATACTGACGTATCTCGGGGTCGGTCTTTCCATCTTCGGAATGACCCAGGCACTCACCGGCAATTACGATATTGCTATACTTTGTCTTGCCCTTGCTGGTGCCTGCGATACCTTTGATGGAAAAGTTGCAAGAAGCATGAAAAACAGAACAAAAGAACAAATCATATTTGGAGTACAGATTGATTCCCTGTGTGATGCCATCTGTTTCGGCGTCACTCCTGCGGTTATCGCCTATTCCATGGGTATGAATAACCTTTTTGGAATTGCTGTAGAGATCGTCTTTGTTCTCTGCGGAGTCATCCGGCTTGCCTACTTTAATGTCTTAGAAGAGCTTAAGCACGAGGAACCAGAAAAGGAGGACCGCAAATGTTATCACGGTCTCCCCATCACTTCTATTGCCATTTTGTTCCCGATCCTGTATATGTTCCGCCCACTGGTCTCGGAGCAGCTGTTTTTGACGGCTCTTCCCTTCGCCATGCTCGCTATCGCATTTTTATATATACTGGATTTTAAGCTGAAAAAACCTTCCAATGCCATGGTAGCATTTATCCTTGTATTTATGGGGATTGTGGTTTTGAAAATTTTGCACGTATTCTAAAATATTCTAACAATAAGACAGGAACAGATTATGAAATATATTGATATAAATGGAAATAAAAAACACGCTGATTCCGGCCAGGACAAGCTGTTGAAACTGCTGTATACGACGCGGACCGGGCGCATGCTCCTCCGTCCTCTCGTCACCCCTGCCTTCTCAAAGCTGGCAGGCGCTTTGTTGAATACCAGCTTCTCCCGCCGCCTGATCAAGCCCTTTGTCAGATCCAATGCCATCGACATGAGCGATTATGAAGAGACATGTTACCGCAGTTACAATGATTTTTTCACAAGAAAGATAAAAAAGGGAGCGAGGGAGATCTCCGGAGGCAGCTCCGATCTCGTCAGTCCCTGTGACTGCTACGCCAGCGCCTATGAGATATCCGAAGACCGGATCCTGACTGTAAAAAATGCAGAATATACCGTTTCATCCCTGCTCCACAGCAAAAGACTGGCGGCGCGTTACCAGGGAGGATATGCCCTGATCCTGCGTCTCACCGTCAGTGATTACCACCGTTATGCCTATGCCGCTACCGGACGTCAGTCCAAAAATTATCGAATTCCTGGTGTCTTTCACACGGTAAATCCCATCGCCGGAGAGCACTTTCCCATCTATAAAGAAAACAGCCGGGAATATACGGTCATTCACTCTTCCCATCTGGGAGATATTGTACAGATGGAGGTCGGCGCACTGATGGTAGGAAAGATCGTAAATCACAGAGAATCCTGCTCCGTCCTTCGGGGTGAGGAAAAGGGATATTTTGAATTTGGCGGTTCTACCATCGTCTTGCTTCTTGAAAAAGATGCGGTAACTCTCCGAGAGGACCTTTTAGTAAACACACTCTCTGGTTACGAAACTCAGCTGCGTCTCGGAAACATCATTGGTAAATCAAATAAGTGGAATTAGGATTTCTCAGATATCAGTGTGATTATTCACACTGGTATCTCTTTTTTAGTAAATACACAATATACTCCACCTCAGCGGTATAATTGCTGGGCTTACTCAGCAAAAATTCCGCCTCCACTCCCAATACCTCTGCGATCTTAGCGATTTCATCTGTATGAATATCCATCAGACTTTCAGGATTTATCTCCTGCCTCCACCTGCTATGTATCTCCTCTGAAACCTTCTCCGGAGAAATCCCATGAATCTTACACAAATACAAAATTCGGTTGCTCAAAGCAGTTAAAAATTGCTCATTCCGCTCTGTCATTCCATTCCTCCATACTATTCATAAAATGTTTGTTCTTTATATACAGTATAGAAAAACTTTGTTGCAATTCTACGTCAGATCATTCTATTTAGCATATAAACCATCTGTTTGTGCCAAGATACTCCCCCTCATACTGGATATTGATCTGATATCTGCCAGCAGGCAGCCCATCAACGGGAACCGCCACATTATAAATCATTTTAGCAAAGACCTCACTCACTTGATGGGTATTTGTGAAATCTTTCTCCCACACCATATCCTGACTCACCAGAAAAACCTTCTCTACTTTATGATCCTGTGCCTGTACAAGTATAAGATCGTCAACTACTGATATCTGAATCTCTTTGGATCGCATCTGCTTCCACTCCACCGCTCTCATACTGTCATTTTTGACAGGCGGCCTCAACCTTCCTTTATGCAGCTCCAATGGCATCCTTCGTTTTTCCTCTGTCAGATATTTCATTGGATCGATGGGAAATGCCCGAAAAAATCCCTCTGACACAGTATATTTGCTCAGCAGTTCCCCATTTTGCGGATTCCATTCGCTGATATAGGCACAATCATAAAATTCTGAGGAATCTGCGGACCCTGCCATCGTAAAAACGCTCTCCCTGTCCGGCTCAACATGTACGTTTGATCTTGTGGGCGACAACTCGCAGGGAATCGCAAATACCGTTCTTATTTTCTTTTCCCTCTCATCGATCTGATACAGACATCCATAGGACTCCTGCCTGCCGTCATAATATCTGCTCTTTCGTTTTGTGGTACAGTGATTATCAAAAATCAGCACAGACATCGTTTCTTTTTGCTGGTCCCTATGCAAAATTTCCACGGCATGCTGTTGGAAAAAATAGTGGAAATCCTCTCCCTCCGGCTTCAGCATCTTACTCTCCAATTCTGTTCCCTCATACATATCCTGTGGCGCCGCCACCCATAAGATCTCATTGGCCGCCAGATCTAATTTGGCGATGGTATGAAGGTTTCGCAATGATATCAATACATGATCCCTGTCACAACAAGACAGCGCATTCAGATGAGCCCAGTCCTTGCGTTTCAGATATTTCTGGGGAAAGAACTGACCCAGATCCCATTTTTCCAGGATTTCTCCCCTGGCTGTATCATAACAGATGATCTCATCTTCCATCCTGAAACGGAGTGAACTGGCGGCTGCCAGAACTTCCCTGCCCCACTCTGACTCTGTCCCTGGACGCGGCGTCAGACAATGATGAATCCCCCCGCTCACATGAAATACTTCGTGCACCCTGCCCATAAAATCCATTTCATACATTACATTGGAATGGGGATTTATATACGTGGGGGAATTTATTTTCCGTTCGGGATACATAAAACGCCCATGATCTAATAAGTAGACTCCATACTGCCTGGGCAGGCGTGCCAGATACCATCTCACCGCACCGTCCCGGTCAAAGGCATAGGTATATCCTTTGATCCCGCCAGTCACCATCATAAGCTCATGCTTCCGTCCTCTCATCTTCTGATCCGGACTGACAATATTCTGTAGTCGGTTGGGTAACGTGTTGGTAACAATAGTCAGGCTTCTATGTTCCATTCGCTTCATTTCCTCGGAATACAGCGTTACATCAACTACATTTCTGCCCGCGGCATATAATCCCAAAACCGGAATCATATGCCGCCTGGAAAACGTCTTTGTACGATAGGAAAAATTCCTTTCCTCTGTTCTTCCCCGCACAATATATTCAACCATACATGTTTCATCGGTTTCAAAAACAAGCATACTGCTAAGAGGCACCATACCATAAGGATTCTGGATGATCAGCATATTTTCAAAGGTAAAATGAAATTTATTTAAAAGCCATTCCATCGTCTTTTCCTGTTTCCAGCTATGCCATGACAAATTTTTCTTTGTTGATGCATTTGTTTTTTTGATCACAACATTCATATCCAAAGGTATTTTCCCATGAAATTTTCTTAACCATGCTCCATTACGGCATGTATCCTGTTTCCACTTCTTTTTTACCACAATTTTAGCTGTATCTGATATAATTGATAAAAAATGAAGAATATTATTTTCCATTTGTTTCCTCCTACGCACAAATATTCTCTATTAAGATAGTTTATTATTTTTATAGAGATTATTTCATTCTTTTGTGTCATCTTTGTTACAAAGAAGGTATAAAATGGTGTCCAATACGATATAGTCTTTGATAACAGCTAAAACATTTCTCTTTAGAGATATGTCATCATATATATAAATATAATCTTGTATGGCTTAATTTGGTATACTGTTATAGATGTAAGAAAGGAGTTAGATCATGACTGTCGGCGAAAAGATAACATATTTTAGAAATATGAAACACTATTCTGTGAATAAACTGGCAAATCTGGCTGGTATTTCACAAAGCTATCTGCGGGATATAGAACTTCTAAATAAAAATCCTACGATTGAAATCCTAACTTATATTTGTGATGCTCTGGAAATTTCGCTGGAAACCTTTTTCTCAGAAACAGAATCTCCAGATCCTTTTGATGATGCTCTATATGAAAAAATTTCTTTACTGACTCCCAGTCAAAAAGTTTCTCTGACTCATTTTCTGGACGCTATGATAAATCAGGAAAAAAAATAGCCCGACGGCAACGTCGAACTGGCTCAGCGTCAATTTTCCTGTTTCACCTTAAACTAACAAAACCTGCTTGTAACCAGCTAAAATTTTCTGGGCACAGACAGGTTTTTTGTTATTTACTATTAGGTAATTATTTTATGGCGCCCCTTACAGCACCTTCTTACACACATCACTCAGACAGCACTTCTCACAATATGCCTTTCTAGCGGTGCATACCTCCCTGCCGTGATGGACAAGGCGATGGCAGAAATCACTGCCCTTTTCTCCAGGAATGATCTTCCACAACTCCATTTCCACTTTTTTGGGATCTTTGATACCATCTATCAGCCCCATCCGGTTGGTCAGCCGGATACAATGGGTATCTGTGACGATGGCTGGCTTGCCAAACACATCGCCCATAATCAGATTCGCACTCTTCCGACCTACTCCTGGCAGTTTTAACAGAGCTTCAAAATCCTCTGGCACTTTACCACCGTACTGCTCCACCAGCACATTCATACATTTGTGGATGTCTCTGGCCTTGCTTGGCCCCAGGCCGCAGGGCTTTACAATGTTCTCAATCTCTTTTACATCCGCTGCCGCCAGTGCTTCCGGTGACGGATATTGTTCATACAGATCCTTCACGACGATATTTACCCTGGCATCCGTGCACTGGGCAGCCAATCTGACGCTGACCAAAAGCTTCCAGGCCTCATCGTAATCCAATGTGCAGTCTGCCAGAGGATACTCCTCCGCCAGCCTCTCTATGATCTCATTTGCTCTTTGTTTTTTTGTCATAGGTATTTCCTTCCCTTCCTTATTCCAAGCTCAATGTCGCCACCAAGCAAATCCCCCCATGCATCAGAAATAATACCACGCATCTCCACAAAAAGCAAACACTTTATTGACTTTCCCCCGTCTCTTAGAGTATAATTTTTATATATAAAAATGGTATCCGTTAGCGCCACCATGCTAATGTACCATTGGAAGGAGGTTTTTACATGAGTTTATCTATCTCTGCAGCAGGAGGCTATAACACCTTTTATCCTGTGTACAATTCCACACCGGTTTCCCCTGTCAGCCAGAGTCCGGCCGTCAGAAGAGGATCTGAAGTTCCGGAAGAAGCCAAACAGGGACAAAAGGTTGGAAAGGGTGAGTGCCAGACCTGTAAAAACCGCAAATACGTAGACGGTTCAAATGAAAACAATGTATCTTTTAAGACGCCTGGTCACATCGATCCAGGGACATCTGCCGCAAAAGTCATGGCTCATGAACGGGAACATGTTTCCAATGCAGTAGCAGAAGGAAGCAAAGAAAACAAACAGCTTGTCTCTGTCTCGGTTTCACTACAGACCTCTGTCTGTCCAGAATGCGGGCGGGTGTATGTGTCTGGTGGAAAAACCCACACTGCCATAAGAACCAGCAGCCCTGAGCCATCCAATCCCTACGATAAGATTCAGCGGGATATGATGCGAAATATGCTGGCAGGAAGAAATTTTGATAAAAGTGCATAACTGAAACTAAAAATGGAGGAAAACAAATCATGTCTAAGGAAATTCCTTACAAAATTTATCTTGAAGAAAAAGAGATGCCATCACAGTGGTACAATGTACGTGCCGATATGAACAACAAGCCGGCGCCAATTCTCAATCCGGGAACCTTAAAACCTATTACTTTGGAAGAACTCACACCTATTTTCTGTGAGGAGCTTGCCAGACAGGAATTGGATGATACCACAGCATATATAGAGATTCCGGAGGAGATCCGGAATTTTTATAAAATGTATCGCCCCTCTCCGCTTACCAGGGCATATTGTCTGGAAAAAGCGTTGGATACACCGGCTCACATTTACTATAAATTTGAGGGAAATAATACATCTGGAAGTCATAAACTAAACTCCGCCATTGCCCAGGCGTATTACGCTAAAAAAGAAGGGCTAAAGGGTGTCACCACAGAAACCGGCGCTGGTCAGTGGGGAACCGCTCTATCTATGGCATGTTCCTACTTTGACCTGGACTGCCAGGTATATATGGTGAAGGTTTCCTATGAGCAGAAACCATTCCGCCGCGAAGTCATGAGAACTTATGGCGCAAAGGTTACTCCTTCTCCTTCTATGAACACCAGCATCGGACGCAAGATCAATGAGGAATTTCCTGGCACCACCGGAAGCCTTGGCTGTGCCATCTCCGAGGCCGTGGAAGCTGCCACTTCCCAGGAAGGCTACCGCTATGTACTCGGTTCCGTACTTTCCCAGGTGCTCCTTCATCAGTCCATCATCGGACTCGAAACAAAGACTGCCCTGGATAAATATGATATCAAAGCAGATATGATTATTGGCTGTGCTGGAGGAGGCTCCAATCTCGGCGGGCTCATCTCTCCTTTTGCGGGTGAAATACTGCGAGGCGAAGCAGATTACAAGATCATTGCCGTAGAACCTGCCTCCTGTCCCAGCATGACCCGTGGTTCCTATGCTTACGATTTCTGTGACACTGGAAAGGTATGTCCATTGGCAAAAATGTATACCCTGGGAAGCGGTTTCATCCCATCAGCAAATCATGCCGGCGGACTCCGCTACCATGGTATGAGTTCTGTTGTTTCCCAGCTCTATGACGACGGCCTGATCGAAGCAAGAAGCGTAGGACAGACCGAAGTATTCCAGGCAGCACAACAGTTCGCCAGGGTAGAAGGCATTCTGCCTGCACCGGAGAGCAGTCATGCCATCCGTGTAGCCATCGACGAAGCTTTAAAATGCAAAGAGACCGGAGAAGAAAAAAATATCGTATTTGGACTGACAGGAACCGGTTATTTTGACATGGTTGCCTATGGAAAATACAACGATGGTGATATGTCTGATTATATTCCTACCGACGAAGAAATCGCTAAAAGCCTTGCAAATCTGCCAAAGGTAAACTAATATGAAAAAACTACAAAGGAAGGATACGCATTTACCAAAATGGATGAAAAGAACCCTTCTAATATTTGTTTTTGCTGGTATTGCGGGACTTTTCCTTATCGCTGGCCTCAATTTCTGGGTAATAGGTAGTGCCAGCAGCCTGATCTATGACATATCAGCGGAGGGAGAATCCTACAAGGGAGAAAATCCTTACAATTTTTCAGAAAACCATGACTGTATCATCGTTCTTGGCGCCGGTCTTCGGGATGGTAAGCCATCTCCTATGTTAAAAGACCGGCTGGAAAAGGGAATCTCACTCTACCAGGCAGGAGCAGCTCCTAAACTTCTTATGAGTGGAGATCACGGAAGTACCGGCTATAACGAAGTACAGGTGATGAAACAGTATGCCATAGATGCCGGCGTTCCCTCGGAAGACGTCTTTATGGATCACGCTGGATTTTCCACATACGAGAGCATGATTCGGGCCAGAGATATATTTGGAGTAACCTCTCCCATCGTTGTCACTCAAAAATATCATCTCTACCGGGCGATATATATAGGAAACAGCCTGGGTATCCCATGTCTTGGAGTGGCTACGGATGATTTCGCTTATGGCGGCCAGTTTTACCGGTCCCTGAGAGAATGCCTTGCCAGGTGCAAAGATGTCCTGACCACTCATCTGGGCACACCACCGACCTATGGGGGTGAACAGATCCCCATAAGTGGTAATGGCGATATTACAAACGATTAGCCTAACGGCACAAATTTAACTTAAAAGGTGACATATCGCATGACAAGATGCCAGATGTGGTGTTATACAGAGAAGAAAAAAACTGGATATATTTCATAGAATCAGTGACTTCTGTAGGACCGATGGATTCCAAAAGAATATTAGAATTAACAGAGATGACAGAAAATGTAACAGCGGGGAAAATCTTTGTTACCGCATTTCTTAATTTTAAGACATACAAAAGATTTTCGGAAACACTAGCATGGGAAACAGAAGTCTGGATTGCAGAGATGCCAGAGCATATGATACATTTGAATGGAGATAAGTTTTTGGGACCAAGATAGGTATTGAAGGTCTACAACCAAAAAACTTGTTTATAGCAAGTTTTTTTATTTTCCTTCCAAATTAAAACAGAAAAAACTCCGAACAATCGGAGTTTTTTTAATGCTGGTAACCGGAATCGAACCGGTACGGGTGTCACCACCCACAGGATTTTAAGTCCTGGGCGTCTGCCAGTTCCGCCACACCAGCATATTGTAATTATTTCACAAGATAAACTTTTATCTTGCAAGCGACCCAGGAGGGACTCGAACCCTTGACCTCTGCCGTGACAGGGCAGCGCTCTAACCAACTGAGCTACTGGGCCAGATCAAAATGGACCCTCGGGGACTCGAACCCCGGACCGTCCGGTTATGAGCCGGATGCTCTAACCAACTGAGCTAAAGGTCCAAACTTATATTGTTTGGAAATACAAAACGATTGATATTACTTTTGACCCTATTCTATAGGCATCTATGACTCCTACGGGAATCGAACCCGTGTTACCGCCGTGAAAGGGCGATGTCTTAACCGCTTGACCAAGGAGCCAGATCTTACTGTACGTCCTAGACATAAATGCCTAGCAACAAGAAATATGTTATCACATTTTTCTACATTTTGCAAGAGTTTTTTATCCAAAATTTGCTCAATCAACAGAACTAATATTTTCTCTCTCCTAATATGCGACTTAGATTCATAGAAGAGTCAAAATACTGTTCTTTGACATACTCTACTTTTTCCACCTCTTCTCCCGCCTCTAATCTTCTGATAATATTAGAGACGAATGGCCCTAACATCGGATTGCACTCAAAATCTGCATGGATTCTTCCCTCCTGCATATATTGAAGTGCTGTGCGAACCGCATCAAAAGAAATAATAATGATATCACCCTTGGGACCGCAGGTCTTTCCCGCAGTTTCAATCGCCTCCACTGCTCCAAAGGTCATATTATCATTCTCGCTTATGACCACATCAATGTCCTTATACTTCTGCAAAAAACCTTCCATTACTTCCTGGCCTTTTGCCTGGGTGAATTCACCACTCTGACAGTCCAGCATTTTCCAATTCTTGTGGGAAGAGAGCACTTCCTGAAAACCCTCTGTGCGTCCCAGCTGTGCAGAGGATCTTGGTGTACCCTGGAGCGTAACGATGCGGATCTTTTCCTTTGCCCGTTCCTGACGCTTCAAATAGTCCTCGAGCCATTTTCCGGCAAGACGTCCTTCCTCTTTAAAATCACTTCCTACCCAGCAGGTGTATAAGTCACTGTCTGCCTCCAGCTGGCGATCCACCAAAATAACAGGAATATTGGCATCCTTCGCTTCCTGCAGAACCGTATCCCATCCTGTCTCCACAATTGGATCCAATACGATGTAATCCACCTCCTGCAGAATAAAATTACGCACAGCCTTCAACTGATTTTCCTGTTTCTGCTGAGCGTCCTCATACAGAAGATAGTAGCCGTTCTCGGTAGTGAAAACAGAACGAAAAGATTCGGTACTCGCATTTCGCCAGTCTGATTCAGCGCCAATCTGGGAGAAACCAACTACGATATAGTCTTTTCCGTCCTGGGGCATATCCTCATAAAGAGCCTCCTGATCCGAAATATTTTCCGAACCCTCTCTGGCTTCATCGCCAAAAAACATAAGACCTGCCCCAGCGGAAATCAGCAGAATCATTATGATAAGACCTGCATATCTCTTTATCATAAGTCTTCTCTCCCTTCCTGGCTGCTATTCATTTACTTTTAAAGTTATTATCCTTTGCTTTTTTTCTTACGTACTACAACAAGACTCTGGATCACAAGGAATAAACAAAGCATCGCCGCTCTCGTAATTCCTATCCACCACGCCTCATCAAGTCCGGCAGAAGCAACAATATTCTGTATGGTTCCCAGAGACATAACACCGAATAACGTACCGACGATGTTTCCTACGCCACCTGTCAGCATCGTACCTCCAATGATCGAGGAAGCGATGGCATCCATCTCAGCACCCACCGCATGGGTTGCAGAACCAGATCCAACGTGGAGGAAATAGATATATCCACCGATTCCTGCCAGCAGACCGCACATCAGATGTGCGATAAATTTTGTCCTCTTTACGTTGATTCCTAACATCAATGCACTCTGTTTGTTTCCTCCTACTGCGTAGAAAGATCTTCCGAGTTTCGTCCATCTTAAAACACAGAACAGAGCGATCACAATAAGAAGTGCAACAACCACACCAAGCTCTACATAGGCATCCACATACACACCTATTCTGTTGGTAGATCCCAATCCCGGAATCTTAACACGTGTCATTTTCAACTCGTTAAATCCTTCATGGGCTACGTTAAATGGTTTCGTATTTACGATCGTGGTCATCCCTCGGGCAAAGAACATTCCCGCCAGCGTAACGATAAAGGGCTGGATATCCAGATAAGCCACTAAAAATCCCTGAAAAATACCAAATGCAAGTCCGATTCCCAGGGCAATCAACAGAGAAACCACCAGATTCCCGCCATGGAAATCCAGATACACCGCACAGCACATACTTACCAGTGCGGTCACACCTCCCACGGAGATATCAATACTGCCATTGATCATAACGAGAGTTAACCCGCAGGCTAATACAATCAGAGCTGCCTGGGAATTCAAAATATTGAAGAATGACTGAGGTTTTAAAAATCCTTCTCCCTGGAATAGAACAGCGCCGATGTACATTAAGAAGAACGCTACGATTGTAATCGTAAGGAGCAGATTCGTATCGGAAAGATTCCTCACTTTATCACGAAAACTTCCGGATACCGCTGTTTTATTTTGTGACATACTATGCAACCTCCTTCTTCATCAACTTTTTCGTAAGCCCGGAAAACCATTCCTTAACCGACGGCGCACTGATAACAACCAGAATGATGATCACAACTGCCTTATAAGCCGGAAGCGCATCGGACTGGACATTGAATCTGTACAACGTCGTTATCAGGAACTGGATTACATAAGCACCGATAATAGAGGCCACCATATTGAATTTTCCGCCGCTCAGGGCATTTCCTCCCAGAGCAACTGCAAGGATCGCATCCATTTCAATATCCTTTGCGATGACCGAGTAGTTAATCGTAGAGAAACGGCTTACCTTGATCAGACCAACAACAGCCACACATACCCCAAGGATCACAAATGACATTACCTTGATAAAAGCAGGATTCAGACCATTCAAACGTGAGGAACTCTCATTGATACCCACAGCTTCTGTATATAGTCTGAGGTTTGTAAATTTCAATAAAAGGGCAATTATGACCACACAGATGACCATAATAAAGAAGGGGGTAGGTATCGGTATCCCGGGAATATATGTACCATAATACGCAAAAGATGGCTCATTGATCACCGGGAGCTCATTGTTATTGATCCAGGCCGCGATAGAACGTCCCGCTGTATACAGGATCAGCGTTGCGATCATCGGCTGTATCTTAAAGAAGGCAACCAATATACCATTAAATGCTCCAAAAAGCATTGCCACAACCACACATACAAGAAAAGCTACGATAACCGGTGAGTGAAGAGTTTCTGGATAAGTCTCCCCTCCAGAGATCACACGGAGTATCACACTACCTGCGATGGCAACAGCAGCGCCAACGCTGATATCCTGTCCGCCGGAAGCAGCAGTCACAAGTGTCATACCAATGGCAAGGATCGCAAGCTCAGAACCATTGTCCAATATTGTGATCAGCGGGCCATTCAACACATTATTCCCGGCACTGTTTTTCTCTAACAAAATCTGAAAAAACGTAGGATCTGCAACCAGGTTAAATATGATCAAAATAAACAGAGCTGCCAATGGAATAAAACACTGGTTCTTAACGATCCTCATTAATATGCTGGTATTATTTTGTTTCTTTGCTACACTATTCATCGTCATTCTCACCTCCGGCAATCGTACTCATTACTTTATTCTGATTCAAGTCATCTCCCGAGAGCTGACCCACCATCTTACGGTCCCTCATAACGACAAGACGGGAACAGGTACGAAGCATTTCGTCCATCTCAGAAGAAATAAATGTCACACTCATACCCTCTGAAGCCAGCTTCAGCACCAATTTCTGAATATCCACCTTGGTACCTACATCAATACCACGGGTTGGCTCATCCAGGATCAGATACTCTGGATGTGTAAACAACCAGCGAGCAACAATAACTTTCTGCTGGTTTCCACCAGAAAGAGATTTGATCGGAGTATCCGCAGAAGCTGTTTTAATACTCAAAAGCTTGATGTACTCGTCTGCAATCTTATTCGCTTCCGCCTTGGAAAATGGCCTAAAAAATCCCCTCAGTACCTGCTGTGCAAGAATAATATTATCTCTCACCGACAGGTCTCCTACGATACCATCCACCTTACGGTCTTCTGGCAGGTATGCAATACCATTTTTCATAGCATCCAATGGTTTGGATATCTTCACATCTTTGCCTTTCATCTTAACCTTACCGCCAAGAATCCGGTCTGCACCAAAGATCGCCCGGACACATTCGCTTCTACCTGAGCCCAGCAGACCGGTAAAGCCATTTACCTCTCCTTTATCAATATGGAAATCAAATGGTTTAATCCCCGCATCACTTACCAGACCTTTTGCCTCCAGCACTGGTACAGCGCCCTCTTCTCTTTCATAAGCCTGCTGTTCACCCTTGATATCAGACATATCATCCAGTTCTTTTCCAAGCATCTTGGACACCAGTTGAACACGCGGAAGATCTTTGATCTCATACTCACCAACCAGCTGGCCGTCACGCATAACAGTAATCCGGTCACATACTTCATACACCTGATCCAGGAAATGTGTAACAAAAATGATTCCTACACCTTTTGCTCTAAGATTACGCATTAACGTAAAGAGTTTCTCAACCTCCTGCTCATCCAAAGAAGAAGTCGGCTCATCCAAGATCAACACCTTACAATCCATGTCTACGGCACGGGCAATAGCAATCATCTGCTGAACTGCAATGGAACAGGTCTCCAGCTGCTGGGTTGCCTTTGCAGGAATCTCCAGGGATTTCAGGATTTTTTCCGTATCCGCATTCATTTTTCTCCAGTTCTGTCCAATGCCCTTTGTTCTTCCGATGAACATGTTTTCTGCCACTGACAGATTCGGACAAAGAGTAATCTCCTGATACACAGTACTTATGCCCAGATTCTGCGCATCCTGAGGCGAATGGATCGCCACCGCTTTTTCTTTACCATCAAGGAATATATTTCCCTCATCTTTTGTGTAAACTCCTGTCAGAACCTTGATCAATGTGGATTTTCCAGCACCGTTTTCCCCCATTAAAGCATGAATCTCACCCTTTCGCAGAGTGAAATCTACTGCCTGCAGGGCGCGTACACCTGGAAAACTTTTGTGGATATTCCTCATTTTCAGCACAACATTATCATTCATCTTCAGGTTCACCTCCCAAATTTGTCATTTTAATAAAGAAAGTGCGGTGCAGAGATAATTTCCTGCTGCACTGCACTTCCTTAATAATTATTATTTTTTACTTGTATCACCTGACTAATCAGCCACCAATACCATACTTCTCAATATCTTCGTCTGTAATTTCATTTGCATCGAAGCCTTTTTCATCAAGAATGATAGTTTTCTCAGTAAGAGTTTTGCCAGCCTCAAGTTTCTTGATAACATCATCGATGTACTGAGCCTGGAATGGATTACACTGTCCATCGTAGTTCCAGTTCTTTTCTTTCAGCTCTTTCAGAGCCCATTTGTTACAGTCAAATCCCATGATTACGACGTCTTTGCCAACTCCATGAGAGATATTTGCTTTGTCAAGAGCAGCTACAGCACCCTTAGCCATATCGTCGTTCTCAGCGTAGATTACGTTAAATTCCTTTTTAGAGTCGATTACAGACTGAACAATCTGCTGTGCTTTCTCTGCGTTCCACTCAGCTGTCTGCTGTGTAACCAGGTTCCACTTGTCAGTCTCAACTGCTTTATCCAGGGCACCGGAACGTCCTACCTGTGCTGCAGTTCCCATCTCTCCCTGAAGATGAATGATATTGTACTCTTTCAGTTTCTGGTCTCTCAGCCAGTTAACAGCGGTCTCACCTTCTTTTTCCATATCGGATACGATAGAAGCTACATAGAGATCGTCTTTTGCGTCAATAGTACGGTCAAAAAGAATCACCTGTACGCCTTCTGTTTTTGCATCCTGTAAAACAGAATCCCAACCAGCTTTGTTTGCTGCGGAAAGAAGGATGTAATTTACGCCGTCCTGGATAAACTTCTGTGCTGCTGCGATCTGCTCGTCGTTCTTATTGCTGTAGAAGAAAGAAGCATCGTATCCATTCTCCTTCGTGAACTTAGCCTTCAGATCCTTGTTGTTAGCAGTACGATAGCCAGACTCATTTGAATCGTTGTTGATGATACCAACTTTAATGAGTTCTCCGCCGCTGCTTGTGCTGCTGTCTCCCTCATTGCTGCTACTGCTGCTGCCGGAATTATCATCGCTCTGAGTAGTTCCTGCATCATTTCCTCCACAGCCTACCAGTGATAAGCCGAGGCACACTACGAGTAACAAAGAAAGAATTTTCTTTTTCATACAAAAACCTCCAGTTTTTTCTGCATTTCTGCATTATTTTTTTGTAGGAGACAGTTTTTTTAAACTGTCTACCCCATTACTTGATGTTAATATCATAACACATGTTTAGGTAAATTTCCACAAAAATTCAGTTTTTTTTTTTACGATTTTAGTTGAATATTTTACGACCCTTCGGTATCACGGCCATTACCTCGGTTCCTTCTCCATATACACTCTCAATTTTTAAGCCGTATTCCTCACCATAATTTAACTTCAGCCTCTGGTTCACGTTAACCAGACCAAAACCCGAAGAATCTCCTCCCCGCTCGGTCTGTCCCTGGCTGATCCGTGTGCGCACATGACTGAGCTTATCTGGCTTCATGCCAATTCCATCATCCCGGACATAAAACAGGATCTGATCCTCTTCTTCTCTGGCAATCACATAAATATGACCCACACCTCTCTTATTTTTTATGCCATGATACAAAGCATTCTCAACCAGAGGCTGAAGGGTTAATTTTAGAATCGGATACTGCCATATTCTCCTGGGAATATCTATCTCATACTCTAAGATATCACGATAACGGAATTTCTGGATCTGCAGATAACTGCGTATGTGTGTCTCCTCCTCATGAAGAGTGATATAAACCCGGCCTTTGCTCAACGTAGTACGAAAAAAATCTGACAGCGCCGAAACCATCTGCACCACCTGTTCATTCTTTCCAGCCTCCGCCAGCCAGATGATACTATCCAGTGTGTTATATAAAAAGTGCGGATTGATCTGTGCCTGCAGAACTTTTAACTCCGTCTGGCGCAGCGTGATCTGTTCCAGACGAATGTGTTCTACCAGCTGTCCAATCTTCTCTACCATCTGATTAAAACTGGCATTGAGCACAGCCAGTTCGTCGCCGCTGTCCTCCTGGGCCCGGACATCAAAATCACCACTTCCCGCCAGTTTGGTAACAGCGGATAATCTGCGGATAGGTTCTGTGATACTGATCATGATCTTCCGGCTGAACATAACCACTCCAAAAAGAATCGCAGTAAATACAAATATACTTGTGCGGAGTGCAGTCCGTACATCTGTACGGATGCCTTCCCGGAGTCCATCCAGCTTGCTCGTCTCAAAATAGATATATTCCTGGATCCTTTCCTGAATCAGCTCCGTCAATACGCGGATATTCAGATCCAGACGCTCCATATTTTTATCATAAGCGCCACTGACCAGCACATCTTCCTCGATCTCCTTGATTCGGTCATCCAGCGTATTCAGACACTTCAAGATTCCACTAATTTGACTCTTGGCATACTCAGAATCTGCGTGGCGGTATAGAGTCCAAAAATCCTGACGTGCCTTTTGGATCATAATATGGGGAGGTTCTGTCCCTGTGATCCCCTCTACACGCCCCCGGTTCACCACGATTATGTACATAGTATAGTCCATCTTTTCTTTGAAATTTATACTATAGGCATTTGCCACACTAAAATTGTCCGCCACATCATCGTACCGGTTGGAAAAACGGTTGATCAGAAACAGCAGATAAAGAATCATCACGATAAGCGGAATCAAACACACAAGTGAAAGCATGTAAAGCCGCTTCTGCAGTAGGGAACCCCTTTTTTTGCCCACGATTACCTCCTTTTTTCAAACAATTACACCGCCAGAATAACTCCACAGCCATATATTAGGCCCGCTGGCGATATTCCTTTGGCGTGCAGTCCTGGTTCTTTTTAAACAGATAACTAAAGTAGTGTGCGTCTTTATACCCCACAGCATAGGCAATCTCTGCGGACTTCAAAGAGGATGTACGCAGCAGCTCTTTTGCCTTTTCCATGCGCACAGAGGTCAGGTATTCAACAAATGTCTTTCCCATTTCCTGACTGAAAATACTGCTGAAATGATTGGGGCTCAGATTTACGCTGGCTGCCACCGAATTCAAAGAAATATTTACATCATCGTAGTGCTGTTGAATATAACTTTTCGCCTCTTCTAAAAGTGAGTGATATTTTTTCCGGGAAACGGCTTCCCGCAGATCAATGGCTGTCGTCAGAACTTTTTTCAGATACTCCTTATTAGATTCCACCGAAGAAAGTACCTTATTGATATCCCTGATCTCTCCACAGTGTTTTGCCAGTTCACCATTTTCATAGCCCAGTCCCTCCAGCATGGATACCGCTGTAAAATACATATCTGTGGTTACGTACTGTCGGAACAGTAGAGACTGAATGTTGTTTATGCCAAAACTGGAAAAATAATCATCTATAAAATCAGACACTTCGCTTTTTAAACCGGTTTTCAAAAATCTCTCTGCAACCCGCCGGTCCAGCTTCCCCACTTCCAGAATTCCCAGCTCTGCCTCCTGTCTCGCAGAGGAATGCTGCACCGCCGCTCCCTCTTCTTTCACCTGGTTGTTTATACCGAAATCCTGCTCTTTTCCTGTTTTTAATTCCAGTTGTGATCCCCGTTCTGACCGAATCAGCTGAGCCACTCTCTTGACCGCCTCAAGAAGCTTGTTTCCATCAATGGGTTTCAGCAGATATTCGGTAATTCCAATACGAATCCCCTCTCTGGCGTATTCAAATTCATCGTAGCCGCTTAAAACAATAATCTTTATGTCAGGCATTTCTTGTTTCACCCGCCGGCTCAGTTCCAATCCATCCATAAATGGCATCCGAATATCCGTGATCAATATATCCGGTTTGGAATCCTGGATCAAGGGGTATGCCAGCTCACCATCACTTGCCTCCCCGACAAACTCAAACCCTTCCTTCTTCCAGTCGATATTATTCCGAATCCCCTCACGCATAATAATTTCATCTTCCACCAGGAATACTTTCATCCTGCGCACCTCCTACATGGTCCCGTATAAACTTCTCCTTCTATTTTATCGTTTTGGCACATCCTTGTCAATAAACTCTAGGACTCCCGCAAATCAAAAGCGGCGCCAGAATTGATTTCCTGACACCGCTGCCAACTATCATTTTTTTATAACTGCTGCTTTAGATAGTCCTTTTCCTTTAAATAACTTCTTATAAAATTTAAGTTTTTTCCCCGGCACCTTTATCACTGCCTTCTTATAGATATTTTTAAAAGCAGATGAACCGATCTTCTTCACCTGAGATGACTTCAAGTGAACCGTTTTTAACTTCCTGCAACCTTGGAATGCCTTCGTTCCAATCCTGGTAACAGACGTACCAATCGTAACGCGTTTCAGGTTTTTGTTGTTAAGGCATGCCTTTGAGGCTATACTGGTCACCTTTAGCTTTTGCCCAGAGCAGGACACCTCTGTCGGGATACTAATTTTAGAATTTGTCTTTTTTATTGGTTTAATAAACTCTGCGGTCTTACTTCCTGTTACTTTATACCGCATGCCACCAGCTTCAAATAAAGTCCCTGCCTTTATCTTGTTTTTCGTTCCATCTGTGGTTGGAACCGTGTTTGTATCCTGGGTATTCTGACTGTTATTTCCCTCTGTATTCTGACTATTATCAACACCGGGCTGCGGTTCCGGCACACTCTGTTTCTTCTCCACAACAACGGTCATCATAACACTTTTATTTTCTGGAAGAATCTCAGCCTCTTCCTCCAAATCCAAAACAGGTTCTCCATCCGCGCCAAAATGAACGATGCGCAGGAACGTATCTCTCTGGAAAGCACCTCCGTCTCCCGGTCTGGCGTGGAACATGTTGATTAGGTTTCCATCCTCATCTGTCACATAGGAATTGTGCCCTGGACCATGATAGATATCCTGTCCTCTGGAAGACAAACCGGTCAATATTGGATAATTTGTCTTTTTCCAGGAAGCCGCATCCAAAAAATCCACCTCCTCCGATAATTCAATCTGAGTCATTCCTACACAATAGGTCTCATCCGTGGCGCCTCCAGAATAGGTAAGATATAATTTATCTTTTGTCATAATAACAAAAGGACCTTCGTTTACAAATGTATGATTTCTCTCCCAGCTGTATTCGCAGGGTACGATCATGACCGGCTTACTGATCAGGCGCCCTGGATCCTCCGCTGTCGTCTCACCGATCCACAGGTCCGCAGTCCCGCCATTTTTCCCGAAATTTCTCTGTGACCAGACCACATAATGTCTGTCATTGTAGGAAAAATGCGTCATATCGAGGGTAATGCCGCCATACATCGTATTTAATACTTTCCCATTTTGATCCAGATAGCGGCTGGGAGCTTCCCAGTCGTCATAATTTATCGGGTCCCCACCTGTACGCAGTTTCATGATAACGCTCTGTACATCCCATCCTGTGCCAATATTGGAAGCAAAGAACATGTACAATTCACCATCGATCTCATGCAGCTCAGGAGCCCAGTGTTTATCTTTTGAAACAATATTTCCCTCCGCTCCCTTTGCCTCGTCATACACCAGATGATCCTCCGCCTCATTCAGTCCTGCCACCGTATCGGATTGCCTCATGTATAAATTCACATTTCCGCTTCCTTGTTCGTTGGTGGCGATAAAATAATATTTCCCGTTGAATTTTATCACGTTGGGATCCGCTCTTCCCGCAATATAAGGATAATTGCCTGCCTCTGAAATCCGGTCGGAAAGCTGTCGTATCGTTCCTCTAACTTCATACGTTCCTTCTTTATAAAAGTCAACCTTAGCAAGATCGCTCTCGTCCCATGTCACACTCTTTTCTGCCTCAGACCCATCCGAATATTGCGCCCTCACCTTCACACTGGATAAGTCTACCGCCTTACCAGGCTCAGTCTGGACTTTTGCACTTTCCACTGCCGTATTTACAACAGGTTTTAATTTGTCCTGGATCTTTTTTGCTTCTTCTGGTGTAACCGGAATCACATTGCCCTCAATGGCATAGGTTATCCCTGAATCCACAACCTCTTTTTTGCTGGGGGCAGCTTCTTCTTTTTCCTGAATCGTCACAAAGTCTGCCGTCTGGCTCACATAGCCTTTCCCCGTCTCCCCGCTGGTCCATGTAATATAGTAGGTATCGGAAACCTTGTCGTACACACATGCCGGATCCTGGACAGAATCTTCCTCACTTAATGTAATAAGCCCCTTTTCTTCATAAGAAATAAGGTCATTGGAAGTAAAAAACAGAGCTTTTCCCTTCTGGTCGCTGGCTTCTCCCCCCTCATCCATGCGAAGGGCAAGAACGCCAAAACTTCCATCCTTCCTTCGGAAAATATAAGGCTGTTTCAGCACCTTGGTCTTTTCCCCCTCATTTTTAGCAAACAGCACCCCCGTATTGTGGTTTAGAGCTTCAAAAGTCTTTCCATCCCCGCTATATCCTAGATGAAGACTGTCTGTCACAGCTGATTGATACATGCCATGAACCTTTCCATTTCTCTTGATCGAGTCATCTTCTTCCCTGGTATATCCTAAGACATATCCAGAACCCTTGGGAAGCACCTGCACAGAAAAGTTCTTTTTCTTTGTGCTGTTATCTGCCAATGTGATTTCCGCTTCTAGATTTACCTCTGTGATGCTCTGCTCTGGAGCTGCGATCTTTCCCGTGGAAACATCTATGATCTCCTGATCCGCTGTCCAGCGGATCTTCGCATCCCCCAGCTGCATGGGAAGGATATCCCGCTCCGACATATAATAAGGTAACAATAGCTGCTCAAATGCAGCTTCCGCTGACACTCCCACACTCTGGGCTGCCTTCATATGTAACGGAAACATTCCACTGGCCAAAGCAAATAGTAAGAGATAAGCCATGACCTGTTTCATTTTTTTTGACACTTTTGCTCTCATTTTACCGCCCCTTTTCATTATTCTACTTCTGTAGTTATTCCTTTCATGATCCAGAATCCTTTTCTTCATTATAAACGATTGAAAATTGACATGCCATGATATATAATAAAATATAATTTGATATATTGTTATATCTGACCATTATGATGCAAAGGAGGCCCTGCCGTGATTGATATTATATATGTACAGTATAATACAACCCATGAAAACAATTTTGTCTATTATGAGGATGACCAGACACGGGACTGGTGGCTTCTGCTTATGGCACATACCCCGGCTTTTTTTATCATAGAGGATAAAAAATATATCATGCCTCCGAAAAGCGCTATATTATATCCACCCTATGTGCCACTTCACTACGGCGGCCACGAAAGTTATTTTAAAAATGACTGGGTCCGTTTTTATACCGACGAAAATTTTATCTGTGATGGAAAAGTCCCCACCTGTATCCCTTTTGAGATCAAGGAATTTAGCTTTATCCATCATTTATTTAAGCAGCTTGCCTCGGAAAATTTTTACAACAATAAATACAAAACCAAAACCATCCTCACCCTGTTTGAGCTAATGTTTTCCAAACTTGAGGAATCCCTTTCCTTCCGGTCGGAAAACACACAGATCAAAAATCTGCTGTCCCTGCGCCTGAATATAAAAAATGATCCAGGTTTTGACTGGACCATTCCTTATATGGCAGATTCTCTTCATATGAGCACAGGATACTTACATACCCTGTACCGGGACACCTTTGGTATCACCTGCATGGATGATGTAATCCAGATGCGGCTGGATTTGGCAAAAGATTATTTACAACACAGCTCTGTCTCAATTCAGACCATCGCCCAAAACTGTGGTTACAAGAACGTTGAGCATTTCAGCCGCCAGTTCAAAAAGCACACTGGCATGTCACCCAGAGCATACCGAAAAAGTTTTTCTTAAGCTGGTGCAGAAGACAACAGAATTCAAATGGTTTCATCGAATCAGTATGATTGGGCTATTTCTGCGCTAACAGATCATTGATCTGCTCCGCCATCTGATTCAATACCGCAACCTGTTCCGTCATCTCCACAATATCCTTTGAATTAGTTTCTACCATTTCATTAATACTACAAAACTCTGTATTTTCCTGTTTGATGCTTTCTGCAATATGTTCATTGATCTCCACAGTGTTTCTGATTACATCTGACTGTTGATTGTGGGCTTCGCCCATGGAATCAATATTCTCTATGGATGTATGCAGAACATCAATCATATCCCGAACTCCGGCAAAAACTTCATTGAAATACTCGTTCTGCTTCTCTAACTTATCCGCATTTTCCTCTACATACATTTTCATATCCGATACATTTTGCTGTACATTTGCGATTACTTTTGCCACCTGCTCTAATGATTCTTTTGTATTATTTGCCAACTGCCCAACCTGGGTTGCAACAACAGCGAAACCCTTTCCCGCTTCACCGGCTCTTGCCGCCTCGATAGAAGCATTTAACGCCAGAAGATTCGTAGAGGAAGAAATTTCACCGATGATATTCAGCGTGACTCCTATTTCCTCAACAGCTTCTGATAATTTTATGGCAACATGGTTCGTACTGTTCATGGACTCTGAAACTTCTGCGTTGATCTCTTTCAGGGAATGGAGACGCTGCTCATTGACTCTTGACTTCTCCAGCAATTCTCTGGAACTATTCTCTACCTCTGTGACGTGTCTGCTCACAAGAGTTTCCCACTGTTGAAGTTCATTCAGATTTACAATGCTCTCTTCACTTTTTCCCCGCAATGCCGTATTGTTCGAAAGCAGTTGTTCACTCGTCGCGGACAATTCTTCCGAGGATGAACTTTCATTCAATGTTATTGTCTGTAATACATCAACGGCTTTCACTAACTGCTCCGACAGACCAGAAACAGAATGTAACATATTCTGAACCCGTTCATTATTTTTTTCCATTTCATCCTTTTTCGCATTTACCAGAAAACACTGGGCAAGCCATGTAAGCAGCCATATAAATAACAACGACAGCACGACACAAACACAGCGGTTAACTACATTGGGCACAAACAGTGCATTTTTTGCCGGAAGTAATGTATCTGCCCGCAAAATCCAGGAGACGATCAGGGAAAGTGCGATCTCTGCACTTGTAACAGCAACCATTCTGCTGTCTAAAAACAGCGCCGTCGCCACGGTAAACAAAAATGCAAATGCCCAAAATTCGGTGGATGGGATCATATAAAGGATAAAATTAAACTGGGTAAACATAATAATAACAAGATATATTTTACATTGCTTTAGCTTCTGGGGAATTACTATTTTCCCATCGTATCCGGTCTTAACGAAAAAAATCCCGATGGCAAGATATAACAAACACGTAATGTCAAAAATAATCAGCATCGGCCAGTTTACTGTGGGGAATAAACCGATGATTTTTTCAAGGGTATACAATATCCCTGCTGCCTGGCACGCCCCAGGCACTGTCAAAAGAACAATCGTATAAACTTTATTAATATAAACATCCAAAGCTGTCAATCTTTTTGTCTCCATTCATCCTAACCTCCTGTTATTTTAAAATTCATATAATTGCACGATAATGGAAAAGCCCGCACCTATGGTACAAAATATAATTTTATTTCCCTTTTTAGCATATGTATCCCACATACGATTCAAACACAAAATCGGACAGGTATTCCCTGTATACCCGTATTCCTTGCCCACAAAGTGATATTTACCTTCTCCAACTCCTAAGATCTGCAAAGTCTTCATATTATAATCATCACTCAACTGGGAGAAAACATAATAGTCAATATCCTCCGCTTTCAGAGAATTACGTTCCAATACTACCTGGATCTGCTTTGCCCAATACTCTGGTAAAAAATCCATGGAAAAGGGAGTCCATTCCAATCTCTTTTCATTTGGCTGAACGGATTTCAGCGGAACTTTGGACATTCCACATTTTGGATACGTGACATATTGGTGATATCCCGCATCGATATACACTTCTGTATCGATAAATCCCCTTTTCTCCTCTTCATCCTCTGCTGATACCACAACGCAAGCTGCGGCATCGGCAAAATTCGCATAAACCACCGTATCTGACCATAAGGTGATGGGGGATATACAAAAGCAACCGATCACCAACGCCTTTTTGATATCACTATGTAGCATATATTTGTGCACGATATCAAGTCCTTGTATCATTCCCGTACAATTGGAGTTGATATCAAATGCAACCTTTACATTTTTCAGTTTTTCTCCATATAATCCCACCAACTTCAAGGCATTAGAAGGTGATACATATTCTGGCGTGTCGGAACAAAATAATAGCATCTCTATTTGTTCTAAATCTACGTTGTTTTTCTCTGCGCAATTATTTATGGCATTTTGGGACATCGAAATTGCATTTTCCCCCTCAGAAATAAAATATCGTTTCCTTCTTCCCAGATGTTCCATCAGATTGTGGGCACTCAGCCCCATTGCCTCAAAGTGTTCATCCAATTCGCTGTTATAAACCTTGTTATCTGGAATATACGCTCCTGTCCCCTGCATGATAACATTTCTCATATGGCCTCTCTCCTTTGGCGTTCACTCGTGTATCTTTTCCTTTCATCTTCCATTTTTTCTTTTGTAATTTTTCTTCATTATATTATATTTTTTAAATAAAGTATATATTGGAGACGTTTTTTACCCTGAGAAAATATCGCATTTTTCGACATTTTTCGACAAATGTTAGATAGTTCAATCTGAGTTCTCCACATAAAATTGCTACCTTTTCTGTTTATACAAAAATAAGCCATCATGAATTCCTTCACAATAGCTTATACTTTCGGTTACATCCGTACTTTACCATACGATATTTATTTGTCATCATAATGTCCTTTACCCTGGTATATGACGCCCCGGTCATCCACAGAATACACAAGACGACCTGCCCCGTTAATGCGTCTTCTCCGCAAGTTCCTCCAATTCTTCCAGTGTTTTTACGACATTCCTCTCCGGTAACACCAAAAAACCTATAAACACCAAGGTTTACAGGTTTTTTCAACAACCGCTTTTCAGCTGTCTAGCTCCCCGAGTTGGGCTCGAACCAACAACCCCACGGTTAACAGCCGTGTGCTCT
>CAQOJF010000024.1:0-40814 GCA_948848225.1 uncultured Eubacterium sp.
TTGACCGTATCTTCAAGCGGATTTATGAGGACGACATAAGCGGCGCAATCAGCCACGACAGGTTTTTAAAGCTGTCCGCAGAATATGAAGCGGAACAACGGGAACTGGAAGAAAAGGTCAAAGCAGACCAGCAGGAAGTCGATACCTACGAACAGAACAAGAGCGATTTTGACAGCTTCGCCGCGATTATCCGCAAGTATGTGGGGATAAAGGAACTCACCCCCGCAATCGTCAATGAATTTATCAAGAAAATCATAGTCCATGCGCCGGAAAAGGTGAACGGGAAACGGGTACAGAAAGTAGATATTGTTTTCAACTTTGTAGGGGAAATCAATTTCCTTTCTGCCACGCAACCGAAACGGCAAGGCGCATAGGAACTCGAAAAGACGGTACAGCCCTTGTAATCGGGGCTATACCGCCTAATCTGAAATTACTTCCCTCTAACCGTAAACATTTAAATAATTTTTCTTTCTCAATTGGCTTTATAACAAACCGAAATGCCTGTATTTCAAAGGCTTCTGTAAATCGTTCCAGTTCTCCTGTCAGCATAATGATCTTTCCAGAATATTTTCGTCTCATGGCTTCCCTGCCAAACGCTATACCGTCCATTTCGGGTATTGCTATATCCAACAAAATAAGAGAATAATCCTCTAAACACTCTAAAAGGCTCTCTCCCGAAGAAAACCAATCAATTCTAATTTGCACATTGTTTTCCTTTGAGAATTCCTGAAATAGTCTTTGTACTCTTTGAAATATTTCAATTTCATTATCACAAAGTGCCACATTCAAATTCATTCTATCACCTCAGTTCACCTGTATCTTCCTCTTCCCCATCCAGGAAGCTATTTCCCAGTCAGGATCTTCCCATGTCCGAAATTCAAAGTAAAATGTTTTTCCTCTGTCCAAATTGGTTATCTCCCCCATTACTTTGTTATCTTTGACATTCAAGAGATTTTGACTATGTGCAGATGACATATCTTCAAATTCCGAATACCGAACCTCATACATCATGATATCCAATGGGTTTTTACTGCCATCCAGATAAATCTGAACCGTTCCCTCTTTACTATTCTGAATCTCAAACTTAAACCAGCAGGGAGTCAGTCTTATTTCTTCTAGCCTTTTATTTTCTTCCTCTTGCTCTTCCATATATAAAAGGCTATTGTGATCTATGTAATACAATGGATACACCGCTGGATAAAAGGTTTTATACCGCTCTTCGCTATACCAGCATAAAAGCTCATAACCATTTCTTTTGATGTTGGGGGGAAGTGTCAGCTTAGTACCATATTCATAATATTTTGGCAGCTTCCCAGTTCTTTTTCCCCCTGCGAGGTCATATATAATAGGTATTTTCTTTCCCCTGGCTCTGGCTGTTTTCTTTTTGGGGAGCACTCTGGTTTTTTTACTGCTTACCTTCCAGATACGCCATCCCCGGCAATTGTCAAGATGGCAGGTCACTTTGGAGCGGTTTATGATCGCGCTGAGACTGGGACAGTCCTGCGCAATACCTTTTTTCCATGACTTCAGTGAGGCTGGAAGAACCAGCTTTTTCAAAGAACCACAGTTACTAATTGCACTTTTTCCGATACTTGTTACCGAATCCGGAAGAACCAGCTTTTTCAATAAATCACAGTCGCTAAATGCACCTTTTCCAATACTTATTACTGAATTCGGTACTTTAATTGTTTCCATTGCTGACATACAAGAAAATACATTGTCTCCAATTTTTTTTAAAGATGAGGGAAGAATCACTTTTTTGGCATTTGGAAAATATGTGAACGAGTTTTTTCCCAATGACGTAATTCCCTCCCCGATAACAATCTTTCTTATACAATCTTTCTCAATACTGAGTAAATAATCAGCACGTTTTAATTCCCCTTTCCCATAAAAGGAAAGAACTCCATCCTCTGATAAATTATATCGGATATAACCTTTTGCATCGGCGGTTTGTCTTGTGGTTAGTGTAAGGCAGACCCCAAACAACAAACATAAAAATATGAATATGCTTTTTTTCATAATAACTCCATCCCACAGCGTATGAAATAAGGCGAAGAGAAAAAAGCTGCTGAAGCAGTCAGCAAAAACGTTTTTCTCTTCCCTCGTTTATGCCGTCTTTTATTACGTGTTTCTCTGTTCCAAATTTATATTCTTATTTTTCTATTAGCGGCCTCTGAATCACGTTTAATGGAACATAGGCAATATATTGCTTCACTTCAGATTCATTTTTTGCCACAACACCAAAATCCAGATTATTTCCCACCACATGGCATCCCTCTAACTCAAATTTAGGAATACCTGAATTATTCTGTCCCAAAAGAGTCGGCAGGGAAACAAACTCTCGAAAAGCGTTATACTGAATGCCTTTTCCCTTCCGGCGGACATCCATTCTGGTAATGGTCAAGGGGCTATTTGATTTTTCACTTCCACTGGTTATATAAATCTTCCATCCGCCTCCATTTTTTTCTATATCCAGTGACTGAAAAGATGTATAGGGATGTAACAAACGTTTTGATATATCATCTTGGTAATAATGTTTTTGAATTGAGCCAATACAGGCTTTTTTCAGTTTTCCACCAAAGGACAATGTCTTCTCAAATTTTCCGCCTATGATTTTTCTGATCTTCTTCATATCATAGAGACTAAGTTCCATGCGCTTTCCCTTTTTTTCTGTCAGTTGCTTCCACATGACCAAAGTAGAACCATCTGCAGTAAGTGCCCCTGCCACCCTAGTTACTGACTTGCCATTGTTTCTGCCACTCTTATTCGCATACGCTAATTTGGACATCTGAAGATACAATTTGCTATTTTTTTTAATTTGAAATTATCCTCTTTTATAAACTTGTCAAATTTCTTTTTTGCATAATTATTTAGACACGCTGCCTTTTACATCTATATCCTGGTTCCAGTCCGCATTGTGTATTACATACTCATTATCCTGTTCAGAGATCACCTTGGCGTTCCAGATATTTTTGATCTCAAAATCAGCAGGAATTTTTATTTCCCAATCCTCGATCTTCTCATCCAGGATATTAGTAAGCTTTACTTCGACATTACTATGACCATCCCATGTGCCAGTGACATCATACGTCAGCTTTACATCATATTCCTCTGACATATCAGAGTCAGTGTTCTCCCCTATCATCTGCTCTGCTTTTACATCTTTTACGCCGGCTGCTACTATACTGCTAAACAGCAGACAAACAATCAACATAGAAGTGAGTAACTTTTTCCATTGGTTTCTCATGATTTTTCTCCTTTTCCTTTTTTTGTTTTAAAAAATACCAATATGTTGCATTAAACAGCATAACATATTCTTCCAATTTTTAAAACTTGCAAAAGGTAAGGTTTTATAGGAATTATTGGTATGGTTTTGTTTTTTTCTGCCCCGGCGCCAGATCCGCTCCGTAGATCTATACAAAAAATCCCCCAGTCCAGCCACCTTCTGGTGACCAAACCGGGGGAATATTTTTAAACTATATTAATGATGTTGGGGGTAAAAGGTGTTTTGCGGGTCCCAAAGTCATGCTTTTCCATGCAAGCATGGAATGCATGACCTTTTGACCCTGGTATCATATTAATACTACTCATCCAGTGGAATCAACTCTTCCTCTTCGGCAAGAATTCCTTCATCCATTTCTTCTGTCATAAAGAATGCATCTGTTTCCTCTATCATTGCTGCATCGTTTTCCATATCCTCATCGGTCTCTTTCACGACCTCTTCTTCAAAGATCGGTTCCGGTGGCTCCAGACTGTCTACCAGGTCACTGTGAAGCCCGATGTTGCGGTAACGTTTCATACCTGTTCCCGCCGGGATCAGCTTACCGATGATAACATTCTCTTTTAGACCGATCAGCGGATCTACTTTTCCTTTGATCGCTGCATCCGTGAGCACTTTCGTCGTTTCCTGGAAGGACGCTGCCGACAGGAAAGAATTTGTAGCAAGGGATGCTTTCGTGATACCGAGGATGATCTGCTTGCCCTCCGGCACTTCCATTCCCTTTTCTCCCAATTCCTCTACCTTGTCATCAAATTCCAGGGTATCTACCAGTGTGCCCGGAAGGAAGTCCGAATCACCATTGTTCTCAATGCGAACCTTCTTAAGCATCTGGCGAACGATCACTTCGATATGCTTATCATTGATCTCAACACCCTGCAGGCGGTAAACACGCTGCACCTCGCGAAGCATGTAATCCTGAACGGCGCGAACGCCCTTGATCTTCAATATGTCATGAGGATTGACACTACCCTCTGTCAGCTCGTCACCAGCCTCTAACTCCTGACCGTCCATTACCTTGATACGGGAACCATATGGAATCAGATATGCTTTCGTCTGGCCGGTCTTGTCATCACTGATGATAACTTCACGTTTCTTCTTGGTATCTCTCAAGGTTACCGTGCCGCCAAATTCAGAAATGATCGCAAGTCCCTTTGGCTTTCTCGCCTCGAACAGCTCCTCCACACGGGGAAGACCCTGTGTGATATCGTCTCCTGCCACACCACCGGTATGGAAGGTACGCATCGTAAGCTGTGTACCCGGCTCACCAATGGACTGTGCGGCGATGATTCCCACGGCCTCACCTACCTGCACCGGCTCACCGGTTGCCATGTTGGAACCATAGCATTTCGCACAGATACCGATATGGGATTTACAGGTGAGGATCGTACGGATCTTCACCTTCGCCTTATCTCCGGCATCGATGATCGCCTTTGTATTTACAATTCTCGCCGCACGCTTCGGTGTGATCATATGATTTGCCTTCACGATCAGGTTGCCCTCATCATCGTACATACTTTCACAGGCATAGCGTCCGGTGATTCTTTCCTCTAATGTTTCAATGACTTCTTTTCCATCCATAAAGGCGCTGATCCACATACCTGGGATCTCATCCCGGCCCTCACAGCAGTCTGTCTCACGAATAATCAGATCCTGGGATACGTCTACGAGACGTCTCGTCAGATATCCGGAGTCTGCTGTACGCAGCGCAGTATCGGAAAGTCCCTTACGGGCGCCGTGGGCGGAAATGAAGTACTCAAGTACGTCAAGACCTTCACGGAAATTTGACTTGATCGGAAGCTCGATGGTACGTCCTGACGTATCCGCCATCAGTCCACGCATTCCGGCAAGCTGTTTGATCTGCTTGTCAGAACCACGGGCACCGGAGTCTGCCATCATAAAGATATTGTTATATTCATCCAGGCCTGTCAGAAGCGCCTCTGTGATATCGTCATCGGCATTTTTCCAGGTCTCAATAACTGCCTTGTAGCGCTCTTCTTCTGTGAGAAGTCCACGCCGGAAATTTCTCGAAATGTCTTCCACTGTCGCCTCAGCATCTGCCAGAATCGTCTTTTTGGCTTCTGGCACTTCCATATCCGAGATGGATACGGTCATGGCAGCCCTGGTGGAGAATTTATACCCCAGTGACTTGATGGCATCCAATGTTTCTGCCGTTCTTGTAGCGCCATGATTATTGATACATTTTTCAAGAATCTGCTTCAGCTGTTTCTTTCCTACGTGGAAATCTACCTCCAGCTTCAAGAAATTCTCATCCTTTTCACGGTCCACAAATCCCAGATCCTGGGTAATAATCTCATTGAAAATGAACCGTCCGAGAGTGGACTCGATAATGCGAGTCTCTTTCTCACCCTTTTTATTAATACCCTCACGTCGTACTTTGATCTTGGCGTGAAGTGTGATTTCATGGTTTTCGTAGGCAACAAGGGCCTCATTCATATTTCGGAATGCTTTTCCTTCTCCCTTTGCTCCCGGTCTTTCCTGGGTCAGATAATAGATACCGAGTACCATATCCTGAGAAGGCACTGCCACAGGACCGCCGTCCGACGGTTTCAGCAGATTGTTTGGTGAGAGCAGAAGGAAACGGCACTCCGCCTGAGCTTCCACTGAGAGCGGAAGATGCACAGCCATCTGGTCTCCGTCGAAGTCAGCATTAAACGCAGTACATACCAACGGATGCAGTTTGATCGCCTTACCTTCTACCAATGTCGGCTCAAATGCCTGAATACCGAGACGGTGGAGTGTAGGGGCACGGTTCAGCATAACCGGATGCTCTTTGATCACCTGCTCTAAGATATCCCATACAGCCGGCTCCAGCTTCTCAACCATTTTCTTAGCATTTTTTATATTGTGGGCGGTTCCGTTTGCCACCAGTTCCTTCATAACAAAAGGCTTAAACAGCTCGATCGCCATTTCCTTCGGCAGACCGCACTGGTAGATCTTGAGCTCTGGACCTACCACGATAACCGAACGTCCGGAATAATCCACACGCTTACCAAGAAGGTTCTGACGGAAACGTCCCTGCTTACCTTTGAGCATATCTGACAGAGATTTCAAGGCACGGTTACCCGGCCCTGTCACCGGACGTCCACGGCGTCCGTTATCGATCAGCGCATCCACCGCTTCCTGAAGCATACGTTTCTCATTTCGCACGATGATATCCGGTGCGCCCAACTCTAAAAGTCTTTTCAGACGGTTATTACGGTTGATGATACGACGGTACAAATCATTCATATCTGAGGTGGCAAAACGTCCACCATCCAACTGTACCATCGGACGAAGATCCGGCGGGATCACAGGGATCACCGTAAGGATCATCCAATCCGGTTTGTTGCCGGACTCACGGAATGCCTCAATGACCTCCAGTCTCTTAATGATACGGGCACGTTTCTGTCCGGTGGAGGTCTTGAGATCTGTCTTCAGTTCCTTAGATTCCTCCTCCAGATCGATCCTCTGCAGCAGCTCCTGAATCGACTCTGCCCCCATTCCCACACGGAAGGTATCACCAAAATCTTCTCTGGCCTTCTGGTATTCCTGCTCAGAGAGCACCTGCTTAACCTGGACTTCCTTTACATCGGATTCCAGAACGATATACGCTGCGAAATACAGAACTTTTTCTAATACCTTTGGAGAAATATCGAGTATTAACCCCATACGGCTTGGAATCCCTTTAAAATACCAGATATGGGATACCGGAGCCGCCAGCTCGATATGTCCCATGCGCTCCCTGCGGACACTGGACTTGGTTACCTCTACTCCACATCGGTCACAGACTACGCCTTTATAACGAACTTTTTTATATTTACCACAATGACATTCCCAGTCCTTACTTGGACCGAAAATCTTCTCGCAGAACAAACCGTCTTTTTCCGGTTTCAGAGTTCTATAGTTGATGGTTTCCGGTTTTTTTACCTCTCCTCTGGACCACTCGCGAATCTTACTTGGAGAAGCAAGTTTAATCTTTATTTTATCGTATGTTAATGTTTCCTGTATAACATCACTTACCTGTGGCATATTCCTTCCTCCAATTCTTAAAACTCTTCTGCGACTCCAATGCTGCTGTCATCATCCAGATCCTCCAGCTCAGCCTCTCTAAAGCCTGCGCTCTCAAAGGACTCTTCCTGAAGCTCAAACTTATCTCCCTCTATCAAGCCGGATACATCTTCTACAGTACCTTCCTCTACGGTCTCTGTCATCTGAATTTCTTCGCCGTTCTCATCCAGAACCGTTACATCCAGCGCCAGGGACTGAAGCTCCTTCAAAAGCACTTTGAAGGACTCCGGAATACCCGGATCGGAAATATTATCTCCCTTGATGATCGCCTCATAGGTCTTCACACGTCCAACCACATCATCGGATTTGACCGTAAGAATTTCCTGAAGCGTGTAAGCAGCACCATAGGCCTCCAGCGCCCAAACCTCCATCTCTCCAAAACGCTGTCCTCCGAACTGCGCCTTACCACCCAGCGGCTGCTGGGTAACCAGTGAATACGGTCCAGTAGAACGAGCATGGATCTTATCATCTACCAGATGGTGGAGCTTGAGGTAATGCATGAATCCAATCGTTACCTCTCCATCAAAGAATTCTCCGCTCCGCCCATCACGAAGCTGAACCTTACCGTCTTCCTTGATCGGCACTCCTGCCCATTCCTTGCGGTATTCCTCATTTTCAAGGAGGTACTGCATAACCTCCGGATCAAGAATGTCTTTGTATTTTTCTTCAAACTCATCCAGCGGCGTATTGACATAATCGTTGGCGAGCTTGAGTGTATCCATAATATCAATCTCGTTGGCCCCGTCAAATACCGGCGTCGCCACATTAAAGCCCAGCGCCTTGGCAGCAAGGCTCAGATGAATCTCCAGCACCTGTCCAATGTTCATTCGGGAAGGCACACCCAGCGGATTCAGCACGATATCCAGAGGACGTCCATTTGGCAGAAATGGCATATCCTCTACCGGAAGTACGCGGGAAACCACACCCTTGTTTCCGTGACGTCCTGCCATTTTATCTCCTACCTGGATCTTTCTCTTCTGTGCAATATAGATACGAACGGTCTTATTTACACCCGGTGAAAGTTCATCTCCATTATCCCTGGTAAATACTTTGGCATCCACAACAATACCAAACTCACCGTGAGGAACACGCAGGGAAGTATCTCTTACCTCTCTCGCCTTTTCACCAAAGATCGCACGAAGAAGCCTCTCCTCTGCGGTCAGCTCTGTCTCACCCTTTGGCGTCACCTTACCCACAAGGATGTCACCGGCACGAACCTCTGCACCGATACGGATGATACCCTGTTCATTCAGATCTTTCAGCGCGTCGTCACCCACTCCCGGTACGTCTCTGGTAATTTCTTCTGGTCCCAGTTTGGTATCTCTCGCCTCTGTCTCATATTCCGTAATATGAACGGAAGTATAGACGTCCTCCTGTACCAGCCGCTCACTCAAAAGCACGGCATCCTCGTAGTTATAACCCTCCCAGGTCATAAATCCGATCAGAGGGTTCTTTCCGAGAGCAATCTCTCCGCCGGAAGTAGAAGGTCCGTCAGCGATAACCTGTCCTTTCTCAACCTGATCTCCTTTGGATACGATCGGTCTCTGGTTCATACAGGTTCCCTGGTTACTGCGGACAAATTTAGCAAGCTTGTATTCATCTTTGTTTCCATCTTTTTTCTTAATCAGAATGCGGTTTGATTCGGCGCGCTCGATAATGCCGCCTTCCTCTGCCACCACGCAGTTTCCGGAGTCCACCGCCGCTTTCATCTCCATACCTGTTCCTACGGCCGGCGCCTCTGTCACAAGAAGAGGAACTGCCTGACGCTGCATGTTAGATCCCATCAGAGCACGGTTCGCATCGTCATTCTCCAGGAACGGGATCATCGCTGTCGCCACGGAAAATACCATCTTAGGCGACACATCCATATAATCAATTTTACTTCTCTGGAACTCAGAGGTTTCTTCTCTGAAACGTCCCGAAATATTTTTACGCACGAAATGTCCATCCTCATCCAGCGCCTCATTCGCCTGCGCCACATGATATCTGTCCTCTTCGTCTGCGGTCATATATATAACTTCATCGGTAACCACCGGATTCTCCGGATCGCTCTTATCCACCTTGCGGTATGGGGCCTCTACGAATCCGTATTCATTGATCCTCGCATAAGAAGCAAGGGAGTTGATCAATCCGATGTTTGGACCTTCCGGCGTCTCGATCGGACACATTCTTCCATAGTGGGAATAATGCACATCACGCACCTCAAATCCGGCACGGTCTCTGGAAAGACCACCCGGTCCCAGGGCGGACAGACGTCTCTTGTGGGTCAGCTCCGACAATGGATTGTTCTGATCCATAAACTGTGACAGCTGGGAACTTCCGAAAAACTCCTTCACTGCTGCCGTCACCGGCTTGATGTTGATCAGCGACTGGGCAGAGATCGTGGCCACATCCTGCGTCGTCATACGCTCACGAACCACTCTCTCCATACGGGACAGACCGATACGGTACTGATTCTGAAGAAGCTCTCCCACCGCACGAATACGGCGGTTGCCCAAATGGTCAATATCATCATCATTTCCCACACCATACTCAAGATGCATGTTATAATTGATCGAAGCAAAAATGTCTTCTTTCGTAATATGTTTCGGTATTAAATCTGCTATGTTCTTTTTGATTGCTTCGTATCTTTCTTCATCTGTCGTATACTCATCCATAATCTCTTTCAGACGTGGATAGTATACATCTTCTGTCACACCTAACTCTTTTTTATCTGCATTTGGTAAAAATGCATGTAAATCAACCATCATATTGGAGAGTATTTTTGCAACCCGTTCCTCTGTCTGTATCATCACGAATGGAACCGCTGTGTTCTGGATATCTGTCGCTTTTTCCTCAGATATTATCGTTCCTGCCTCAGCCACAACTTCACCCGTCATCACATCTACCACATCTTCTGCCAGGGTAAATCCAGTGATACGGTTGCGGAAAGCAAGTTTTTTATTAAATTTATAACGTCCAACCTTCGCAAGATCATAACGTCTCACATCAAAGAACATGCTGTTGATCAGACTTTCTGCGCTGTCCACAGACAACGGCTCGCCGGGACGAAGCTTTTTATACAGCTCCAGAAGACCATCCTGATAATTTTCAGATGCATCCTTGGCAAAGCTGGCAACGATCTTTGGCTCCTCACCAAAAAGGTCGAGGATCTCCTGATTGGTTCCCACACCAAGGGCACGGATCAGCACAGTGATCGGCACCTTACGGTTACGGTCTACACGCACATAAAAAATATCGTTGGAGTCCGTCTCATATTCCAGCCAAGCACCACGGTTTGGTATAACTGTGGAAGAATACAGTTCCTTACCAATTTTATCATGAGCAATTCCGTAATAAATACCAGGAGAACGAACGAGCTGACTTACGATAACACGCTCCGCACCATTGATCACAAAGGTTCCCGTAGCGGTCATAAGCGGCAGATCACCCATGAAAATATCATGCTCACTGATTTCTTCTGTTTCTTTATTGTGAAGTCTTACCTTCACCTTCAGCGGAGCAGCGTATGTGGCATCCCGTTCCTTACAGGCCTCAATAGAATATTTCACATCATCTCTGCACAGCTCGAAATTTACAAATTCAAGGCTGAGATTCCCGTTGTAATCTGAAATGGGGGAAATATCACGAAAAACTTCATTTAAACCTTCTTCCAAAAACCATTTGTATGAATCTGTCTGAACCGCAATGAGGTTTGGCATCTCCAATACTTCTTTTTGCTTTGAGTAACTCATTCTGACGCCTTTGCCCACTTTGACAGGACGTATTCTGTTTTTCTCCATTGATGATTTCACTCCTTGTTTTTTTTACAGAACTGTGCTATAATAAATTTACATAGGGCTAATACTCCTAATTTACCACAATACTGTATATTCCATCTTACCACAGGTGTAGAGCGGTGTCAATATAAAATTGGCACTTTTTTTGTATTTAGAAAAGTTAAGCAGAAAAGAAAAAACCAGCGCAGAAAGAGTGCGAAGCACTCCCCCCACAGGACCAGGCATCGGGCAAATTCATTTGCACCGATGCCTGGTCCTGTGGGGGACATACTTTCGTATTTTCTGCGCTGGTTTTTTCTCTCCTCTATTTAACGCTCAACCCAAGCGAGATGCAGGCGGCCTGTCCGCCGGAATCGAGCTTGTGCCACCTGGGCAAATAAAGTTGTGTTGAAATAAATGTTTCAATCTTCTCACAATCCCCCTTCTCCAAAGCAAAAATCAATTCCGAGCGCTACAGATTCTTAACTTTTTTTTCAAACCACGTAAGAATCGTTCTCTTATAAATCGTGCGGATTTCAGTGTTCGGAATCATAAGTTTCATATAATTTGTATCATCCTCGAGACTTCCGCCACCAGCCTTTAGATAGCCGGTAAAATAAAGAAAGTTCCAAAGATTATCCTGCGAATCATAAATTGAATCATAGGTGATATCTTCATACACTGGTTTTTTGATCGTTCCTCCGGCAATCAGCTTTTCAATTTCCTGACGCACCTCTGAATCCGCATTCTCAACTAGTTCTTTAACAATGCTGTTGGAAGAAGTATTAGACCAATACGGCCTGGGGATCGCTATCTACATAGTACATATTCCCATCGATAATTCGCTTAAAATCTTCAAAACCAATTGGCACTGACTTTTTCAAAATAATCACCTTCTCTCTTCCACCAAAATGATATTATTTACAGGTTATCTTATCATATCTTTAAAAAAATGCAAAGAAAATTTGCAACCTGTCCATACTTAATATATAGGTAAATATCTTTTCATTCCTCTTCGAAACCTCCTTCCGGTCCCTCCACCGGAGCATCGACATTCGGGCTCCAGTCAATGCCTCTGAAACGATATCCTGCCCCATAATAATCACTCAAAAGGGGGGCTCTGTCACCCTGGGGCTCATCATAACATGGCTCATAATATTCTGCGTCCTTTGGGTAGAGCCAGTGGAATTCCCCGCTCTCCAGTTCATAATACCCCACCCGTTCTCTTCCCTTTTCATAGTCATATAGGCACAAAAAGGCTTTTCCATTTTTTATGCAGTAGCATTTGGCGTCCCTGAGAAGGACATGCTCCTTTGTGACCCATTTTTTCACGATTACCTTATTCTGCTTATCATAATTCATCCACTTTCCTTCTCTGGTGGTTCCATAGGTCCTCATGCACTCCGTCAAAGCTTTCTCAAAACGGAGCTCTGTCTCTTCCTCTCCCTGGCTGAACATCAGATACTCCATATGATAGATCTCCTCTTCCGGCCAGTTGACCTGAACCTGGACATAACAGCGTCCTCCATCGCAGAACAGCCGGGTCACTGCACAGAGTTCCATGCCGCTCTCTTCAATGCCCAGCGCCGCTGCCGCCACCCTCCAGAGCTGCTCCTTTGATACAAATCTTTCTTCACTTCTGGTTTTCAGATTGATCTTCCAGACGTTTTCCACAAAATCCCGGTCTGTATCCGTCGTCGTATAGAAAAGGGCGGCGGCATCCCATGCCATCCATGACCATGCCAGATCTTTATTATCACTCACCAGCTTCCATCCCGTCTCTTCTACATTCTGAACAAACAGACCGATTTCGGCACAGAGAGCGGCGGCCTGGTTTCCACAGTCCATAAATAAAATTTCAGGAGTTCTGGAACTTATTTGAAGCTCCTCCACGGGCACCTCTTTCCTGGACTGAATATCGTATTTCACGGTCTTTCCACTTTCCTGCGGATTGACATAAATATAATGGGAAACCATACAAATACTATCTGCGCTCCAGCCCAGATCCATAAGTATCTCGGCATGTTCTGTATCGATCACATCATACCCCTCTGCATCTTTTTTAATGGGAACACGGCAGATGCGCCCTGAATAATCCTCCCCCTTTTCCGAATAATCCCCGATATGGTAGTATAGATAAGCATCCTTTACTCCAATGATTCTCTCCAAATTCTTAATCTTTATTTTCTTCTCGTGAGAACCATCCAATCTGGTCTGTATCAAAAGAATATAAAAATCATCCGCGGTTTCCACCCCATCATCCCTGTACAAATTCGTATCGGTCGCATATTGATGGGAAACCGTCTGTCTGGTCTCCACCACCGCTCCGGACACAGCGCTCCCGGATACGCCTTTCGATGCCATCCTGTATTCCCCTCCACAGCCGGACAGCATTCCCGCTATAAGGCTGGACATAATTATGTATACAAATATTTTTTTCATCCGATTCCTCTTTTCTCTGGAGCCGCAGTGCAGCTCCGGCCTCTGTTCTGGTTCCTGCCCTTCCTGGGCTATCACACTGTAACTCTCCGTATAAATTATCATTTCCATCCATATAATAGTATCAATTGTTCTGCCCCTGGGGTGATTCTTATGAAAACGATTAGGCACAGCCTTCAAAAATTATTCTTTTCCATCTTTCTAGCCACCAGCCTTCTGCTGACAGCGTGTTCCACAGGCAGCAAAACTTCTCCAGAAAGTTCAACATCACAATCCACTGAGAGCAAAAAATTTACAGAATTTACAGACCAGCTTTTCCGGGAAACTGTCTCCTCTGACGCCCTTTCACTGAATTATACCCTGTCAAAACCGGACAAATACGGAATAAGTCCGACCTGTGGTGGATTCACACCCATTTCCCTGGATTCTCTGAAAAATGCAGCACCTGAGACAGAAAATCTTCTGTATTCCCTGAAAGAATTTGATAAGTCCGAACTCACACTGCCACAGCAGCTTCTCTATGATTCCCTCGCCTACACACTGGAAATGGACAAAAAAGGCGCTGATTTCATCCTATTTTCCCGACCGCTCTCTCCAGTCACAGGGCTGCAGGCACAACTTCCGGTACTTTTAGCAGAATATAATTTCGACTCTGTGGAAGATATTCAAAACTATTTTGCGCTGCTCGAATCCATCCCTGGATACTTTGAATCCGTGCTCTCTTTCCTGGAAATCCAGGCAAAGGAACATATGCTTCCCAGCCGGGACACATTGGAAACCATCGCGGATCAGTGCCTTTCTTTCACCCAGAACAACGGAAGCGATATACTGCTCACATCTTTCCGTTCCCGGACCAAGTCCTGCACGTTTCTTGACAGGAATACACGGAAAGATTATCGCAAAAAAAATAAAGAACTGGTTCGTTCCTGTATCACTCCTGCCTATGAACAACTGATCCACGGGCTGAATGTCATCTCCGCCATGGCAGGAACGGATGGCGCCCTTTCTTCTTATCCAAATGGAAAAGAATATTACAGCCATCTCTTCGCCCAGGAGACCGGTTCCTCCACCAGTGTGGAGGAATACTATCAGATTTTAAATGACAGGCTCCATAAATCCAGAAACACCCTATTATCCTATGCCAAAAAAGATCCCGCTCTTTTCAGCAGCCTGAGTACAAAAGCAGCTGGCAATCTCACTCCGGAAGAACGGCTGGCTTCTCTTTCCACCGCCATCCTCAAAGACTTCCCGCAGGCTGCCGACGTAAACTATACTGTATCCTATGTAGATAAGTCGCTGGAAGATTATCTGAGTCCTGCCTTTTATCTGACGCCGCCCCTGGATGCATTTACAGAAAATTCCATCTATATCAACAATAGCAGCCGTTTTGCCGGTTCGGATATCTCTACCACCCTGGCCCATGAGGGATACCCTGGCCACCTTTACCAGAATGTCTTTCACCGCCAGCAAAATCACCCCCTTCTCTCCTACGCCCTGAATTTCAGCGGCTATACCGAGGGGTGGGCGACTTATGCCGAATTGTATTCCTACAAATATCTGGGGTATTCCAAAGACGAGGTTGGGATTCTGAGAAACAACATGATCGTTTCCCTGTGTATCTATGGGATCTGTGACATTGGAATTCATTACTATGGCTGGGATGAAAAGAAAGTGCTGGAATTTTTGAATCAGAATGGGAATTATCCGGAAGACACCGCCCATTCCCTCTATAAAAATATTATTGATGAACCCGGCTCTTACCTAAAATACACCATTGGTTATATGGAATTTGCCAAATTAAAGGATGCCGCCAGAAAACAGCTGGGACAGAACTTCTCGGAAAAATCCTTTCACCAATATGTGCTGTCTGCCGGACCGGCACCCTTTCCTATACTTGAGAGCTATATGAAAGAATTCTGGCCAGAATAAAATTAACCGGCGAGCTGTGCCACCTTACGTAAACCACCGTCTGGCGATCCAGTCCCAGATGTCCTCCTGGGTCGTCTCGTAATCCAGTTCATTCAGGAGCTCATGTCTTGCTCCTGGGTACAAGCGGCAGGTCACATCCCCGACGCCGGCTCGTTGATAACTCTGTGCCACCGCCTTGACGCTCTTCCCATAATTTCCCACAGGATCCTCCTGTCCAGCTACAAAAAGCATGGGAAGAGAATGGGGAAGACGGAGGATATTATCCTTGTCCTGTACAAAAGAAATCACCTCAAATAACGTGCGGTATCCATTTAAGGTAAAAGTAAACTTACTATAGGGATGTGCCAGATACTTGTCCACTTCCTTTTCGTCCCTTGACAGCCAGTCCGATGGCGTCCGCGCCGGCCGGATACGGATGTTATACAGCGCAAAACAAAGTTTCTCCAGAAGCCCGCTGTGGGCCCACTCTCCCTTCATACGGATCAACGCTCCCACAAGCACTCTGCCCACTTTTAAGAGAATTTCTGGTTTGCTTCCTGTCCCCATAAGGATCAGACCATCCAGCTCTTTTCCATAAGTCATGGCATAACGTCTCGCCATAAAAGAGCCCATACTGTGTCCCATGAGAATAAAGGGTTTATCCGGATATTTTCTGCGGGCATACTGGCTCACCCGATGCAGATCCCGCACTACATAGCCGCTCCCATCTTCCGGGGCAAAGTAACCATAATTCTTTTCTGCCGCTGTCTCACCATGTCCCAGATGATCATTTCCGATCACCACAAATCCTCTTTCCGCCATAAATCTGGCAAAACGGTCGTAGCGGTCAATATATTCTATCATTCCGTGGGAAACCTGCAGAATTCCCCGTACCTCTCCCTCCGGCTGCCATTCCACCAGATGAAGCTTGTCTGTTCCGTTGGAAGATGACATATAATACTCTGTTTTCTGAACCATAACCTTACCTGCACTTTGCCAAATAGTTTCCTTTACCAGCTGACGCCTTTACTCTATCTCCAGACCTGAAACAAAGACCGGCAGCTTTTTCTGAAATTCTTCGTATACCATTCCTGCCACTTCCCGCATCTGCGGATGTGCATGAGAATCCACACGCAGCCTGAAAAAATTCCTCCAGGAACGCAGATTCATTGTAACCACGATCTCCGTCTTCAATGAATTTGGAAGCACGGACCGCGCCTCCTGGGGAGATGCACCCAATTCCAGCATTCGGAAGTATGCCTTTTCTGCATCCTCCATCGCTTTTGTCCAGACCTCGTATTTTGCCTTATCATTTTCTTTGGACAGATCATATTCAAATCCGCTGGCAAGATCGATCACTGTGATCTGATTGTCAAATTTGTCCCCAGCGTAATTACAGTAACGAGTACTCTCCTGACTGTAGCTGGCGATACGGTGCCGCACGATCTCATGACTCACTCCCCGGTCACATATCATCCGAATGGTCACCGACTCATGCTCGATCACAGATTCGTGCTGCCTTGTCAATAGTGCACGGATAAATTTCTCCGCTGAATCCTCTGTGATCTTCCCCTCGCTCTTATAGCATACTCGACCGATCTTTTCAATTTTCTTCAAAGTATTCTCATAACTGTCCATGTCTATGATTTCAATACTTGGTTTGATTACCAGCATCCCAATTTCCTCCTGCCTTCTTGTACGTCTCTTTTGTTCCGGGTATAACTTACCTATTCGTTCTACCCCTCTTATTCATTGTAATTATACTCCAATACCACCACTGACAACGGCGGCAGGTAACACTCGATCTCATACTCTGGATCCTTTGAAGCCGGAGCTGGAGCTTTCCCTCCGCCTGCCTTTGGCAGCGATTTCTTTATTTTTGCGGTGACCGGCTTTGCATTTATTCTTCCCTGGCCGCCGTATTTTATATCATCTGAATTCAATATTTCTGTAAACTTCCCTTTACACGGAGCCTTTACCTTGTACTTTGCGTGCTCCACCGGCGTAAAGTTTAGAAGAAACATAAGCTGCTTTGACTTTGTCTTTCCCCGGCGCACAAACGCCACGGTACTGGTCTCCGGTCTCGCACAGTCCATCCACTCAAACCCTATGACGTCACTGTCATTATACCAGAGTGCACCATATTCTTTATACAAATGGTTAAAATCATGGATAAACTGATGAATCTGCCGATGAGGCGCCTCATCCATAAGATACCAGTCAAGGCTTCTCATCTCACTCCACTCCCGTTGCTGGGCAAATTCCTGTCCCATAAACAAAAGCTTTTTACCCGGATGACCATACATAAATCCAAAAGCAGCCTTCAGCGCCGCAAACTTGTCCCCTGTCAGTCCAGGCATCTTATTTAACAGCGAACATTTTCCATGAACCACCTCATCGTGGGACAGCACAAGGATATATTTTTCACTGAGATGGTAGGAAAGGCTGAAACAGAGCTGATCATGGTGAAACTGCTTGAAATAAGGATCAAGCTTCATGTATTCCAGAAAATCATTCATCCATCCCATATTCCACTTAAAGGAAAAACCAAGTCCTCCCTGCTCTACATCACTTGTCACACCCGGCCACGCCGTGGACTCCTCTGCGATAATATACGCCCCAGGATGATCTTTTTCCACCACTCTGTTCAGATGGCGCAGAAATTCCACTGCCTCATAGTGTTCATTGCCTCCATCTTTATTTGGCAGCCAGTCGCCGTCCTGTTTTCCATAATCCAGGTAGAGCATGGACGCCACCGCATCCACACGCAGCCCGTCGATATGGAACTTCTCGATCCAAAACAGAGCATTGGCCACGAGAAAATTCTGAACCTCTTTTCTTCCATAATCAAAGATATAGGTTCCCCAGTCGGGATGTTCTCCCCGCCGCCGGTCGGGATGCTCGTACACTGCCTTGCCGTCAAAGTTCCCAAGACAATGGGCATCCTTTGGAAAATGTGCCGGCACCCAGTCTAAAATCACTTCTATACCCCGCCGATGCATTTCATCCACAAAATACATAAAGTCTTTCGGCGTACCATAACGGCTGGTGGGCGCATAGTAACATCCCACCTGATACCCCCAGGAACCGTCAAAAGGATATTCTGCAATTCCCATCAGCTCCACATGAGTGTACTCCATCTCTACCAGGTAGTCTCCCAGCATCTGCGCCAGCTCCGGATAGGAATAAAATCCGTTGTCGTCTTCTTCAAGACGCTTTTTCCAAGAGCCAAGATGAACCTCATAAATATTCATGGGGTTCCGCTCCCTGACCTCTCTGGTCTTCTTTTCGTGTTCCTTCATATATGAGGTATCATTCCACTCATATCCCTCAAGAGAAGTCACCACAGAAGCATTTCCCGGACGCAGCTCGGCATAATTACCATAAGGGTCCGTTTTATAGATCAGCTCTCCGCTGCGGGTAGTAATCTGGTATTTGTAAATGCCGCCCTCGGCGACGCCTGGGATAAACAGTTCATAAACGCCTGTCGGTCCCAGCAGTCTCATGGTGTGAAGCCGTCCATCCCACATATTAAAACTGCCCACCACACTGACACTTCTGGCATCCGGCGCCCACACGGCAAATCTTGTCCCTTTGACACCGTTGATGGTCTCCACATGGGCACCAAATTTTTCATAAATCTTATAATTTTTTCCCTCTCCAAAGATATAACAGTCAAAATCCGTCATGACCGGTGAAAAGTTATAAGGATCTGCGGTCTCCACCACATCATTCTCCCCATACTCGATCCTCACCCGGTAATCTTTCAGCTGCTTTGTCTTTGCCGTGATCTCCAGGCCGAAGAGCCCCAGCTCGCTGTCCAGCTCCTCCATCTCACCAGCTTCGTCACCCTCAGCATTGATGATCCATATTCTCTGCGCCTTCGGACGTCTGACGATGAATAACTGGATCCCGTCATAATAGTGCATACCCAGGAGATCCTGGGGCGCATTCAGCACCCCTTCTTCCATCTCTTCCAGCAAAGCAGGATTCATCCACGCCTTTAATGTCTTATTTGTCATATTCGCGCCCCTTATCTCTATTTACATCAGTGTCTCCTTTACAATCTCAGCAAGTTCGGCAGACTTTTCATCGGCATCTTCCATACTAGTTCCCACCACACCAAAATAAATCTTAATCTTCGGCTCTGTCCCCGATGGGCGGATACAGATCCACGCATCCGAAGTAAGTTCAAAATACAATACATTTGACTTCGGAAGCCCTGTAGCAGTAACTTCTCCAGTACTGAGGTTTTTCACTGTGTCTTTCTCATAATCTCTCACCGCAAGTACTTCATAATCCCCAAAACGTACCGGCGGATCATTGCGCAGTCCCTCCATGATGGAGCGGATCTTCTCCAATCCCTCGATTCCTTTGTGGGTGATGGCAATCACATCATCTTTATAATAACCGTATTTATCGTACATATCGATCATGGCATCCCAGATCGTCTTTCCGCGTTTTTTATAATAAGCCGCCGCCTCACACAATGCCATCGATGCCACGATGGCATCCTTATCTCTGGCATGGGTACCAATCAGGCAACCATAACTCTCCTCAAACCCGAACAGATAGCTTCCCTTGCCAGTGAGCTCTGTCTTTAGGATCTCTTTGCCGATCCACTTAAAGCCAGTGAGGCATTCCTTCAAGTCAATATTATAATATTCAGCTATAGCATCAACCAGATTCGTCGTAACGATCGTCTTTACCAGCATTCCATCACTGGGGAGCGTCCCCTCCAGCGCCAGTTTCTGACCGATCTCATAATCTGCGAGAAACGCTCCGGACATATTTCCAGTGAGACAGATGTATTCTCCCGATTTGGTATCCTTCACATACACTCCAAGCCGGTCGGCATCCGGGTCTGTGGCGAGCACCAGATCGGCATCTTTTTCTTTGGCAAGCTTCAGAGCGAGTTCAAAAGCTTCCTTCGCTTCCGGATTCGGATAGCTCACTGTCGGGAATTCACCATCCGGAAGTTCCTGTTCTGGTACGACGTATACATTAGTAAATCCAAGCTCTTTTAATATCCTGCGGACTGGTAGATTTCCCGTCCCATGAAGCGGTGTATATACAATACGAAGATCCTTTTCTACTTCTTTGATACATTTAGGATGAAGCACATTTTTTTTCAATTCCTCCATATATCGGTCATCCACATCGGCGCCGATGGTCACATACAAGCCAGATTTAACCGCTTCGTCTTTGTCCATGGTCTTCACTGTGGCATAATCTGTCACTGCCTTTACCTCATCCATAATGCCGGCATCATGCGGCGGTGTAATCTGGGCGCCGTCCTCCCAGTACACTTTATAGCCATTGTATTCTGGCGGATTATGGCTGGCTGTAATATTTATGCCGGATATGCAGCCCAGCTCCCGTACAGCGAAAGACAGTTCCGGCGTCGGACGCAGGCTTTCAAATACATAAGCTTTGATGCCGTTCGCCGCCAGACAGCATGCCGCTTCATCCGCAAATTCTGGTGACATACGCCTGGAATCAAAGGCGATCGCCACACCTTTGTCCTGCCCCTTCTGGCTGATTATGTAATTTGCCAGCCCCTGGGTAGCTTTCCTGACCGTATAGATATTCATCCGGTTTGTGCCAGCCCCGATAATTCCTCTCAGACCAGCTGTCCCGAACTCAAGATCTGCATAAAAACGTTCTTTGATCTCGGCTTCATTTCCCTCGATGCCCTGTAACTCTTTTTTGGTCTCCTCGTCAAAATAAGGATTGTCAATCCACTCCTTGTAAGTTTCCATGTAACCCATATTCATATCCTCCTTTTTTACCTTTATTTCATAATCCTGCCATTCATCAATGACAGGATTTTAAAATGCTCCACTTTCTAAATAACAACCATCCCGTTAACCCACCGCCGTACTAACCAAGTCCGGAAAACTCCACTCCACATCCTTACTGTCATCCATTGTCGTAACCGTATAACTTTTTGTCACAAAACCATCCTTCGACAATGTGATTGTCACCGTGCCGATCTTCTTCGCAAAGCTGCAGGGCGCCTTTCCTTTATAAATACCATCCATATACACACTGGCGCCTGCAGGAGTAGTCACCTTGATCTCATGAAGGTTGTCATACTTGTCCGAATTTTGAGAATCCTGGGATGAATCCTCTTTAGAAACACTGGTATCCTTAGAGTCTCCTTTGACCTCCGCCTCTTCATCTGCAAGATTGATCTGTACCGTAGGATTTGCCGACTGGACATCCAGTACTCCTGTATAGGTAGTATATCCATCCAAAACAACCTTTATTGTATGTTTTCCATATTTAAGAGAAACCGGCTTGGAATAATCTGCGGGAGATCCATTGACATATAACTCTGCTCCCTCCGGATTGATATCAAAGACAACCTGTCCCTTGTTTTTTTCCACACTCTTAAACAGAGACATGTCCAGCACCATCTGCTTGTCTCTCTCGATTTTTACTGATCGCCCTCCGGTAAAATCTCCATTTTTCATAGTCACCTCATAGGTCCCTTCTGGCACAGGAACCAGCATATTTTCCGTAACCGGCAGGATCATCATGCCGCCTACCGTCATGGTTCCGCCGATAAAATCCTTATACTTGTCCGGTTTGATATATCCATGTCCTCTGGTGACCACCAGCGAATACGCTTTTCCCTTTACTCCGCGGAAAGTAACCTCATCTGTGGGCGCGATCTCCTGAATATCGATAACTTCTCCCTCTGAAAAGGCAGAAAAACCACTTCCATAACGATACCTCACATCATTTAACTCGATATATTTCTCATCCGCGTTTACCAGCAGTTTTTTTGCATTCTCAAACTGTAGAATATCTGAAGACAGCTGTATCCTTGTCATCCGTTTCGTGGTCTCAGAAAGATATACATCAACAACCTGGCCTGCCTCCAGAGATTCTACTGATATTTGTTTTTCATTTGGGGTCAGAATCTCCGTTCCACCACTGAAATCACAGATCTGCTCTTCCTCTGTCCCTGTGTTGTAAAACGTGATCTTCTTCCCCGCCGTATCCACCTTCTTGACTACTCCCACAAAATCTTTTCCCTTTTCGTAGGTCACAGCGGCATTTGGATCCTGCTGCTGCACATGCTTTCCCCTGGTTCTGCCACAACCTGGCACCAGTAAGCATACCGCCAAAATCAACGTCATTATCCGGAACATTCTGTCTCTCATGCTGTTTTCTCCCATCGTTCCTTACTCATAACGGCTGTATCTCTGGGCCGTTAGTATTTGATATATAGTATAACATGCTGGCGTTAAAACTTCCACTATTTTAGCTTTAAACGAAGAAAAATTTCCCTATTTTTTTCCAAACTTCTTACATTCTTAAGTTTTTCCAGACTTTTTGCAGAAAGCCAGGACTTCTTTTTGTTGTAATAATGATTCATAAGTTTCCAGTACTTTTCTGGATACAGAAGTACAATGTATACAAATTCCAGTTGTTCCTCCGTCAGAGGATTTTCCTTCTGGTAGCCTTTGAGCACCGCCTCTCCTGCTTCCCGGAACCATCCATTTTTTTCCAATGTCTTTCTCATAAAATATGTCAGATCCAAAAGCTGAATTCCAGTGCCGGACTTCTCAAAGCCGGTGGTGGCCACCCCGGCGCGGGTCATAATCAGATTATGATAGTTATAGTCCCCATGGCACACCTCTCCGCTGCCTTCCCGTATCTTTTTGTAAAAAGCACAATCTTCCAGGCGGTCTGCCGCCTCACATGCTTTTTCATAATAATCCTTAAAACAGTTGATGGCGTATATCTCAAATTCATTTTTGCGCTTCTTATTTTTCAGATAACCGTTTACCCGTTTCAATTCACGGTTATGCTTTTGAAACTGCTCCAGGAGTCCCCAGCGTTCTTCCTGCTGTTCCGTCTCCTCCTGCGGCTCATTCTGTTTCCTGTGATAACCGGAAAGCATTTTGTGAAACTTTCCCAGATTTTCACCCGCCGCTGTCAGGCAGTTTATTTCTTTCAGATTGCATTCTTCCCCGGCAAACCACTGATAGAGAACGTATTTCTCCCCGGACTCAAGTTCCGTCACCAGCATCCCCTCACGGTTTGCAATTACCTGGTCCACCTGGGCAAATCCCCGCTGGACAAGAAAATCTTTTATTTCATTTTCTACAGCAAAATGACCACTGATCGTCTCATATTCTCTCAAAAGCTTCAGCCCGGTATTTGTCTCCAGCATCCACCCTCCGCGGGAACGGTACCTTTTTCGTACCGTCAGATCATAGGCTGCGATTGCAGATTCCTGTCTATCCTCCACTGATACCCCTCCTTTATGCTTTATCATTCTATGAAGGAGAAAGTAGATGTATGCCTGGACACAAACGAAATTTTAGGAAATTCAGCCTATCTTGAAGATGTTATACTTGTTTCCGCCGTAGTCTTCAAAATCGTGAGGCCAATGGGCCCAAGAAGAATACCCCCAATGCCGAACAATTTGATCCCCACATAGACGGATATCAGCATGTATAAAGGCTTTAACCCCAGTTCTTTTCCCATGAGGCGGGGTTCCATGATCTCTCGGATCAACATGGTGATCACATAAAGCGTCAGAAGCACTGCCCCCTGATAATAGTCCCTCTGCACCAGCTGGAACACGGCCCAGGGAACAAAAATGCTTCCACTTCCAAGCACCGGAAAAGCATCCACCACTCCGATCACGATACCGAAAAGAATTGCATAATTGCTTCCCATAATATACAGCCCCAGTGCACTCACTGTCGCCACAATAAAAATGATAATACCCTGGGCTTTCAGGTAGGCAAAACCCGTCTCTTTCAGCCGGCGGATATAAGGCATAAGGCTGCGGTAGCGCAATACGTTATCCCGGTCAAAAGAGATCAGCAGAGTTGCCATGATAAATACAACAAATCCGGCGCCCCACTCTCCCAGCGTCACCAGCATGCCAGGAATATATCCCGTAAGTTTCGGAATATAGGTGGAAGATATCTGCGCATCCATATTAGAAATACATCCTTCCACCCAGGCATAGGATTCCCCGGCACCCAGACCCAGAAGATTATCCATGCCGGTGCAGGCTCGCCGGCACAACTGCATACAGCCCCCCATATGGGCAGGGGTATGTCTTAACATCTCTGTCAGCTGGCCGATACAGATATATCCGATATAGAAAAGAAAACATCCTGCTGCCCCTAACATCAGCACCACGATCAGCACCGTGCACACTTTTTCATTGATATGGCTGAATCTATGTAGCTTTTCAACCACCGGACGAATGGCTCTGGCAAATACAAAAGCAAATACAAAGGGAACTACCAGAGGGAGCAGATAATAAAAGCTGATATATACTACTCCGGAAGTTCCCAGAATGATTAGAAGGTTTCTCCATCTTCCGTTATATCTCATATGTTTATCCCCTTTCACAATACCATTTGTACATAAGACCCGGATGAAAACCGCAGGCCTCCATAATAGTATTGTCAAAAAGGGCTGAATATTATTCCTTTACAATAAAACGATATCCCACTGCCCACACAGTCTCGATATACTGCGGATTCTGGGTATCTTTTTCAATTTTTTCACGGATTTTTTTAATGTGCACCGTCACTGTGGCGATATCTGCCCCCACCGGGCTGAGCTCCCACACCTCTTCAAGAAGTTCTTCTTTGGAAAAAACATGATTGGGGTTTTTAGCCAGGAAAAACAAAAGGTCAAATTCTTTTGTGGTAAGAGACTTTTCTACGCCGTCTACATAAACCCTTCGTGCCGTCCGGTCAATCTTAAGACCGCCTGTGGTGATCACCTCATTTTCCACTTTAACTGCAGTTCCGACTAATTTATTATAGCGCTCCAGATGAGCCTTCACCCTCGCCACCAGCTCACTCGGGCTGAAAGGTTTCGTCATATAATCATTTGCACCAAGACCAAGACCCCGGATCTTATCAATATCCTCTTTTTTTGCAGAAACCATAATAATGGGTATCTCAGTAAAATCCCGAAGCTTACGGCAGATCTCAAAACCATCCATATTCGGCAGCATAAGATCCAGAATGATCAAATTAAAATTTCCGTCTTTCGCCAGCTCATATCCCCGTTTTCCATCTGTTTCAATAACAACCTCAAAACCACTTAACTCAAGGTAATCCTTTTCCAGCTCCGCAATAGGCAGCTCATCTTCTATGATCAATATCTTCTTCATTATATCCTCCATTCTGTTTGCTATTCCTCTACCTGGGAATGGTATATGGGAATGGTGAAATATATCGCTGTTCCTTGATCCAGCTCACTCTCTGCCCATATTTCTCCACCATGTTCATCTACAATCTTCTTTGCAATGGCAAGTCCAAGACCACTTCCCCCAGTCCGTGAATTCCTGGAACTGTCAGTCCGGTAAAACCTGTCAAATATATAGGGAAGCTCTTCTTTTGCAATTCCTTTTCCATTATCCCTGATCATTACATTGATCCAGCCCCCTTCATCCGTGATGCGAATCAAAATGATACCCTGGGTGCGATTAATATATTTTACTGCATTCCCCACAATATTTGCGATCACCCTCTTTATCTTATCCGTGTCAAGCACAATGCGGGTATCCTCATCCACATAGCACTGATACAACAGCTGAATCTCCCTGGTTTCAAGATCCAGTACCATATCACTGATACATTCACCGAAATAACGGTTCACTTTTACCTCAGAAAAACGAAACGTTTCTTTCTTTTGATAAATCTTTGTAAAATAAGAGAGCTCATCCACCATGCCCGCCATATCAGAAGCTTTTGAATGTATCGTCCTGACATATCGTTCAACCCGGTCCGGTGTTGACGCCACTCCATCCAGAATTCCCTCTGCATAGCCTTTGATGGCAGTTAAAGGCGTCTTTAGGTCATGGGAAATGTTCCCAATTACTTCCTTTGTCAAAGCATCCGCTTTATTTCTCTCTTCAATCGATTCCTTCAGGACAAGCCTCATTCCGTCAAAATCCTTGAACAGCTCCGTAAACTCATTGGTTTCAGTGGTCTGAATCTTGTAATCCATCTCCCCGTTGGCGATGCGAATAACTGCTGCCTGCAGTTTCCGAATCGGGACAACAATATTATAATAAGCATAACCGATAATTGCAATAATTACAAGTATAGAAATAATTACAACCATACAGATTAAGCCCACTATAAAAATAGTAATATGAGGTAAATTATTATTCAGATCTGTCACAATACATACGCTTCCTATGCGTCCGTCCGGGAGATAGAGCCCAAGTTTTTTCAAAAGAAAACGTTGAGAACCGGCATCTAAATACTGGGCATTATTTCCATAAACGTTATTTCTTCCCATTAAAATACCCATGCCTGTCTGATCATAATACTGTTCATCACCAAAATAAGTAAATTCTCCATCCAAAATTACGGCAAGGAACGAATATTTATTTTTCAGCATCTCATTTTCTTTTTTTAAAAATTCTTCATCCAGAAAAACTGTGGGATTTCTAAGCGCGGTATCCTGCAGCTCCAAAAAATCATATTTGGTGTAAGAATTCAGCAGCAAAACCTTATCAAAAATCGTGTAGGGGGAATCAATCTTTTCAGAATCAATATGATAGGTAGCTTTTATGCCCTGAAGCTCACCGTATACAAACAGGATCACCATTAAAATCATAGCGGCGATGGGCGCCACTGCTATCAAAACAAACATATTCCTGCTTTTCCGCAGTCTTAACGCCACAGTACTTTTCTTCATTTCTTTCCTCATTTCTGCATTTTTATATCATTTTAACATAATTTAATACTTATTTCGATCTTTTTTTATAAATTCCAGGAAATACGGGACTTTCCTTGACATCCGTCTTTTACAATGCTAGAATTATTTGTGCTGTGCCAGAGGTATGGCGGGAAATAAGAAAGAAGGAAAATTATGAAAGTACTGAGAAATTTACCAAACCCTGATGAAATCAAAAATGAATTTCCGATTTCAGAAAAGGCGAAGAAAATTAAAGCTGAAAAAGATCGTATCCTAAAAGATATTCTGGCGGGCAAAAATGAACTGTTTGCACTGATCATCGGCCCCTGCTCTGCCGACAATGAAGAGGCACTGATCGATTATACCCTGCGTCTGGCTGCGATTCAGGAAAAAGTAGCGGACAAAATATTTATCGTACCGCGGGTATATACGAATAAGCCCCGGACGACAGGCAAGGGATATAAGGGAATGGCCAGCCAGCCAGATCCCGAGAAAAAAGAAGATATGCTGGAAGGGCTTCACCTTATCCGCCAGACTCATGTGGCAGTGGTGGAACAGACTGGGATGACCTGTGCCGATGAAATGCTCTATCCGGAAAATTATGAATATCTTTCCGATGTTCTTTCCTATGTGGCGATCGGCGCCCGCTCTGTGGAAAATCAGCAGCACCGCCTCACCGCCAGCGGCATCTCCGTCCCCTGTGGAATGAAAAACCCAACCAGCGGATACCTGACAGTTATGCTGAACTCCATCGAGGCCGCCCAATGCAGTCACCATTTTATCTACCGCCAGCAGGAAGTAGAGACGGAGGGCAACCCCTACACCCACGCGATTCTTCGAGGAAGTGTAAATAAACACGGAAAGAGCCTCCCGAATTATCACTATGAAGACCTTCTCCTGCTCCACGAGATATACTGCCAGCGCAACCTGGAGAATATGGGTGTGGTCATTGACACCAACCACAACAACTCCGGCAAACGCTTTAAGGAACAGATCCGTATTTCCAAGGAGGTTCTGGAAAGCCGGCGTTTCTCCAGCGACATTAGAAATATGGTGAAAGGACTTATGATCGAGAGCTACATCGAAGATGGCTGTCAGAAAATCGGCGAAGGTGTTTATGGCAGATCTATCACAGATCCATGCCTGGGCTGGGAAAAGACAGAAAAGCTGATTTATGAGATCGCTGATCTATTATAATTGAATCTCATTAGACTCTACCTTTAATTTAAAGAAAAGGAATTATTATGCAAAATCCAATTATGAAATGTGACTACCCGGATCCCGATGTGATCCGGGTTAATGATACCTATTATATGCTCAGCACCACCATGCATTATTTTCCAGGTGGCGCTATTCTGCGTTCCTATGACCTGATGAACTGGGAACTCGTCAACTATCTGTATGATATCTTGGAAGATACAGAAGCTGCCCGGCTGGCAGACAACAAAGGGATCTACGGACAGGGCATGTGGGCTCCCTGCCTGCGCTATCACGCCGGCACTTTTTACGTCTGCTTTGTAGCAAACGATGTCCACAAAACCTATCTGTTTTACACAACAGACATCGAAGGCTCCTGGAAGCGCCAGGAGATAGAAGGCTTTTACCACGACGCCTCTCTCTTATTTGACGAAGACCGGGTATATATCGTCTATGGAAATACAGAGATCTACATAACAGAACTAAAACCAGATCTCAGCGGTCCGCTGGATGGCGGCCTTCACCGGTTGCTGCTAAAGGATACTGGCAAGATCCGTCTGGGATACGAAGGTACCCATATCTACCACATCAATGGAAAATACTATCTCTTTTTTATCCATTGGCCGGACACTGGCAGCCAGCGCCGTACCCAGGCATGTTTCGTGTCAGATTCCCTGACTGGCGAGTTCCAGGGCAGGGATGTATTGGATGATGACATGGGCTTTCACAATCAGGGAGTTGCCCAGGGCGGTATCGTGGATACCCCGGATGGCAGATGGTTTGCCATACTCTTTCAAGATAGTGGCGCAGTGGGAAGAATTCCGATATTAATTCCCGTAAAATTTGAAGATGATTTTCCGGTATTTGGTGACCACGGTGTGGTGCCAAAAGAGCTCCATCTTCCCTCCCTTCGGCCGGAGCATTCCTATGAGTCTCTTTTTACCAGTGAATTTACGGACAAAAACGGAAATTTGAAATTACAATGGCAGTGGAACCATTTGCCGGATCCTACGCTTTATAAACTTTTATCCACAGCATATACGATACAGACCGACAAGTTATCCACAAACATTCCACAAACTGTGAATACATTAACCCAAAGAGCACGTTTTCCACAGACAAAGGCCTCTGTAACACTAGATGCCTCCCAGTTAAAGGACGGAGATGTAGCTGGTCTTTGCGCCTTTCAGAGCAGTTATGCACATCTGGCTGTCACCAGGGAAGAACATCAATATTATCTCATCCTCACGGAACGAAATGTGGGAGAAATATCCCAGAATATGACGGACAAAGATATTTTACCAGGAAATGAAACTTTCCGGATGCCACTGGATGGCCCCATCATCTCTCTGTGCATGACTGCAGATTTTTCCGACATGAAGGATGAAGTTCAGTTTTCTTATCTGAAAGATGACAACTGGTGCCCTGTAGGCGCCCCCCACAAGCTATTCTTTACATTAGATCATTTTACGGGCTGCCGGATAGCACTTTTTATGTACAGTACGAAGACCACTGGCGGAAGTTGCACTTTTTCTGATTTTCATTATTATTAGTATGAAAGTAAAACCAGGCGGCCGAGCATGTCGAATGCTTGCATATGAACATGCTCGGACATTTGGCGCACCACCTGAATGAGCAAATAAGGCAATAGTCTGGATTGCGAATGCAGGTGGCGATTGCAGGAGTGCATGGCACGAAGCAATCGACTTTCATATATGAAAGTAAAGCCAGAAAGATTTTCTCTATTTAGGGATTGACTAAATGCATGATTTTATTTAAAATAGAAGGGTAGCTATAAAGCTACCCAACATGCTCCCATAGTTAAATGGATATAACAAGCCCCTCCTAAGGGCTAGTTGCAGGTTCGATTCCTGCTGGGAGTACTCGCGAAGATATTGAGGAGTGCAAAAAGGGAACAGTACAGACATTTGAGCTTGCCCAATAATGTCTGTACTGTTTTCTTTTTATAGGACGAAAGTCCGTGGTATGACCGGCTCTGCCGGGCATGCCGCACGACGAAATATCGCAGCTGAAAAGGTGTCCCAACAACTTAGAAAGTTTTATAGACTTATCTCCTCTTTCGGGGTATAATATACATAAAAATAACGTAATCCCAAGTGAGGTGATTTGCAATGACACAAGCTCAAATGGAAGACCGTGAAACAAACCGCAGATTTTCAAAAGCAATTCAATTAAATCTGGAAAAACGGAAGATTATGAATAAACCAATTGCGGTATATGACAAAGACACCGGCGAAGTGTATGCTGTTCATAATGATGGAAAAAGGGAGGTAAAAAAGTTGAACGGAAAGATATAGTGAGCGTAAAAATCCTGAGTTAATTATATTCGCTGGTCCAAAATGGCTGATGATATACTTTGTCGAGACATCATGAACCAAATAATCTAAAGAGAGATAGAAGGGATTTAGCGCAATGGAAATAAAAACCTGCTCAATAATGTATAACGCAAGCTTAGACCTGCTCAAAATAGATCTGCAAGATAATTATAAGTTCAATAAGCGGTTTTTAGGGGAACAAACGCTACTCACGTTTTTTGACGAAACTCCTATGGGATTACGAAGAAAATATCAAGAAACTTGTTTAGATGAGGATTTAACCATAATAACTATAGAATCTCATTTCAACATATCTGAACAGGAAATTTCAGAGTTAGGTTGTGAACAGCAATTTGAATTTGAATTACTCACACAACTAGACCGCCAGATTCGCTTAATTCGCTTGGTATGCGACTGCACTCTTCATTTTTCAGAATTCAGATACATATTAACATCTCTTGAAAATGAAAGAACCGTGGGAACAATTCCACATATTGACCGTGCAATTAAAAAAATAAATGTACTTTTTCTATAAATGACAACCAACTTGAATTAATCCAAAATTGTTTCACCACCCCCTATCCTTTTATCAATAATTGGGTATATCAGGTATATGATTTTTATGACTCATCATTTATATTGGATGATGAAAAAGCTCTTATAATACTGGTTACTGCATTTGAAATGATTTTTCTGAAAAAAGAAAAGTGCAAAAAAGAAAAGTTAGCTAAACGAAGTGCTGTATATTTTGGCGATTCCGATGCAGAGATATTTCAAATATATCAAGAAATAAAATTATGTTATTCTGAACGCAGTAATTATGTACATGAAGGTAAGTCGATTCAGGACTCAGAAAATAAGCTTCGTTTTCTTCGTAACTTACTAAGAAAATTTATATTGGATAATAAAGATACTAATATAATGAAAAGTGTCCTAATTCAACAATTAAAATTAAAAGTGGATGGACTTCAACATTTGTTTCCAAATACATAACCAAGAAAGACTTAGACATTTCCATTTATTACGGGTATACTAAAATAAAAGGATTTAAGCAATATAAACGAGGTATTGATATGATTAATGTTATGATTGACGAATTTACACCATGTTTAAAAGATGCTCGAACTGGTGAATTAGTTCAAACCGAAGTGATACAAATTAAAAGAAAATCATTTTTGAAAAAATATAATGCCCGAAATGGCTGGTATACAAACTGGGCTGAACTTGCAAATGAAAATGAAATATATGCACTCGTTGTAGAAGGATCAGTTGACATTCAAGGACTGGTAGCTATTACACCTAACCATGATATGAAAGCATTATATATTAGCTGGATGTGTACTAGTCCCGATAATAATAAATTACTTAATGACAATATAAAATATCTGGGCGTAGGAGGACATCTTTTTGCAATTGCAGCAAAAAAGTCTGTTGACAATGGCTTTGATGGCTATTTATATGGATTTGCAGCAAATCAGGAATTATTAAAACATTATGTAACTGTGTTTAACGCTGAGGCTATTGGCATACTTCATCCTTACCAATTTGCCATAGACGAAACGAATGCATTAGAAATTATGGAGGTGTATGATTATGAATGGACAGATGAAAAAATATAAAGATAGTCTAAATACTATGCAGGGTCCTATTCTACTTAGTCAATGCCAAGATATAAAACTTGATTTACGCGGGCTGATGAAATATGCCAAAGAAAAAGGTGTTAAAGTAATCGATTTATCAGAAGATGAAAAATCCTATTTTATACAAAAATAGCTAAGCATTTTTGTGTTATACTATATTGGAAGATTAAAGCAAATGGAGAAAACATATGGGAATATCTACGATAGAGAGGTTAGAGAATTACCTGGCGGGATAATATTGATATAATAGAAAAGTAACTCCTAAATATATTATCACATCCCAAAACAGGGCTGCTGCACCAATCCCGGTGCAGCAGCCCTGTTTATTAAGCATTCATCTGTATCACTTATGGAGATGCCACCGGCGTCTCCGACGATACAAGTTCTACTTTAATTTCCGATATGACAAGATTTTTAATTTTAACGCCAAGCTGTGCTTTTAATGTAATACGGTTACATTCCCTGTCCTTGGCAATAAGCTCAACCGTTCCTGTAAAAGAATTGTCTTCATTCACCGTCGGATTCAGGAAAATAGAATTATTTTGAACAAAGTCTCCTGAAGTTTCTCCACCCTGTGGTACCGTCCAGATCCTAAAGTCACTTGATCCCCAGGAAGTTCCTGAGATCGTTACTTTCAGCTTCTGTCCGGGAGCAATCGTTACAGGAAGTGGCCAATGCATAAATGTTGAAGCACTAGGATCTGTTTGTGTATCATTGACTATGATGGTGTCACTATCCATGTCATAGGAACCGCACTTGCTGTCCATAACCACCTCGGACAAAGAAACCTTCTTCTCCGGACTTTCTGTCGGAGGCGGAGTCGGTTCCAGTTCTGAGGCAGAAGTAACTCTGATCTGACCCGCCTGTTTCCATGAGGCGGAAAGCAGATTCAAGTGCATAGCGGGCCGAACACCACCATCTTCATTGACCACGATAAATCCAGAGCAGTCTACAGCGCCTTCGCTTCCGGCATAAACTGCATTAAACGGAAAACTTCCCAGTGACCTCTGCCACCACCAGCCGTTTCCGGCTTCATCTGCCCATGCACCCTTTGCAGCAGCAAATGCAGTGTTTCTTGCCTGTCTTGTCTGAGAGTTCATCTCATGATATATCGCGAATCCATAACTCTTGTTGCGTACCTCTTCCGCAGACAGCAAATACAATTTATCTGTCGTATCTGCTCCGTTTGTCGTGCCATACTGCGGATTATTTTCCGTCGAAACGGTAGTTGACAAAATAGCATTCTGCTCTTCCTCAATAAAGGCAGTCGAATAGAAATCATTATTCAGCCATTGACGGATACTGCTGCCCTCCCATGATATCTCACTACAATTCTCATTATGGAATGGCTGGGTATCCAGATTCTGGTCTGCCACGATAAGAGCATCATTTCCATCCACTGACAATACACGCCATTTAATTGGCTCTTTCTTATAATACTTCCCACCTGCATACATCATACTGGTTCCATCTGAATCCTTGTATTCTGTATTTTCTACAGGATTTTGTGGAAGCTGTTTGGGTTCATACTGACTCTGATAATAGGATCCAAAAGTAATACAATCCCAGACAACATCATCACCCTCTGCTCCAGGGCTGGTGATTCCCAAAGGACCCGGTTCCCGTGTCACAATTGGCCTCGGTGTCGCAGTCGGTGTCACCGTTGGTGTTGGATTTAAATCTTCCGGTTTTGGATCTTCTTTATCACTAAAAATCAGGGATTTTATCGTAATCGTAATCGGCTTATCTGCTTCTATTTTATCCGGATTAAAAATCTGGAATCCACGAATACAGCCTCCTACGCATTCATCTGTCACTTTAAAAATAAGTGTCTTTTCTGTCTTAGATTCCACAATCTGTTTGCCCCAGTTTGGATGTTTCCCCGCACTGGTATTTTTCTCTCCCTCTGCATTCGCATCATACAACGCGTGGCCAAGACCTCCGCCCTCACTGGAATAGGTCAGGACAACTGACTTATAATTCCCTTTTGTAAGATCCGGCAAAAAGAAATTAAGCGCTGCAAACTGTTGCAGGAAAGTTACCGTAACAGAGCCATCTGGATTGTTGGTGATCGTAGCCCCGGATTTTGACTCGTTGTGAATTGCTCCCTCTTTTGTTAACTCAAAATGGAACGCAGGCGCTGCTGTCACTCCGGGCTTATTCGGTGTCTGGGACGGAGCTGCCGAAGATCCCCCAGGTGATGTTGGTGACGCCGATGGACTTAAGGATGAACCTGGTTCTGTGGGCCCTGGTGTCACAATTGGTTTCAGATCTTCCTCCGATGGATTTTCTTTGTCACTAAAAATAATGGATTTTATTGTTATTGTAATAGTATTTCCTTCTTCTAACAGATTCGGATTAAAAATCTGGAATCCACGGATACACCCACCTTCACATTCATTAGAAACTTTCAATATAAGTGTATTCTCTTCTTTTGATTCCTTGATCTGCTTACTCCAATCTGGATGCTTGCCAGCATTAGTATTTGCAGGTCCTACCATGTGTGTATCGTACAACGCGTGTCCGAGATCTCCGCCCTCACTCGTATAGGTAATAACGATGGATTTATAATTGCTGTAATAATTCTGTGCATTATCCGGTAGGAAGAAATTGAGCGCCGCATACTGCTGTGAAAAAGTCACCGTGATAGAACCGTCCGGATTGTTGACAATATTTGCACCTGATGCCGATTCATTGTGGTAAGCGCCTTCTGCTGTCAGATCGATGTACTGAACCGACGGAGCTGGCACATCTGGTCTTTCATACTTAGGAGTGGAAACTGGCGGTAAAGTAGGTGTCTGTGCCGTATTCTGCGGAATAGCAGGATTGTCTGACGGCGGCTGTGGTACAGGAACATTATTTACAGGTGAATTATCCGTAACATTTTTTTTGTTCACTTTATTCACAACCTGAATCTTACAGGTCGCCTTTTTCTTCGTTCCCTTTACTTTTGCAGTGATCGTTGTCTTTCCAGTTTTCAGTGCCTTGACCACACCTTTTTTTGATACTTTGGCTATCTTCTTTTTACTGCTTTTCCAGACAACCTTTTTCTGTGTTGTCTTCTTGGGTTTAAAAGAAGCCTTAAGTTTAAGGCTCTTGCCCTTCTGTAATTTATATGTTGAATGGTTTAGTACTATTTTTTTAAGTTTTACATTCTTCTTTCGGGCAAAACTGACCGTCGTACCCATAGGAGAAATAAGCATTAGTACCATCAACATACTCAAGAACCATGCTATTTGTTTTTTCCCATATTTCATTGAGATACTCTCCATTCTGAAGCGTCCAATCGTAAAAATTAGATAATGTCAGTACTACTTGCGACGCCCCGGCCAAATTATGTACTGACAATGGTGTACAAATCTTAATTGTACACCAAATAGTTCAATAATACTTTAAGTTAAATTACTCATTTGCCCATTTTATCTTTTTTATAGCATATTCTTAATTATATAGCAATGCTTTATAGGTCAATTTTTTATAAAAAATTTATAAAATATTTTTAATAAAAAATTGATTGTAAACGCTAAGAAAATCGTATATAATCTGGGAAAGAAAGTAAATGCCATTTGACCATTTTTGAAATCAATAAAATCAAGGAGGAATACATAAAAATGATACTGAAGAAGTTATGCGCGGCATTTATGTCAGTTATCATGTCGGTTAACGTCTTTATGGGAGTCCCACCATTTAATCCGGATAATGAATATGAGCTCAGCACTGTGAGCGATATGATGGAATCTTACTCTCTGAAGGCTGAACCGCAGACACTCGCGACGACTGCGTCGACAAGTAATATGCGCCGTCCTCTTTCGCCTGAACAACCTATGTGGATCGTCCACATTGATTCATGGAATTATGCTGATCCGGCGAAGATCATTGATCTGATTCCTGAGGATGTACTGCCTTATGTTGTTTTCAATATTTCCCTGTCTATTAACTGGGATGGTGATGATAAAAAATGGCTTATGGTAAAGGATGGATATGAAACCGCCAAATCATGGATAAGGACCTGTGCCGAAAAAGGCGTTTGGACTATGATACAGCCATCCAGCGGCGGGCAGACCCACTTCCCGGATTATGAAGCGGATGATGATCTGGAAGATACGATTTACGCTGAATTTTTCAGGGATTATCCAAACTTTATTGGATATAATTACTGTGAGCAGTTCTGGGGATTTTATGATGATAGAAATCCAGATCATTACCTTAATCCAAATTTCCCAGATTCAAAATGGGTTACCTGTGAAGAGCGGTACCGCCATTTTGCAGCACTGCTCAAACTCTGTAATAAATACGGCGGCTACCTTGACATAAGCTGGTGTGCAAATCAGTGGAGCGCAAGTCTCAATCCCATTGCCATGCTCAAGGAAGTTCCTGAATGGGAAGCAGCCTGCCGCCAATACTCACAGAATTATATTTTGGAAGAAAAATATACCCAGCTAAGTTATATCGCTGATGTGGAGAGTACCGTGTACGGTGCTTATCTCTCCGGATACTGCGGAAACTTTGGTATTCGATACGATGAATCCGGCTGGTCCGATTCCTCATGGGATGGTACTGGAGAACCATCAAAAGACCAGTACCGGGTAGCTACAGGACTGCCAATGCATATCGAACGAATGGCAATGAACGGCATGACCGTCATCGACGGTCCTGAACTTGTATGGGCAGATGATTTTAAAGAACTTGGTGCTTCCACCGACAGCGAAGGCTACAAAGTCCGTGGCTGGGATATGTATGACCAGTTCCAGAATGATATGCTGGATATGTTCCGAAAAGTCCTTGACGGCACAATCCGCATCCCATCCCGCAAGGAAGCCATTGACCGTACAAAGGTCGCTGTGATTCAGGATGTAAAAACAGGAAATAACGATGATAAATATAGTTCATACCCTTCTTTATTTGAGGGATTGTACCGTATGACTGGGGATGGGAACCTGAAGGATAACCATAATCCATACAAGAGGACTGGACGTTATCCTACGATCCCAACCATGTTGGAACCTATAGATGCCCTGGGAAAAGCAATGCAGGTTCAGATCAACCAGTCAACTATTGCTACACGCTGGCCGACGATCGAAGCCAAACAAAATGAATTCAATAATCTTTTCCCAAATGAATACTGGGGAAATATATATGCCGGAAGTAATGAAAACACCTGGGTTACCTATAATCCTTATAAGGATGGAACCGCCGCTGGCGGCTACTTCATACCAAAGTACAATACCTGTAAGCAGGTGGAGGTATCCTATTCCCAGTATACCACAGGAGTTATTAATGAATATTCGGATCACATCGACTTCTATCTGAATAACTATGATGAAAAAGATTCTTCCACGTTAAGGACAAATACTATTAAGATTTACGGAGCCACTTCCAAACCTTCCTACACCTGCAAGAACAGAGGTGTCCGCCAGAAAAGAACGGAAGTTACGGAAAACTGGAGCAATGGTGTTTACACCTTGACAATCAAAGAAAATGGACCTATTGATATCAAAATCAATTGCTCAGGAAAGGAAACTGGCCGTCTTACATCTTACAAGACAGCGACTTTAGTTGAACCTGAATTTCCTGAGGCTTACACCGGTCCCCGTCAGTATGAAGCCGAATTCTTTGACCAGAAGAACGTAGAACAGAATGTTACAAATGCTTGTAAAACCGATATTGACAAATGTCAAGGCCAGGGCTTCTTAAAATTTGGTACCAGAGCAGATGCTGCAGTGAAAGATACCGTAACCAATAAAACAGCGGGTACAGCCAATATGATCCTTCGCTACTCTGCCACATCTGATATCAACAATATTGATCTGTATGTGAATAATGTAAAGGTAAAAACTCTGTCTCTTCCAAAAGGGGCATCTTATAGTGATTGGAAAACAGTTACCACACCGATCACACTAAAAGAGGGCGATAATAAAATTGAATTGAAAGCAAATTCAGCCCTCCCAAGCAGCCTGTATCTGGACAATTTTGTGATTGATTAGACAGCTTGGCAAAACCAAAACTGGTAAATATTAAAAACCATGTTTGTAAGTTAAGAGAATTAATTTTACAGACATGGTTTTTTCTATATTCATCAAAGTTGTGAAAAATAAAAAATTTTGTTATACTTCTTTATTATAAAACAAAAAGGAGATCCCAATGAATAAAAAGAAAGAAATACCTGTCTCTCCCCTTGCAAAAACCTGGATTCTCGATCTAGACGGCACCATCGTAGTACATAATGGTCCTTACATATACGGAGAGGACCGCTTTTTACCTGGCGCCAAAGAATTCTTAGAAAATATTCCCCCACAGGATATGATCATTTTCCTCACAGCAAGAAACAATTATGAAAAACCCCATACCCTTCGGTTTCTCAAAGAAAATAACGTCCGCTATGACCATATTATTTTTAATGCCGGCCACGGCGAACGTATTCTCATCAACGATAATAAACCAGATGGTCTTGTAACGGCCATGGCAGTCAATACTACCAGAGACCAGTTTTGTGACATAAACTTTATCACTGACCACAATCTGGGGACCATATACGACTAACTTACCGAAACAGCACACAATTACCGCTTTCCCGGTAATACCGGATCCTCTCTTCCAACGCCCCTCTGCTGCATCCCAGCTTCACACTGAGACAATCAAGACAGAGGAATTCCGAGGCACACCGGCTTACCATTTTCATGTAAATAGCCTTTTCATCGGAAGTAAGTCGAACCCCGCACTGTCGGCAGACATGATGTTTCATCTCCATAACCAGATCCCCGCTTTATACAAGTCTTCCACGCAAAATAATACAATCAGAGGAAGGCACTGTAACAGCAAATCTTTCCTTATGTACGCCGAGCTCTTTATGTTCCCAGCAGTCATAGAGCGACAACCCCATCCCAGATGCATAGGGAAGCCCCAGATCCCAGAATTGTACTGTTAATTCCCTCTGGGTATCACTGAGATTAAAAAGCCCAATAGCAAGATCCCCATTATGCAGCACCTTTACCAGCACAAATGCTTCGTCTGCATGGAACCATTGCGGTTCTACCTTGATGCGATAAGCACCTCTCGCCTCTGGATCCTGGTTCATGGCGATCAATTCTTCATTTTGCAGAATATCTTTTGTTATTTCATTTGCCGAGCGGATGTCGCAGCCTATCATGAGAGGGGAACCCATCATACACCAGAGGGAAAAATGTGTCTTGTACTGGCTGTCCGTACATCCTCCGATGCGATCACTGCTGATGAAATCGCTATTGCTGCCCCCATACATCCCCACCACCAGCATGTCCATATCGTTGTGGCAGTAATTTCCTGTAAATGGCTCCTTTTCGATCTGTGAGCGGGCAATATTGCAGATAGATTCCCAACTATCCTGTATATCCTGTGTGGAACGATAAGAATGTGCCCCAGATTCACGGATCCATTGATAAACATTATCCTCTCCCCAGTTGCAGGCAGAAAAACATATGTCTCTTCCACAATTACGCAAAGCAAGACTCATTCTCTTATACAACAACTCTCCGCACATATTTCTAGGCTTAAAACAATAATCATATTTCAAATAATCTACACCCCAGGCTGCAAACTGCTTCGCATCCTGAAATTCATGTTCAAAACTACCTGGATAGCCGGCGCAGGTATGAGTTCCGGCACAGGAATACATACCAAACTTAAGCCCCTTTTCATGTATATAGTCTCCCAGCGCCTTCATACCATTTGGAAATTTTTCCGGATCTGCCACCAGATTTCCGTCAGCATCCCGCTCCTTCAGGCTCCAGCAGTCATCAATTACAACATACTCATATCCCGCATCCCGGTAACCATTTTCCACCAGAATATCCGCTGTCTCCCGAATCAGCTTCTCATTGATATCCCAGGTAAAAGTATTCCATGAATTCCACCCCATCGCCGGAGTAAACCCGATATTTTTATTTTCCATAACATTTAACCTCCACTCAATTTATTTGGTTCGACGAAGCTGGAAGAAACAGAGTTCGTTTTCGCGCCGTCGAGCTAAATATAGTATAATATAAAAACACTTCACCTGTAATGGGTAAATCCTACAGTGACATGGGAAAATGCGTCATTTCCTTCTAACTTGACGGATGCAAATGCGCGCCGTCTCAAATTACTCCGAAATCCACCCGTTCCCCGCGGATCTGTCTGGCAATCTCTTCTCGCAACTCTTCCCTTGGCTCCAGATTTTCTTCATAAAATGCCAGACTATTATCAAATACTTTTCCACGATTCAAATAATCATATTACCTGTTATCTATCAGGTCCATGGTATATTTTGTTTTTGCAAGCTCTTTTCATTTATCTTTTACCCTGTCAAATTCCAACATTTTAAACATTTCTTAAATGTCCTTTCCACTTTTGTTATAAAAAAAAGAAGTACCTTTCTTCGGTACTTCTCATTCAATCATGAGGCATCGGGGACTCGAACCCCGGACAACTTGATTAAAAGTCAAGTGCTCTACCACCTGAGCTAATG
>CAQOJF010000025.1:0-40248 GCA_948848225.1 uncultured Eubacterium sp.
AAAAAAGAATCTGAAAGCCTGATATTTACTGGCTTAAAGATTCCGAGAGATTATAAATGCAAAAAGGAGGAAAAAATGATAAAACTAGACCAAAAAAACAAGAGGCTGATCTTCCAGAGGAGAGACGAACTGACCATTATCGAGCCCTATGGTGAAAACTGCCTTCGCTGCCGGATGACCCGGAATGGGGTGGTCTCGGATGAGAAATGGACACTTCAGAATGCCATTACCAAAGATTGCTGCAGACTGGAAGGAGATGAGAAGTTTGCGACGATCACCAATGGTGATATCTCCGCTACTATTGAGACGGGACAGCCCTGGTATGGCGGCGTGATCAGTTATTATAAAAAAGGAAAAATGATCTTACATACCAAATTTGAGGGAGATTATGTGAACCGGTTCGTCCATGTGGAAGGAGACAATTATCAGATCAAGGTGATCTTTGATGCCAATGAGGGTGAACATTTTTATGGGCTGGGGCAGGAGACGGAGGATGCCTTTGACCGGAAAGGGAGTACGAGCAATCTGGTTCATTACAATACCAAATCTACGATACCCTTCTTATATTCTTCGCTGGGATACGGTTTTTTCTGGAACAATCCGTCTCCGGGAAGATGCGAGACCACGAGAAACCATACGCTCTGGTGCGCCGAAAGTGCGTATCAGGCGGATTATCTCGTGTTTACGGGAGATACGCCTGGGGATGTCATGAAGATTTACAGTGACCTGACGGGGTATGCGCCCAAATTCCCGGCATGGGCGGCAGGCTTTTGGCAGTGCAAGCTGCGTTACGAAAGCCAGGATGAACTGCTGGAGGTTGCCAGAGAGTATAAAAAGCGGGGAATTCCTATATCAGCCATTGTGATCGACTATTTTCACTGGACAGAACAGGGAGAGTGGAAATTTGATCCCAAATACTGGCCGGATCCGGAGAAAATGTGCCAGGAATTGGCGGAGATGGATATCAAGCCCGTTGTTTCCATCTGGCCGACCATAAATCCGAACAGTGAGAACTATAATAAAATGAATGATGCGAACATGCTTGTCCGGACGGAAAACGGGCAGTATGGTACATTTTCCTTTTATGGGCAGCAGACCTTTATCGATGCCATGAATCCGGAGACCAGGGAGTATGTGTGGGATATTGTGAAAAATAATTATTACGATAAGGGCATACGGAATTTCTGGCTGGATGAGGCAGAGCCGGAAGTGCACCCACAACAGTTCGGGCACTTGAAATTTTATCTCGGAAATGGCGCACAGACCGCGATGCTCTATCCTTATTATTATGCTAAGATGTTTTATGACGGCTTGAGAGCCCAGGGGGAGGAAGAGATCATTCTTCTGACCAGGGCAGCCTATCCGGGAAGCCAGAAATTTGGAGCAGCTGTCTGGAATGGGGATATTTTATCAAACTGGGAGGCTCTCCGGCAGAGTGTGACCAGTGGCTTGTCTATGGGAATGTGCGGTATACCATGGTGGAACAGTGACATTGGCGGATTTTTAAACGGGGATACCGAGAGTGAGGATTTCAGGGAGCTTATTGTCCGTTGGTTCCAGTTCGGGCTGTTTTCTCCGATCATGCGGCTTCACGGCGTGAGAAAAAGAGTAGAAGGCCAGCCAGAACCGAATCCGGGCATTATCGAGAGAAGTGGTGGGCCAAATGAAATATGGTGTTTTGGTGAAGAAAATTATAACATTATCAAATCCCTGATCGAGCTGCGGGAGAAACTCCGTCCCTATATTCTAAAGTATATGGAGATTGCCAGTCAGACAGGAGCGCCCTTGATGCGTCCTATGTTTTTTGATTATTATGACGATGCTCACTGCTATACCTTAGAGGAGCAGTATATGTTCGGCGAGGATATTTTGTTTGCCCCAGTCATGCGAAAGGGACAGAGAGAATGTAAAGTATATCTGCCGGAAGGAACGTGGATCAGTGTGATTGACAAAAAGGAGTATGAGGGAGGGCAAACGTTAGAAGTGCAAGTGGAACTGGATCAGTTTGCTGCCTTTGTAAAGCAGGGAAGCAGTATCATTGATATTTTTTAGCTACATAGAGTATATAAATGTTCAAAGAGCCGCGGTGATTGACTGACCGCGGCTCTTTGTGATTGATAAGGAAATTCTTTGGAGATACCGATTATCCAGCTTTGACCTGACGCCCCTCATGATTGATGGTATACCCATCTTTCATAATGAGTTCAGAGATCGGTACGAAGGAAAATCCTTTTTCTTTCAGTGTCTTGATCATGGTATCCAATGCCTCCGCTGTGTGCTTGGCGCCGTTGTGGCAGAGAATGATGGTGCCATTGCCCAGATGTTTATGTTCCGTTACTTTTTTGATAATGGTATTTGCGTCATAGTCTTTCCAATCCAGGGAATCCACGTACGAAACAGTTGGATTTTGGCCTGCTGGGTTTTCTTCATATTTTTGGATGTAATTCTAATTCATAAAACAGCATATGATTAATAGAATAAAGATCTGAGGAAATCATGGCAATGAAGGTTAAGAATACCTGGAAACCATACATAACAGCGCAGGAGCACAAACGGTTGAAGAATCAGTTATTTAGAAAGTTTTATTACGATCTTTTCGTAAATAAAGAGGTAAAGTCAACTGCCAAAAAAGTAATATGATTCCAGAGGCTGAATCAAGAGAAGGGAGTGGCAATTGTGGTAGGTATTTACGCAAGGCAGAGTTTGGACAAGAAGGATTCCATATCTATTGAGAGTCAGATCGATCTTTGCAGACAAAATTTTGATGACAGCGATTCATACCTTGTTTTTCAAGATAGAGGGTATTCTGGAAAAAATATAGAGCGTCCTGGATTTCAGTCTATGATGGATGCGGTAAGAGAGGGTAGGATAGAAAAAATCGTTGTCTATAAATTGGACCGTCTGAGTAGAAATATTGGTGATTTTGCTAATCTATGGACAGAGCTGGATCATTATCATGTACAGTTTGCATCGGTACGGGAATCTTTTGATACATCTACACCTATGGGAAAAGCAATGGTTTTTATTATTTTAACCTTTGCCCAGTTAGAACGGGAAACGACGGCGGTCCGGGTAAAGGACAATTATTACATTAGAATTAAGACAGGAAGCTGGCCAGGAGGACCGGCGCCTTATGGCTTTGATATTGCCAGAATAATGGATGAAAGAGGGAAAAACATACCGTCCTTGAAACCAAATAAAAGCATTGAAATTGTAAAACGAATCTTTTACGAATATTGTGAACCGGATTCCTCTTTGGGAAGTATAGCAAAGCAATTGTCGGCAGAAGGTGTTCTGTCCCCGAAAAAGAATGGAAGTTCCTGGGATAATGTTACGGTGTCCAGGATTCTGCATAATCCCGTTTATGTGAAGGCTGATATAGAGGTTTATTCCTATTATAAAGCTTGTGGAATGGAACAGTTTTCCAATGAGGCGGTTGAGTTTGACGGCAGCCATGCGGCTCATGTCGTGGGAAAAAGGGATGCTTCTACAAGAAAGTACACCGATCTGAAAAATCATGTACTTTCTTTGATGAACTTTGCAGGAACAATTAATTCCGATATCTGGTTAAGATGTCAGTATAAGCTCGATCTCAACAAGCAGCTAAAAAACGGGAGGAAGGGAAAGTATTCCTGGGTGAGCGGCTGTATCAAATGTGCTGTATGTGGTTATGGTATCCAGGTGAAAAAAGGTTATAATAAACGGAATTTGTCCTGTATTGGCCGGACGCATTATCATGTCTGTGACGTAGATAAATTTTATATAACCTGTAGACAGATTGAAGACGCTGTACAAACAGAATTAGAAAAAGTTTTTAAGGAATGTAGTTCGTCGTCAGATTCAGATGAAGCTGTTATCCTTGGCAATAATTCCTTAAAAATGGAGATTGCCCTTATTGATGAGAAGATTGACAGACTGGTAAGCTCGCTTGCTGAATCAGAAGATGTGGCAATGGAGTATATAAACCGTAAAATAGGCAGTTTAGATGAGAAGAAGAGAATTTTACTGGAAGAAGTGAATCGATCCAGCCGCAGGGAAAGTAAAAAGATTAAAGAAATTGTATTTGAGGAATTGCAGATGGAGGAAAAACGAATGGCTGTGAGGACATTTATTGATAAAATCCTGGTGGAGCGGGAAGGGATCGAGATTGTGTGGAAGATGTGAAACGATTGAAGATCATTTTTTACATTTCTCTTTTTTTCTTTGCTTTTTAAAATGGATATGGTAAGATATTATACGAAGACCTAAGTATATTCAGGCAGCAGAAGAGAGTAGGTGATATTTTGTTAAAAGCAGTGCCCATCGGATTTGAAGATTTTAAGGAGATCATCGATGCGAATAGATATTATGTGGATAAGACAGATATGATTCAGGAGCTTATCGACCGGGGAGGTAAGGTGAATTTGTTCACCAGACCGAGACGATTTGGCAAAACGCTGAATCTCAGTATGATTCGCCGATTTTTTGAAGAGGAAATGGGAGATCATGGAGAAATTGTCCGCAATGGGTATTTGTTTGAAAATCTAAAGATTTCCTTCCAGGGGAAATTGTATATGGATCACCAGGGGAAATATCCGGTTATTAATTTATCGCTTAAATCTGCAAAACAGCCAACATTCGAGCTTGCCTATGGAAGTCTGGCAGATGAGATTGCGAAGGAGTATAAACGCCATGCGTATATCCTCTCATCCCAACGGCTTCCTGAGGATGATAGAAATCGTTTTGCGGCGGTAATGAACGGCAGTGCCGGGGAAGTAGAATATGTAAAAGCACTGGATTTTTTGTCTGCCTGCCTGTCTAAATTTCATGATAGAAAGACGATCATATTGCTTGATGAATATGATGTGCCATTAGAAAATGCTTATTTTCAAGGATTTTATGATAAAATGATAAGTTTTATCCGTTCTTTGTTTGAATCCGCATTAAAGACCAATATAAATCTGGAATTTGCAGTGATCACAGGATGCCTGCGCATAAGCCGTGAGAGTATTTTTACTGGATTGAACAATCTGGATATATATTCGATTATGAGTCCGAGGTATACCGATGCTTTTGGGTTTACCAGGAATGAAGTAAAGGAAATGCTTTCATTTTATAGATTGGAAGATAAATTTGATGAAGTCAAAGACTGGTATGATGGATATCAGTTTGGAAAACTGGATATTTACAATCCCTGGAGCATTATCAATTATGTCAATATGGCGATAGCGGATCGGGAGGCATTTCCGAAACCATACTGGTCCAACACCTCTTCTAATAGTATTATTAAGGAACTGGTGGAGAATGCTGACACAGAGGTGAGACAAGAAATAGAGAATCTGATTGCTGGGGGAATCCTTAGGAAGCCTGTTCATGAGGACATTACCTATGACTCCATTCATGAATCACAGGACAACCTTTGGAATTTTCTTTATTTTACAGGATATTTGAAAGCCGGTATGGGAAGTTTTGAGGATGATACGCAATATATGGAACTGATGATTCCGAACCGGGAAGTCCGGGCGATCTATAAGCGGACGATTCTCACCTGGTTTGATCATAAAGTAAAAAATCTGGAGCGTAGTAAGTTCATACAGTCTTTGGAAGATGGGGATTGCGAGCTGTTTGAAAGATTTGTTTCAGAGCAGCTTCTGGGTACGATCAGTTTTTTTGATTATGCAGAGAATTACTATCATGGCTTCCTTGCGGGACTTTTGAAAGGCGCCGGAAAATATCTGGTCACATCAAATCGTGAAAGTGGCAAAGGCCGACCAGACCTTATTTTGAAAACACCATCAGTTCGTGGAGGCGCTATTATTTTAGAACTGAAAGTGTCTGATACGTTTCAAGGAATGGAACAGGGGTGCCGGAGGGCATTAAAACAGATAGAAGAAGGGAATTATGAAGCAGGACTACGGGCGGAGGGTTATAGTGACATTAAAAAATATGGTGTTTGCTTTTACCGGAAAGAATGTATGGTGCGGAATTAGTTGGCGAGAGATCCAGCTATATCGTATGGTTCCACATCCCATTGGATGGGATAATACCCAATTTGCCGGCAGACATTGATCAGGTTGTCATTGTAATCTCCATAGGGTGGTCGGAACAAACACATGTCCTTGCCTGTCAGCTGTTTTACTTTTTCATGGGGTTTCATGATTTCGTCCTTACATTGTTCGGCGGAGAGCTGGGACATCTGCTTGTGATTTTCGCTGTGATTACCGAGATCATGTCCTCCGGCGGCGATGGCTTTGACGTCATCGGGATATTTTTCGATCCATCCTCCTGTCATAAAAAATGTGGCGCGGACGTCATTTTGTTTTAAGATTTCCAAGAGTTTGGGAGTGTCCTCATTTCCCCAGGCAGCATCAAATGAAATAGATATTTTTGCCTCATCCCCCTTGTCGACACAATAGATCGGAAGCTCTTTCTGACTTGTATTGACATGGGAACTAATGGTGGCGGCGGTTTGTGGGTAAAAATAAATACTTGTTACCAGAAGAAGAAGTGAGGTGAGTACGATGGCTCCTACCTTTGTAAAGATGATCAGATTCTCTTTTTCTTTTTGGATATCATTCATAAAAATATTCCCGGCGGATTTTTTATCATTTTATTTTTAAAATGCTGTTTTTATACCCGGCTGGGTAAAAAATAGATGAAATTGTAAAAATTTTCATTTGACAAAAGCAATTGTTTTTGTTATTGTATAATCACAGTACGAAAACTTCGGGCTTGTACTGGTTTCGACAGGCCGGCTGAAGATGGAGAAGCTATCCGTGGACTGTGACCACGTTAAAACGCAGAAAAAATTAAACGCTGACGATAATAGATTAGCATACGCAGCCTAAGTGCTGCTGTCTGACCTGGAGCACCTACACTCTGGGAGCCAGGCATCAATGATGTAGGAAACGACGTATATTAAGCTTTGCGTATACGGGTGTATTATGAAGCTACTAAAGCCTGAAGGATGTTCATTTCCGGCAGGTGGAGGGAATGTAAAAGAATGAACTATGATAGTAGAAGTACATGGGATTCCGGTTTGGACGCGGGTTCGATTCCCGCCAGGTCCATTTAAACGTATTAAGTCGAACTCCGCATATGAAATTGTCATATACAGGAATATGTTCTGCTTAGTGTATTGGCGAAAATAAAGACAGCATAGGCTGTCTACAGTCTGAAACAAAAATGCCCCACGATACGGAGTATCGTGGGGCATTTTTGTTTTTAACGACTTATGCTGAAAAATCATACTGTATTTATGCCGATAACCTTTTTATTTACAGATTTATAGAAAGATTTGAGTTTTTGTAACAGTAGAATTGCAATCGTTATTCTTTTATGACAACACTTTTATAATTTTTCCAGTTCTGCCATGAGGACGTCTTTGGAAGTGATCGTCACTGCCTGGATTCCCAGCTTTCTGGCAGCCTCTGTGTTGGCGGGGCGGTCATCAAAAAAGATGCACTCGGCGGGAGACAATCCGTAGGTTTCCAGCAGGTGCAGATAAATGTCAGGGGAAGGTTTGGTCTTATGGATCTGCCAGGAAACGACCATCCCGTCAATATCATTCATAAAATCGGCGTCGGCGGTATGTTTGCGGAACAGGTCCTCGGAATAATTGGACAGCAGATAGATGCGATAGCCCTTCTTTTTCAGCTGGTGAACCTTTTTCCATACATCTTTTCTCGGTACGTGCATATATTCACCGTGGTTCAGAAACCAGGAAATCTCTTTTTTGTTTTGAGGGTATTTTTGTTCAAAATCCTGGATGATATCTGTCCGGGACCGTATACCAAGATCCAGCTCATCCCAAAGTGGGTCGGCAAATATCATGTTTCCAATGACCGATGCTTCCGCTTCAGATAGTCCATAATCTGTCAGCATTTCCAGCCAGCGGTATTCCAGAAGAACTTCTCCTACATCAAAAATAATTGTTTGAATCATTTATCTTTCTCCCATCTTGCATGTTATTTTTCTAATGATACTATTCTACCACACTATTTTAGAAAATCAGAGGTCTTTTCTTTTTTTTTTCACATTTTTGTGCTACAATCGGTATGAAATGATAATTAGGAGTCTCCGGGCTCGTTAAAATGGAGGAAACGATGAACAAAGGAAATAGTAAAAAAATAATAATTATCTGTATTGTGTGTGCTCTTCTGGGAGGAGTGCTGATTGGCGGTGTGGGGGTGATGATCTACAATGACCTGAGCCGTTCTGAGTCAAAGAAAAATGAACAAACTGCGGATTCATCCCAGGGTACCGGCGGCAATACAGAGGCAGACCAGCTTGAGGACGGAGAAGTATATGATTTTGAAAAGGCTGGCTTTATGAAGCTGGGAGAGTATAAAGGGCTGGAAGCACAAGTGCAGCCAGAACAGGATGATATCTATTCTGGAATGCTTGCGGCAGCAGAAGAGGTGAAGCTAAAGGAGGATGACGGAATTGTCAAGGATGGTGAACTGGTAAATATTGACTTTACTGCCAGTCTGAATGGAAAAGATCTGGAAGAAGCGGCTGGTGAAGATACTTATGTAAGAATTGGCAAGGGGGAATATATCGATGATTTTGAGAAAGGAATCATAGGTATAAAAAAAGGAAAAAAGAAGACCGTCGATTGTACCTTCCCGGCAGATTATGACGACGAGGAACTGGCAGGCAAGACCGTTCAGTTTACGATCAAGGTAAATGAGAGATTTAGTGATAAGACTGCCCAGGAGCTCTCCGAGGGAAAATACAAGACCATTGACGAATACTATGAATATGAAAAACAATTGCAGTTGAAGGACAATCAGGAAAACAAGGGAGATCTGGTGTGGGATTCCTTAAAAGAAGAGACGGAGATAAACTCCGTTTCGGAGACTATGCTGTCCAGGACGACAGAGGATGTTACAAATATGTATAAAAATTTTGCCGAATTGTCAGGGACGACCGTAGAAGAGCTTTTGGAGAGTTTTGGTATGGGAGAGGATGGAATCGGTGAGATTGCCCAGGATACGGTGGCAGACCAGATGATAGCGAAGACCATCGCGGCCCGAGAGGGTATTACGCTGGAGGATACTTATTATAAACAGACACTGTGGGAGTTGCTTGGTTATGAGGAAGGCGATGATGAAAAAACCCTTGATGAGCTGGAGAAAGAGTACAAAGAAAATCAGGGCAGCCGTCCCAAAGATGATGTGTTAGTTGAGCGTGTCAGGGAGTATGTGGGAGAGCAGTCCAAAGAAATGTAAATGTAATTTGTTCCAGGCGATGTGAATAGATGAGGAGATTGTGTGAAAAATAATGCCGATGCGATTATTTTTCACACGGCTATTTGTGTCGGAGCGTCACAAATAAGCCTTGATGGCAGATGAGAAATCGCCTGCGCGAATTTCACATCGCCCCGTCGCATACGCTCCGGAATGGAGATAAGATGTCTGAAAAATATGTTGTGGAACACTATCGTTTTGAAGATAAGGCAGTCTTTGAACGGGCACAGAAGGAAGCCAGGCTGATCGAGACAATGCGCAAAAAATATAAGCTGTCTAACGGAAAGATTGCTTTGAAGGTGTATCAAAAGGCAGTGGAAGAGGAAATATTTATGACTGAAGTGGGATATTCCTTTTTAAGAGAGCTGCGCATCATCGCGTTAAAGACAAATGCGGCAGCAGGAGAGGAGCTTCCCGAGATTCCTATTCGTGCCGGGGATGGCGCAGGACAACACCATTCCGGCGAAAGCGCTGCGGCAGTTGAACATTCTCCCAAACGGCTTCGGGAGCTCTCGAGATTTGAACGATTATATGAGGGGCAGAGGCTGTTAAATAAAAAACTGAAATTTGTTGTGGCGGTGCTGGTGGTGCTGGTGATCGCTTTTATCGTGATCGATTTTAAAAGTGAGTACTCGGTATTTACTTATTTTACAGATTATAAGGCGAAGATGGAAGAAGAACTGATCCATAAATATGAGGGTTGGGAAAATGAGCTGAAGGCAAGAGAGGATGCGCTGGAGCAGATCCCATGATAGGAAGGAAAGGAGACAGGCATTATGCTGGGGCAGAAAATACTCGTTGTGGACGATGAGAAAAGAATGCGGAAACTGGTAAAGGACTTTCTTGTGAGGGAAGACTTTACAGTGCTTGAGGCCGGGGACGGAGAGGAGGCAGTGGATCTTTTTCTGGAGGAAAAAGATATCGCGCTGGTGATTCTGGATGTAATGATGCCGAAGATGGATGGCTGGCAGGTTTGTCGGGAGATCCGTCAGTACTCCAGAGTGCCAATCATCATGCTCACGGCGAGAGGCTCTGAAAACGATGAGCTCCGGGGGTTTGAGCTGGGAGTGGATGAGTATATTTCCAAACCCTTCAGTCCAAAGATCCTGGTGGCGAGAGTGCTGGCGATCCTGCGGCGGGCCAATGCGTCCGCTGAAGATGTGATCGAGTATGGCGGAATTTCCCTGAACCGTTCGGCTCATGAGGTCATTATAGACGGCGAAAAAGTGGACCTCAGTTTTAAAGAGTTTGAGCTGCTGGCGTACTTCATGGAAAATAAAGATATCGCCCTCTCACGGGAGAGGATCCTGAACCATGTGTGGGATTATGATTATTTTGGAGACGCCAGAACTATTGATACCCATGTTAAGAAGCTCCGGAGCAAGATGGGAGATAAATGTGGCAAATACATTAAGACCATCTGGGGGATGGGGTATAAATTCGAGATTTAATCGGCAAATATATTCATACAATCAAGGGAATGGGATCCTGTTCTATATGACAGGAAGGAGAGGAGCTGATCTTGTTATGAAACAGTCTCTTCGGACCAGACTGGTATTCATATCTGCAGGCATGCTTATCTTGAGCATCGTGATCTGCTGGATTATGAATCTGTTTCTGCTTCCGGGTTATTATGAGAGTTCCAAAATAAAACAGATGAATAACGTATATTCCCAGGTGGAAGAGCTTTTTGAAGAGAATGACTGGAACAACAGCACCTCGGAGCAGCAGGTGGAGATGTATGATGCGGTGGATAAGATCAGCGCGAATATCGGTGTCAGCCTTTACATCATGGAAATCAAAGTAAGTGTTGGCAGTGGGATGATCAGCGAAGTTTCTTATCTATATCCGAGTATGAGCGGCAGGATGCAGGAACTGAATCGCAGCCAGCTGAGCAAATATGTTCTTTTTAAGCAGCTGGGGGACGTTTTTGACGACAATTACCAGCTGTTGAAAACAACAGACCAATATGAGCTTTTTAAAGTATACGATGAGCGGATGGACTCCAATTATATCGAACTGATAGGCGGCATCGAGGGAGATTACTGGATCTATGTCCGATCCAGCTATCAGAGTATTCGGGAAAGTGCAGCGATTTCCAATGAGTTTCTTGCCTATGCTGGTGCCGCTGTAGTCATCCTCTGCATTTTAATTATGATCTTTGTGAGCAATCGTTATACAAAGCCGGTTCTTGCCCTGGCAAAGCTGGCGCAGAAGATGGAAGAGCTGAATTTCAATGTGCGCTATGAGGAAGACCGGAAAGATGAGATCGGAGTACTGGGCCATAGCATGAATTCCCTGTCGGATAAACTGCAGGAGACCATATCCGAGCTAAAGACAGCCAATAATGAGCTTCAGCTGGACCTTCAGCGGCGTTCGGAGCAGGAGGAGATGCGCAGGGAATTTCTGGCAAATGTATCCCATGAGTTAAAGACTCCCATTGCCTTGATCCAAGGGTATGCCGAGGGGCTGCAGGAAAATGTAAATGATGATCCGGAGAGCCGTGACTTTTATTGTGAGGTGATCGTGGACGAAGCGGATAAGATGAACAAGATGGTGAAAAAACTCCTGAGCCTGAACCAGCTGGAGTTTGGGAACGGGCAGGTGCATCTGGAACATTTTGACGTGCAGGAGATCATTAAGTCGGTCATCGCAGCTTCGGATATCCTATTCAAACAAAAAGACATCACTCTGTCCTTTCAGGAGGGAGAACCAACCTATGTCTGGGCGGATGAATACATGACAGAAGAGGTCATTATGAACTATGTGAGCAATGCGGTAAATCATATCGACGGCGAGCGCATCATAGAGATTAAGATGTCCAGGGCAAAAGGAAAAGTAAGGATCAGTGTATTTAATACAGGAGCGAAAATCCCGGAGGAGGAACTGGATAAGATCTGGGGCAAGTTTTACAAAGTAGATAAAGCGAGAACCCGTGAATATGGTGGAAATGGCATCGGCCTTTCCATTGTAAAGGCGATTATGGAAGCCCACAATCAGAAGTATGGAGTGAGAAATTATGACAATGGGGTAGAATTTTGGTTTGAATTGGATGAAAAGGCGGAAAATTGATTGAAGTTTTTCTTCAAATGTGATAAGATATAGATACTAATTTTGAAGACAAAGAATTCACAGGAGGGGAAGATGATCAACAGAAAATATATTCTTTCAGTTTGCCTTTGTCTGGTTATGCTTATGCTGGCAGGATGTGTTCAGGCGAGGGAACTGGCAGAAGAAAAGCAGGATATTATTGCGGAGTATTCGGCAGGAATCGTACTGCAGCATGCAGACAATTATAAAAAAAGGTTGGAAAAACAGGAGAATCCAGCGGCGCCTGAAGTGACCCAGCCGGCACAGGCGACAGCAGCACCAGAGAATACTCCGGAGCCGGCTCAGGCAGCAGGATCCGAGGAAGAGCCGGCATTAGCCCAGGTTTCCCTAAACGATCTGTATCAGGTTTCGGGGATGAATGCTGAGTATGTGTCTTATAAGTCCTGCAGTAAATATACGAACCAGATCGCAGCCCATAAAGGAGAATGGCTTTATATCGTTAATTTCCGTGTGAGTAATTCTACGAAAAAGCCGTTGAAGGTAGATCTCTCAAAACGTGGGATAAAATATTTGCTCAATGTAGATGGCAGTGAATACCAGGCACACCCTTCATTTTTAGAAAATGGAGGTATGAACTTTTTGAAAACGACGATTCCATCAGGGGCATCGAAAAAAGCGGTGGTCGTCTTCCGTGTTCCGGAGAAAGCAAAAAATCCAGGTTCTGCAACAGTTACTGTTAGGGATGAAGGAAAATGTGAGGCAGAGATTCGTTTGAAATAGTATATAAAAAAGGAAGGGTGACATGGATTTTAAAGAAGAATATAAAGAGCGAAAAAGAAGTTTATTTTTTGGATTACCGCTGTCATTTACTACATATACTTTGACGGAAAAAAAGATCAATATAAAAAAGGGGTTTTTAAAAACGGTAGAAGACGATACCCTTATGTATAAGGTTCAGGATGTGACATTGGTCAGAGGACTTATTGAGCGGATATTCGGGCTGGGAACAATCATCTGCTATTCCAGTGATGTGACAGATTCCAAGCTGATGCTTACGCATATCCGCAATTCCTCCGAGGTGAAGGAATTTATACTCCAGACAGCAGAGATGGAGAGGCGTAAGGTACGTACGGTACATACGATGGGTCTGGATGCTTCCGAATATTCAGATTATGTAGAAACTGAGGATCTGCAGTGATCTTGTGACCTTTTTGTCAGGAGACAGCAGTCTGGCTGGCGGTTACAGATTCTCTATTTATAAAAGGAGGAGATTATTTTGGCTGAGGAAACATTTAATGATACGGGGATATTGTTAGAGAGTGGTACAAATGAATTGGAACTTTTAGAGTTTGTTGTGGGAAATCAGCACTATGGAATAAATGTGGCGAAAATCCGCGAGCTGTGTCCTTATCAGCCGCCAACCCTTGTGCCAAATGCCCATGAATATATTGAGGGAATATTCATGCCGCGGGATATGCTTATGACGGTAGTGGATCTGTCAAAGGCTCTGGGATTGCCGCCGACGGGGGATATGTCAGGAGACATGTACATAATTACGAATTTTAACCGTCTCCACACCGCATTCCATGTTCAGAAGGTTTTGGGGATTCACCGGGTTTCCTGGGAGGACATCGCCAAACCGGATTCCACGATCGCTGCTTCTGGAAAAGGTGTGGCCACCGGAATTGCCAAAGTGGCGGGCAAGATTATTATTGTTCTTGACTTTGAGAAGATTGTGTCAGAGATCAATCCAGAGACGGGACTTAAATTGTCAGAGATCGAAGGTATGGGAGAACGCTCCAGACGGGATTGTACCATTCTTTTGGCGGAGGATTCACCACTTTTGTTGGAAATGCTCAAGAAGTGTCTGATCCGTGCGGGCTATGACCATTTGATACCAACCACCAATGGTCAGGACGCGTGGAATACCCTTGATCGTATGATTAAAGATGGAGGTAAAGTGGGTGTTGATATTTCCTGTGTCATCACAGATATCGAGATGCCTCAGATGGATGGACACCGGCTTGCTAAACTCATCAAGACAGATTCTAGATTTGAGGGGCTTCCTGTTGTGATTTTCTCATCTCTGGTAAATGAAGAAATGAAACGCAAGGGAGAGGCACTGGGTGTAGATGCACAGCTGTCAAAACCTGAGATTGGAAGACTAGTAAGACAGCTTGACCTGTTGTTAAATTAGTTTGATAACCTGAGGCGGATTTATATCGGTGTTGTTAAGCTAACACAATTTGTTAGAAAAGGAAAAGCTGCGTTTGTTTATTTGCCAGACGCAGTTTTTTTAGAAGGTTTGTGACTGTGTGCTGCCAGCATGAACCAATGGAACATAAATTAAGTTTTGGTACCATTGGCGCCAGACCAGATTACCAATTACTTAATATTTATCGTATTCGCAATATCTGAAAAATGCAGCGCAGAAATGAGGGTAATTATGGCAAGTTCAGAAAAAGAGGGAGAAAATTATCTGGATACACTTTTGAATACAGTTGCGCCGGATTGGGAGGAAAAGTCGGAATCACCGCTGCAGTCTGATCAGCCGGATTCTATTGCTCCAAAATCACATCAGGGAGAATCCCCGGAGGATAAAACTTTGGAGGATGCCATGGCGATTCTGAATGATCTTCCAGATATGGATGGCGCATTGGAGCTCTCCGAAAATCCAGAAGGGGATATGGATGAGTTGTTTGGACTTTTGTCGGATCTTGGGGTTGATCCGGATGAACCGGAGCCGGAAGCGTCAGGTGAGGAAATTTCAGAAGCTATGCTGCCAGACCTGGACAGTGTAGAAGGGCTCTCTGATGATATAGAAACAGAAGAAGTTATGGCAGACCCTGTCATGATGGAGGACCTATTGGCAGATGTGGGCAGCGAACAAGAGGAAGAACAAGAGGAACCACAGGAAGAACCACAGGAAGAACCACAGGAAGAACAAGGGGAACTGCAGCAGGAACAGGAAGAGCAAGAGGAATTGCAGGAAGAACAAGAAGAGTTCCAGGTACAGGATGATGATATTCCCTTCTCCATTGACAGTTTTCCAGAGGATGAGTCGGAAGAGATACAGGATTTTGCCGATATCGATATACCAGGCATATCGGAGCCATCGTCGGAACCGGTTGAAGATGCCGGGGTGGAGGATCCGTTCATAGATTTATCGGCGGACCTTTTCCAGGATTTTTCCGAAGAACCGCAGCCGGAGGAAGAGGTATCGATTTCAGAGGACTCATTGGCAGTTGACGATATTTTCCAGGATGCCCTGGCAGCCGTTGGTTATAGTGAAAATGAGAGGGAAGAAGAGGGTGCAGGAGACGACGTTTTCGCCGTGGATGACATGGGAAGTGTTATGGATCAGGAGAAAGAGGAAGGTGTATCTTCTGTTCCGGCTGCCGAGCCGGTTGTCAGGAAGGAGAAAAAGGGACCGGGATTCTTTCAGAGGATATTTGGCAATGTGATCACGGATTCGACAGCAGATGAAGAAGAAAAAGAGCGCCAGAGAGAAGCGGAGCTGAAACAGAAGAAAGAGGAAAAGAAGGCAGAAAAGAAACAGCAGGCGGAAGTGACAAAAGAGGAAAAGGCACAGGCCGCCCAGGAGAAGAAGGAACATAAAAAGCAGCTGAAAGCAGAACAGGCAGCGAAAAAGGCGGAAGAAAAGAAACGTAAAAAAGAAGAGCGCCTGGCAAGGGCTGCCCAGGAAGCAGAGGTGGTGGGCAAGATCAACCCCGTGGGCGCCACCATTGTTATCATTTTGTTTATGACGATCGGAATGATTGCCATTCTGGGAACCAACATGTTAGGACGGAGAAGCAATCTTGGCAATGCAGAGAATTATTTTGCCAACGAGGATTATATCCGGGCATATGACGCGATCAACAGCGTGAAGCTGAAAGAAAAAGACGAGACTCTGTTCCGCAGGATCCGCATCTGTTGTCAGCTTCAAAAAGAGGTCCGCTCATTTTCTAATTACAACACCATGGGAATGAAGGTAGAGGCGCTGGATTCCCTGTTAAAAGGCATGAGATTGTATGAGGAGAACGTTTCAGAGGCGCAGGAACTACAGATACAGCCTGCTTATGAAAAACTAAAAAGTGAGCTTCTGGCCGGGCTCAGTGAGAATTTTGGCATGGGAGAGAATGAGGTCAGTGAACTTCTCGCGATTCCAGATCAGGCACAGTATACCCAGAGGCTTCAGCAGATTACAGGAGCATAGTTTGGAGGAAAGACAGAATGATAGCGATCGTAGATTATGATGCTGGAAATATCAAAAGTGTTGAGAAGGCATTACAGTATCTAGGAGAAGAGCCGGTGGTGACCAGAGATGCCGGAATCATTAATCAGGCGGATAAGGTTATCGTGCCGGGAGTGGGTGCATTTGGAGAGGCTATGGAAAAGATGTGCCAGTATGATCTGGTGGAAGTTCTCCGAAATATTGCTGCCAGAGAGACTCCAATTCTTGGGATTTGCCTGGGACTGCATTTGTTTTTTCAGAGCAGCGAGGAATCTGCTGGAGTGGAGGGACTATCTCTTCTTCCTGGCAGGATCGTGAAAATTCCCGATCAAGAGGGGATTAAGATTCCCCACATGGGCTGGAATTCCATACAAATCAATCCAAAATCGAGGTTGTTCAAGGGGATTCCGCAGGATTCTTATGTATATTTTGTCCATTCCTATTATTTGAGAGCAGAAAGACCAGAGGATGTGGCAGCGACGACGAACTATGTGGTAAATATTCATGCCGCGGCAGAGCATGGCAACGTATTTGCCACCCAGTTTCATCCGGAAAAGAGCGGGGAAGTGGGTCTTCAGATTTTAAAAAATTTCATTCATTTCTAGTCGTTGCTACTGATGGGAAAGAAGGAAGATTTCAGAGAAAGGAATGGTGGCATAGATGTTTACAAAACGAATTATTCCCTGTCTGGATGTGAAAGACGGACGGGTTGTGAAGGGAATAAACTTTGTGGATCTCCGGGATGCCGGAGATCCCGTGTCGGTAGCGGCAGTTTATGATAAGGCGGGGGCAGACGAGTTGGTTTTCCTTGATATCACTGCTTCGAGCGACGCCAGAGATATCAAAGTAAATATGGTTAGAAAAGTCGCAGAGACGGTATTTATCCCTTTTACCGTGGGGGGAGGAATACGGACGATAGAAGATTTTAAAATGATATTGCGAGAGGGCGCCGATAAGGTATCTGTGAACTCAGCGGCGATTCTGAATCCAGAGCTTGTCTCTGAGGCGGCAGATAAATTTGGCAGCCAGTGCGTCGTGGTTGCCATCGATGCCAAGCGAAGGACAGAGGGAAGTGGATGGTCCATCTATAAAAATGGCGGACGCGTGGATATGGGGATTGACGCCGTCGAGTGGGCGATGAAAGCAGAACGTCTTGGCGCCGGTGAGATCCTTCTCACAAGTATGGATTGCGATGGCACAAAGGATGGGTACGATGTTGAATTGACGCGGACGATCTCTGAAAATGTATCCATTCCAGTGATCGCTTCCGGAGGGGCTGGGAAAAAGGAACATTTTCTGGAGGTATTGACAGAGGGAAAGGCGGATGCCGTGCTGGCGGCGTCGCTGTTTCATTTTAATGAGCTTCAGATCAGGGATCTGAAACATTATTTGTCAGAACAAAAGATCAGTGTCAGGCTGTAGGGTTAAGCAAAGGAGAAAAAGATGGCTGGTTTATCAGGAGAATGGGAAAAAGCCCTTTCAGAAGAATTTACAAAAGAATATTATAAGAGTTTATTTTTATTTATTCGGCAGGAGTATGCAAAAGTTCCGGTATATCCGAAAGCAGGAGACATTTTCAACGCATTTCACCTGACCCCTTTGGAGAAAGTTAAGGTGGTTATCATTGGTCAGGATCCGTACCACAATCCGGGACAGGCTCATGGACTTTGTTTTTCTGTGAAGCCAGGAGTGGATATCCCGCCCTCTCTCGTCAATATTTATCAGGAGCTGCACGACGATCTGGGGTGTCAGATTCCCAATAACGGATATCTGAACGAGTGGGCGGAGCAGGGAGTTCTGCTGTTGAATACGGTGCTTACGGTACAGGCTCATAAACCGATGTCTCACCGTGGCGTGGGTTGGGAAGAGTTTACCAATGCGGTGATTAAGAAAGTAAATGAGATCGATCGGCCGGTGGTATTTATTCTTTGGGGGAAACCAGCGCAGGAAAAGGCAAAAATGCTTGACAATCCCAAGCATCTGATCCTGAAGGCGCCGCATCCGAGTCCACTGTCTGCATACCGGGGATTTTTTGGGAGTCGTCCCTTTAGCCAGACCAATGCGTTTTTGGAGCAGCATGGGGTAGAACCGGTGAATTGGCAGATATCAGATCGATAAAAGGAGAAGGGAAAAAGATGCAGAACAAGCTGGAAAAAATTTTAGAGGAAGTAGGGAAGGTGATCAAAGGAAAAGCTGCCGAAAAAGAGATGATTTTGGCAGCCATTCTTGCAGAAGGACATATTTTACTGGATGATATACCGGGAGTGGGAAAGACAAGCCTTGCCATGGCATTTTCCAAGGCGATGGAGATGCAGGCAAATCGTATGCAGTTTACATCGGATGTACTTCCCTCCGATGTGGTGGGATTTAATCTAATAAAACCAGACGGCTCCAAAGAGTATCAGAGGGGGATCATTTTGTGTAATCTGTTTTTAGCCGACGAGATCAACCGTGCCTCTTCGAAAACCCAGTCTGCGCTGTTAGAGGTGATGGAGGAGGGAAAAGTGACGGTAGACGGTATTACCACGCCGGCGCCGAAGCCTTTTGTGGTGATGGCTACTGAAAATCCAGCGGGCTCGGTGGGAACTCAAATGCTGCCGGATTCTCAGGTGGATCGTTTTATGATTTGTTTGACCCTGGGGTATCCATCCCATAGCGAAGAAGTGCTGATTCTGAAAGAACGGCAGGGTATCCATCCCATTGATTCGGTGATTCAGGTCGTAGACCGCCAGGAATTGTTGCAAATGCAGCAGATGGTAAAAACTATTTATCTAAACGATGAGATTTATGATTATATTGTAAAGCTGGCAAATGAGACCAGAACTCATTCTCTGCTGACGCAGGGGCTTAGTCCGAGAGGGACCATTGCCCTGATGGATCTTAGCAAAGCGGTGGCTTTTATGGAAGGCAGAGATTGTGTGTTTCCAGAGGATGTCAGAAAGGCATTTCCGTATGTGGCGAGACATCGTATCTATCTTACGGCAAGGGCGAAGATGGAGAAGAATGATAAAGATCAGATCATAAAAGAAGTATTAAAAAGCGTGAAGGCACTAGAAAAACACTGACAGGAATGATTGAGGCAGAACAACAAGGGGGATATTATGTGGAAAAACTGGCTGATCTATATTGTGAGCCTTATGGTCTATTCTCTGTTTACGATACTATATGGTAAGCGGAGTGCATTTATCATACTGTTTGTGATCGTTCTAGTTCCGCTTATCTATTCACTGCTGACATGGTTTCTCACAAAGAGAGGTTTCAGAGCTTATTTCGAGACGGATTCGATGACTCTGGAAAAGAATAAAATGGCAGAGATTAAGGTGAAACTGGAGTGTATATCGGAGCTCTGTGCGGGGAATCGAGTACGGGTATTTATTTCTATATACAATGGAATGGGAAAAAGGATTTTTAGGGGCCAGAAAAAATTATATCTAACGTTAGAAGAGCAGACTGCCTTGTTTGAATTCATGCCGAAATACAGCGGAGTCCATAAAATAGTTCTGGAAAAAATCAGATTGTACAGTGGTTTTTCTCTTTTTTGTTCTACGTTTCATCCAGAGGATCAATTATCTTTTATGATCATGCCAGAATACAAAGAATTTCCGGTTCAGACAGGAATTCTCTATGAAGAAAAGGAAGGGGAAAGTGAACAGTTTTCGGTGAGGAAGTCGGGGAATGATCCATCGGAACTCTATGATATTCGTTTGTACCGTCCCGGAGATAAAATGAACCGGATCAACTGGAAATTTTCTGCGAAAAGCAATGAGCTTATGGTACAGGATTATGGGTTTCCCATCGCTTGTGATCTGGCAGTTTTTTTTGATGTGTCGGCGGAAAAGGATCTTCAAAAGATCGAGAATGCATTGGAAATACTGTATTACCTAATGGTTCATTTTACCTTTGAAAAAAAATTATTTTATGTGATCTGGAAGGATTGTGAGGAGCAGCAGGTGAAGCGCACATTAGTTTCCGGGAGCGAAGATATATATGAGGTGTTTCAGAAATTATTTTGTGCGGACATGACAGATGGAAAGACTCGGATCGAAGACATGTATTGTGCACAGTTTGAGGGAGAATTTTTATCCAGCAGTATCTTTATTTATGCGGGTAGAAATGAACTGGAGGATGAGATCCTGCGAATGAAACTACGGACGGATGTATTGGAGCTGATCCATGTGTAGCCAGAGTTTAAACAGAGGGGGATAAATCGTGGGCAAAAGACTACAGCTCATACCATTGGTGCTGCTTTTGTTATGCAGCGGAACGAGCATGTCCAGTGGTCTCTATTATTATGAAGTAAAGGATATCATTTATTTCATTCACGTGCTTTTGGTGGCATTGGTATTTTATTGTGTCAGACATTTTATCGGTATGCGCAGGCATAGGGAACTATACAGCCTAGGGGTAAGTCTGGTGGCTTTGTGCGTATGTTTTTTTGCCCTGAGAAAATTTTTATTGCCGGGGTTTCGGGCGCTGTATAATCAGATATCTGACAATGTATATTTGACTGCTGGCATAGAACTTGGACAGTGGAACAATACAGATAGTGAATATGTGGGCTTGGCAATTTGTCAGATTGTAGCTTTGATTACAGCTCTCACCCTCTATTTTTATGAGACGAAGAAGCCTGTAGCAGTTACATTACTGCCTTCTTTTCTGGTGTTTATCCTGCCTATTCTCATCGATGGCGTGCCCTATGAAGCATGTGTGATCGTCTATGGATTGTCATTTATTATTTTTATGGGGATGGGACGCTATGGTGGGAATGCTATAAAATTAGTTTTTTTGGTGGGAGCTGTCTTTCTGGCCTGCGGGGTAGCAGTAACTTCCTTTTCCTGGAAGGACGTCGATCCAGTGTTACAGGACTACAGAGAGCAGATCATGGTTGGGGGTAATGGTGTTCGCCAACAGGGAAGTGAAAAGATAGAAGAGAAGAAAGAGAAGAAGGAACAGACGATCCATTTTGGGCAGTTCAGCCAAATAGGATCCATTCATTATAATGGTACCATAGAGCTTTTCGTGACAAGATTAACAGATTTTTTTGAAAAAGACAAATTATATATCCGGGGATTTATCGGGAATACCTTTAAGGATAATTTGTGGTATGGACCTCATATGAAAGATTCTTATGATCTTCGGGGAATGGCATGCGAAAGGGAAAGCAGTGTTGAAATAGAAAATGCCTACGATAAAGGGAATTATGCAGCCTATGCGATGGATGAAGGGGGGATGCCTTATTATACCTATTATGGGTATAACGTTCCTGAGCATTACAAAGGAAAATTCAATAAGAAGACTTTAAAGGTAGAAAAAAATCTCAGGAACCGTATCCGGAAGGAAATTATTGGGGGAGATACAAAGTTTTTTTCACTGTATAACGCAATTGATTTTACGATGGAATATTTTAACAAAAACTATCGATATACTTTAAGGCCAGGTATGGTACAGGATGGTGAAAATGAGATCGAGACGTTTTTGTTTGAGAGGAAGACCGGGTATTGTACCCATTTTGCCTCAGCTGCTGTTATGATACTGCGGACATTGGGGGTTCCGGCCCGGCTGGCACAGGGGTATATGATCAGTGGATACCGAGTGAATGCCAACAAGAAAACCAGCGTTCGCGACAGCAATGCCCACGCCTGGGTGGAACTTTATATTGATGGTACTGGATGGGTACCGGTTGATTTCACTCCTAGTTCTACAAATGCAGATGCTCTGGCTGGACGGGATCCTGATAACGGACAATCCGAGTGGGATGCGGAAGAGAACGACAGGGATGAGCCGGAAATGACAGAACAGCCGGATGAGAAGGATGAGACAGAGGAAGATGATGCGTCTGAGGAGGACGGAGACGAAGGCGAGAATGAAGTGGAACTGAATGAAGTTTCTCCCAGCGAGTCCCGCATCGTTTTCAGAATGATGTTGGTTGTCCTATGCCTTGCCTCTCTCTTTTTGGCAGGTATCCGGCTTCGTCATTTGTGGAGGTATCGCTGCATGAAAAGAACCTTTGCGAAGGGGGATGCCTGCCGCAAGTTGGTGTGTCTCAATGATAATATGAGAGGAATCTGGCGGAGGATGGGAGTGAGGTGGGAGTATACCGACAGCAAAGGACTGATGAAACAGATCTTACATAAGACGCAGAAGTATTATGTTTTCAGTGATGCCAGGGAATTAGCGGAACTTCAGGAACAGATCCGCGGGTATGTGCTGGGTGTATACCGAAGCCGGTATAGTGCGGGTGGGATACTGGATGAAGAATATTTTCAGTGTCAAAAGTACATCACACAGCTTCTACTGAATATTAGACAACGGGGAGAAGCTAAGTTGTGGAGAAGAATGAAAAGTCACAATATTGTAAAAATTTTAGTAAAGAGGAGGAAACGGAATGGATCAGAATAAATTAGCGGCAAGAAAAAATCTTGCTGAGACGATGATCAAAAATCTGGCAAAGCGGAATATGGAAGGATATTTTGCCAGGACAAAAGAAGAGGCAGTGCAGCTTATCATGGAAAAATTCCTCACCACAGGAAAGACCGTATGCTTTGGTGGTTCCATGAGCCTGACAGAATCGGGGCTTATGGCGGCGATCGCAGAGTCAGACTGTGTTCTTTATGACCGGACGAAGGCGGTGACGCCGGAAAAGTTAAAGGATATGAAGGCAAAAATGGTAAACAGTGATTATTTTCTTATGAGTACGAATGCTATTACGGTGGAGGGAGAGCTGATTAACATCGATGGAAGAGGAAACCGTGTTTCCTATCTGTGTTATGGCCCGGAACATGTCATCATCCTTGCGGGGATGAATAAAGTAGTGAGTACAGTGGAAGATGGATTCCGCAGGGTGAGGGATATTGCCTCCCCACCCAATACGGTGCGCCTCAATAAAAATACTCCCTGTGCCGAAACCGGGCGATGCGGCGATTGTTACAATGAGGATTGTATCTGTTCTCAGATCGTGGTCACCCGCAGGAGTGGAGAAAAGAACCGGATCAAGGTAGTACTGGTTGCCGAAGAGCTGGGATACTGATCTTATGGGAAAACGATTATTTATCGCAGAGAAGCCCAGTGTGGCCCAGGAATTTGCGCGGGTTCTCGGTGTCCGGGGAAGAAGAGGAGATGGATTTATCGAATCGGAGGATACGGTGGTGACCTGGTGTGTGGGACATCTGGTGACGATGAGTTATCCTGAGGTATATGATCCTGCATATGCCAGATGGGCCTTTGAAACCCTGCCTTTTTTGCCGGAAGATTTTCGGTACGAGGTTATCCCCAATGTGAAAAAGCAGTTTGAGACGGTGAAGGGACTTCTCCTCCGGTCAGATGTGGAAGAGATCTACGTCTGTACCGATTCCGGACGTGAGGGCGAATATATATATCGGTTGGTGGACCAGATGGCACAGGTTCCAGACACCAAAAAGAAATACCGGGTGTGGATCGATTCCCAGACAGAAGATGAAATCCTGCGGGGGATCCGGGAGGCAAAACCTCTGAAAGAATACGATAATCTCAGTGATTCCGCTTATCTGAGAGCGAAGGAAGATTATCTTATGGGAATCAATTTTTCCAGGGCGCTGTCTCTCAAGTATGGGGGCTGGCTCAACGACAGTGTAGAGGGAAAAAAGTGGACTTCCGTATCCGTGGGACGAGTGATGACCTGTGTCCTCGGTATGGTGGTCACGAGAGAATGGGAGATCCGCAAGTTTGTGAAGACGCCATTTTACCGGGTGATCGGAAGTTTTGCCCCCCAGCTGCCACAGCGGGAAGACGATTTGACGGAGGGAGACAAGGCTCCGCCGGTGTTGGAGGGGGAGTGGAGGGTGACGGAAGAGTCGAGATACTTCCAATCTCCCAAGCTCTATAAGGAAAATGGTTTCCGGGAGGAGGAGACGGCAAAGGAGCTCTCTTTATCCATGACGGGTCAGGACAAACAGGCTGTTTTGGAAAAGATAGAAAAAAAGAAGGAAAAGAAAAACCCGCCGCTTCTGTTTAACCTGGCGGAGCTGCAGAACCTGTCCTCTAAACTGTTTAAGATCAGCCCGGATGAAACTCTTCAGGTGGTGCAGGAACTATATGAGAAGAAACTGGTCACCTATCCCCGTACTGACGCCAGAGTGTTGAGCAGTGCGGTGGCGAAAGAGATCACCAAAAATCTGAAAGGATTGCAGGGCTATGATCTGGCGCTTCCCTATCTCCGCCAGATCGCAGAGATGAAAAGCCATGGAAAGCTTGCCAAGACCAGATATGTGGACGATAAGAAGATCACGGACCACTATGCCATTATTCCGACGGGACAGGGACTGGGTGCCCTCAAATCATTGAAACCTGTGGCGGCAAAGATGTATGAGGTGATTGTCCGGCGTTTTCTGAGCATTTTTTATCCGCCAGCGGTGTATCAGAAGATCAACGTGGTGCTGGCAGTGGAAAATCCCCAGAAAGAAAAAGTATATACGGAGCGGTTTTATACATCGGCAAAAGTTCTAATCGAGGAAGGATTTTTAGCCGTGACGGAATACTCCTTTTCCAACAAAAAGAAGAACAGAAACTCCGAAAGCGGTGACGAGGAGTCCCAGGAACCCGGAAAAAAGGGGACCGAAGAGGCGCAAGCGGTAGAATCCGCCAATAGTACGGAAGCTCTCCGAATGCTTCTGCCCCATCTCAAGAAGGGGATGAAGCTGCCAGTGGTTTCCATGAAAATCAAGGAGGGGGAGACCTCTCCGCCGAAACGCTACAATTCCGGTTCTATGATCCTTGCCATGGAGAATGCGGGGCAACTCATCGAAGATGAGGAACTGCGGGCTCTGATTAAAAGCAGTGGCATCGGAACCAGTGCCACCAGGGCGGAGATCCTGAAAAAATTGTTCCACATCTCCTATCTGAAGCTGAACAAAAAGACACAGATCATAACGCCTACCTTAAAAGGGGAGCTGGTGTGTGGAATCGTGAGATATGCCATTCCTGCTATGCTGAGTCCCAAGCTGACAGCCAGCTGGGAGAAAGGGCTGGGAGGCGTGGCGGAAGGCGACATCGGCGAGGAGGAGTATATGGATAAACTCACCGGTTTTGTCAGGCAGCAGGTGGGAAAAGTAAAAGAGACAAACAATATGACACAGCTACGCTCATATTATAATATGGCGAAGGAATACTATCCTTTAACAAAAAAATGAAAGGATGCAGAGCATGAAAGAATTGACGAATCAGCAGCTGTTTGAAGATAAAAATACCATAGCATGGGAGCTGATCTCCCGGTTTAAATATCCCTATGAGGTGCTTCCGGCAATCAGCGAATATATTGTGACACGGGGAGATAGCCTTCCCGAAGACCGCTACGAGAAACGGGGAGATAACGTCTGGATCGCCCGCAGCGCTTCCGTGGCAGAGAGTGCCAGCATCACAGGGCCAGTGATCATCGACGAGGATGCGGAGATAAGACACTGTGCCTTTATCCGTGGCAATGCCATTGTGGGAAAAGGCGCTGTGGTGGGAAACTCCACGGAGCTTAAAAACGTCATCCTATTTGACGGGGTCCAGGTGCCCCACTATAACTATGTGGGAGATTCCATCCTCGGTTACCGATCCCATATGGGGGCAGGTTCCATCACCTCCAACGTAAAGTCAGATAAGACGCTGGTGGAGATCCGCTGCGGAGAGGATAAGGTAAAGACCGGATTGAAAAAGATGGGGGCTGTTCTCGGCAGCTTTGTGGAGGTTGGCTGTGGCAGCATTTTAAATCCGGGAACGGTGATCGGGAGCCATACGAATGTATATCCTCTCTCTTCCGTCCGTGGGTATGTGCCAGGGGCAAGTATTTATAAGAGACAGGGAGAAGTGGTGGAGAAGAGATAGGATAGGGCGTTGTCCCTTTGAGTTTCCGCTTTTTGCACAGCTTATTTCATGTTAAAAGGACATGCCGCCAAAGGCGGCAATGTCAATATGCACCAAAATTGCTTCTGGAAAACAAGTTTTCCGAAAGCAATTTTGTGCAATATTCACACATCACTAACCGTGATGTGTGCTTTTAACAACTGACGATTCAAATTGCGGAATCTCAAGGATATCCGACGTTGACATTTTTATCAAAATATTGTACGATAATGAGAGAAAATGACGAATAAGAAAGGAGTTACTATCGACATGATTTATTCACAGGAAGTAGAAAACATGTGCCCAGTTGCTCAGGGTGTCAACCATGGTTGTGCACCGATTCCAGAAGAAGCAAAATGGGTAAAAGCAAAAGAAGTTAAAGATATCTCTGGTTTTACACATGGTGTAGGCTGGTGTGCACCTCAGCAGGGGGCATGTAAGCTGACTTTGAATGTAAAAGAAGGTATCATTCAGGAAGCACTGGTAGAGACGATCGGTTGTTCCGGCATGACCCACTCCGCAGCGATGGCAGCAGAGATCCTTCCGGGACGTACTGTTATGGAAGCTTTGAATACAGACCTTGTATGTGACGCCATCAATACGGCAATGAGAGAATTGTTCCTTCAGATTGTATATGGACGTTCCCAGAGTGCATTCTCTGAGGATGGACTTGCGATCGGGGCAGGACTTGAGGATCTGGGAAAAGGACTTCGTTCCCAGGTTGGTACAATGTACGGTACACTGAAAAAGGGTCCACGTTATCTGGAGATGGCAGAGGGATACGTAACAGCAATCGCTTTGGATGAAAATGATCTGATCATTGGTTATAAATTCGTTAGCCTTGGTAAAATGACTGACTTTATCAAAAAGGGTGATGACCCGAACACTGCTTACGAAAAAGCATGTGGTCAGTACGGCCGTGTAGACGACGCTGTCAAACTCATCGATCCGAGAACGGATGAAGAAGTCGCAAAATAATAAAAGGAGGTAGCGAATAATGGCTTTATTTGAATCATATGAAAGAAGAATTGATAAGATCAACAGCGTATTGAATGAGTACGGCATCTCCTCCATCGAAGAGGCAGAGAAGATCACAAAAGATGCAGGCTTAAATGTATACGATCAGATCAAAGGCATTCAGCCGATCTGTTTTGAAAATGCGTGCTGGGCTTACATAGTAGGTGCTGCGATCGCGATCAAGAAGGGCTGCAAAAGAGCAGCGGATGCAGCAGCAGCAATCGGTGAGGGACTTCAGGCATTTTGTATCCCTGGTTCCGTGGCAGATACCCGTAAGGTAGGTCTGGGACATGGAAACCTTGGAAAGATGCTCCTTGAGGAAGAGACAGAGTGCTTCTGTTTCCTGGCTGGACATGAGTCCTTCGCAGCAGCAGAGGGTGCGATCGGTATCGCCGAGAAGGCAAATAAGGTTCGTAAGAATCCCCTCCGCGTTATTCTGAATGGTCTGGGAAAAGATGCTGCACAGATCATTTCCCGTATCAATGGATTTACTTTTGTAGAGACAGAGTATGATCCGTATACGAATACCGTAAAAGAAGTATCCCGCATCTCCTATTCTGAGGGTCTTCGCTCCAAGGTAAACTGCTATGGTGCTAATGATGTTCAGGAAGGCGTTGCGATCATGCACAAGGAAGGTGTAGATGTATCTATTACCGGTAACTCCACGAATCCTACACGTTTCCAGCATCCAGTGGCAGGTACATATAAAAAAGAATGCCTGGAGCAGGGTAAAAAATATTTCTCTGTGGCATCCGGCGGTGGTACAGGACGTACCCTTCATCCGGATAACATGGCAGCAGGTCCTGCATCCTACGGTATGACAGATACCCTCGGACGTATGCACAGTGACGCACAGTTCGCAGGTTCCTCTTCTGTGCCAGCACACGTTGAGATGATGGGTCTGATCGGCGCAGGCAACAACCCGATGGTTGGTATGACAGTTGCAGTGGCTGTTTCTATCCAGGAAGCAGCGGACGCTGGCAATTTCTAATTTTTTGGTCAAGTTCTAAGAATATACTTTCATGGAAATACAGAAAGTACCGCAGTTCTGAGGAATTGCGGTACTTTTTTTGGATGAAAGGAAAATAAACCACCGGCTATGCCGGTGTGACCTGCAATAGCTTTAGCTACAAGCAATGTTGCAATTAATGCGCAAGCTGCAGCCATTCCAGATCAAATTTGCAGCCGGGAAGGAAGATGAGGTTCAGGCTGTAGTCTCCGTATACAGGATCCAGAGTAAAGGTGAGAGTCTGGGAGCTGTCGCTGTAAGGGAACTCAATGATCTGGTTAATGATGCCATCGTTTCCGTCGGTTGGCGCAAAGCGTACGTGAATAGTGTTTGTTTCGATGTGAGAACGGCCGCGGATGGTGATGCTGTGGAGCCCTTCCTTGTCAAAATGCATATCGTCAAATTCTACAGTGACATTATTTCCGATATTTCGGACAGCATCCCCGTCAATGGTAAACATATCTCCGGTAATATTGCTGCTATCGGAGGCATTCAGTCTTGCATAGGTTTTTTCTACTTTGGTGAAGTAGAAGCCTTGCAGGGACATTTTCACTTCTGGATATACAACGATGGTGACGGTTTGAACGCCTTTCAGGCGTTTTGACAGCTGGAATACATTTTCCTGGTAGTGGTTGTACCAGCTTTTGGCATGGTAGGTCTCACAAAGGAGGCATTCACCAGAAGAAGAGACGGTACCTGTCTCTGCTGGACCGGTGATCTCATCCCCCGGCGTTCCCTGCCACACCTCCAGGGGAAGGTCGTCACTGAAAGAGAAGATGGGGAGGTGGATCTCATCGGCGCCGTAGTCTCCAAAATTAATGTTTTCAAAGGTCACAGTAGTGCGTTTATTTCCTGTGATATACACACCGCCCTGAAAACTGAGGATCAATCCGTCATCGGAACTGGCATTGTAGTTGATGGCAGACACGATACGATATGGGCTGACAGTGGCCTCTCCCAGACCTGTTACCTCAAATTCAAGTTCCGAGATCACTTCCACATGATCCCGTCCGTTGCTGCAGGTGCAGCAGAGACGGAATTCTCCGTCTCCCACTGCGATAATCTCTGCCTGATTTCTCTCCTTGTTGTGGGAAATTTTTACAGAATTGCTGACCACTCCATTTCTTGTGACAGCTTTGAATTCCAGATCACGATAGGAGGCGTTTTCTGGGTAAATGGCAGCAGTGACAGTGGTGGTTTTATGATCCTTGTCCAAATGATTTCTACCTGAATTTTTTAATTCTATTTTTCGCACGGGGATTTCTTTGGTCTGATCTGAGGAAAAAGGTTTGTTCTCCAACAGGCAGGATACTCCCTCGCGGGTTATGTGCGGCAACACAGCCTTTAGCGTCAGGTGGGAATCCGGCAGGGAGGGGGATGTTACGGTGACGAAAATATCACCAGGTATTGTTTTTGCTGCAATGACAGCCAGTAGTTTGCCGCTGAACAATCTTTTGCTGGTTCCCTTGTAGGGATCGGGGTCCGAACTGTCACCATTGTCCAGGCCCACGAGCCGGCCGGCTCCGCTGACAGATACGTGCATCCGGCTTCTTCCGTTGGCGACGGGGGTTCCATTTTCATCCAGTGTTTCGATGGTGAGAAAAATAAGGTCTTCTCCATCGGCATTTAGAACTGATTTATCCGGTGTGAGTCGGATGGAAGCTGGATCGCCAAAGGAACACTGTTCGTCTCTTGCGATAATATTGCCCTCTTCGTCGTAAGCGAGTGCGACGATACTTCCTTTCTTATAAGGGAGCTGCCAGTCCCCAGAAAGGATCTTTCCGTGGGCGTGGTCAATTTCTTTGATCCCCTGGCTCTCTCCTTGAAAGAGGAGCTCTACCTTTGGGGCATTGGAATAGATCCGCACATCGATAAGCTGCCCCTCATTAAAATCCCAGTAGGGAAGAATATGGACCATAGGACTGTTTTTGTAATCGGTCCATGCCGACTGGTACATATAGAAGGTATCTTTTTTAAAACCGGCTGTGTCAGCCTGTCCAAAATAAGAATTTTTAGTAAAGTATGGCGTGGGTTCACCCAGGTAATCAAAGCCGGACCAAAGGTACTGTCCAAAGCAGAATTCCCGGTCTCTGTGGGCGATAATGGTGTGTTCCGAGTTTCTGGCGCCCCAGTTGGTGGTACAGTTGCCCAGGGCAGAGCACTGCAGGTCATCAAAAGTCAGGAGACGATTTGACAGCGGAAAGTGGTAGATTCCCCGGCTCTGGACGGTGGCGCTGGTCTCACTGCCAAATATTTTCCAGTCTGGATATTTTTCATGGTGTTCATCGTAGCATTTGTCCAGATAATTGTAACCCACGAGATCGATCACTTCACCTGTTCTCTGGGCGGATTCCCATTCGATATAGTTGGAGGCAAGGGTGGTGTAGGCATTTTTCCGGTAGTCAAGTCTGCGCACGGCCGCGTGGAGTTCTTTGGTGATTTCCAGCCCCCGGTCAAAATGCGTGTCGTAAATCTCATTTCCCAGGCCCCAGATAAAGACGCAGGGATGGTTGCGGTCCTGACGGACCCAGCTCTCCAGATCCTTCTGCCACCAGTCTTTAAAATCATTTCCGTAGTCATAGTCAGTTTTTGTGCGCTCCCACATGTCGAAGCTCTCCGTGTAGAGAAGAAGCCCCAGTTCATCACAGAGGTCCAGCATATGTTCCGGCGGCATGTTATGTGCGTTGCGGATGGAATTTACCCCCATTTCTTTCAGGATGAGGAGCTGGCGCTTCAATGCCGCTTTATTCATGGCTGCGCCCAGGGAACCCAGAACGTGGTGCTCGCAGGTTCCATTTATTTTTACGGATCTTCCGTTTAGGAAGAATCCTTTATCCGCATCAAATTCGATATGACGAAAGCCAAGATTTTGTGTCAGGCAGTCCATTCTTGCTCCATCTATAAAAAGTTCAGATGTGATCGTATACAGATAGGGGGAGCTGGTATCCCAGAGCTGGGGATCGATCATCGTCATCACCTGTTTATTGGTCTGCACTGTGTCGGAAAGCAGGACTTTATTTTCATGGGTTACAACTTCATTGCCTTCGGCATCGGTTATGGTATGTCGTACGATACCGCTTTTTTCACCAGAAAGATGTTCAAATATTACCTCTGCATCCATAAATACTTCCCAGGTTTTTCCTAACTGTCTGGTAGAAAGATATGTACCATTATGTATAAAATGTGCGGGCGGGCTGGTGATCAGCCACACATCCCTGTAAATTCCGGAACCCGGATACCAGCGGCTGTTGGGCAGATGATATTCATTGCGTACCAGAAGTTCATTTCTGCCTTCTGTCAGCAGATCTGTGATATCTATAATAAATTCGGAGTATCCGTTTTTCCAGGTAAAAATCCGTTTTTCGTTGAGAAATACGGAAGTATCCATATAAACCCCTTCAAATACCAGCCAGATCTTATCCGTGGGGGTTCTGGTAAGTTCTTCTCTTGAAAAGGTTTTTTTATAGCAGCTTATCGCCTCTTCGTAGAGATTCTCCGTGTTGTATATCATCCAGTCGTGGGGAACATCTACCGGCTTCCAGTCCTCGGACTGGAAAATATTTTCCACCGGTGTATCCAGTGGAAATTTACAAAAACTCCATTTATCATTAAAAAGCTTCTTCATGCCTGCCTCCTGCCTTTCGCGGTTGACCCATTTTCCGGGACTTTCATTTGACACCTTGATAACTATTATATTATACTGATTATAAGGATTCAAGTAAAACAGAGAAAAAGTGAGAGTACAGAATATGCAGATCTGCAGAATAGATATGAGACTATTAAATAAGGCGCTGGAGCTGGTGTGGAAAGTTTTTGAAGAGTGTGATGCCGAGGACTATGAACAAATCGGGATACGGACCTTTCAACATTTTATCCGGTGGGAAAATATGGAGAAAATGCTCTCTTCCGGTGAGATGGTATTTTTTGGAGCTTTTGAGGGAAGCCGGCTGATCGGCGTGATCGCTATGCGAAGTGGGTTTCACATCAGCCTTTTATTTGTGGAACGGCAATACCAGAGAAAGGGAGTGGCGACACGGCTGGTGCGACGGGGGGCGGCATATTGCCTGGGGCAGGATCCAGAGCTTCGGCATGTCACAGTAAATTCCTCCCCAAAGGGAAGGAAAGCGTATGAGGCAATGGGATTTTATCAATTGGCTCCGGAACAGGTCAGAGACGGCATGCGTTTTACGCCGATGCGGATCGATGTATAGAGGGTAACAGGACGAGGAGGTTTTAAATGAATACCGACGACAAAAAAAAGCTGGAAATCCTGGGAAGAACGATTCAATGCGGATGCCGGCTTTGTGTTTATAATATAGATTTTGAGGTGTTAGAGGTAGATGATGATTACGCCAGAATGCTTCGGATCCCCGTAGAAGAGAAGGACTGTCTTCTGGGAAAAACGATGGAGGACCGCGTATATCCTGAGGACGTGCGGAGGATAGCCAGTGAAGTATATGGTTTTGAAAAAAAGGGGAAAGAATATGAATGTAAATACCGAATGAAAACCGGGGATGGCGATTATATCTGGGTAAAGGATACAGGTGAAATCGTGAATATTGATGGAAGAGATTGTATCCGCAGCGTTGTTGTGAATATTGATATGTGGGAGAAAATGATTCTCCAAAGAGATATTATCAATAAAAATATGCCAGGGGGCATTGTATTTTTAGTGATAGGGAAGGATAATTTCTATATCCGGGAAGCGAATCAGTACTATTTTGAGCTAATGGGTGTCAGCAGGGAGGAATATATTGGTACCTCTGGTAAATATACCTTTCCGGAGGATCTTCCGGGACTTCGGGAACACCTGGTCACTCAGGCAGCCCGCCGGGAGTCCGTTGATTATGAGTTTCGGTCAGTCAGAGAGCAGGATGGTAATGTCTGCTGGTACAGGCTTAATGGAAATTATTATGAAACCAGGGACGATGGAGCAGAGTATTTGTGTATGCTGGCGGAGATCACGGAGCGAAAGGCGATTTATTTTGAGCTATTGAAAGAAAAAGACAGATATCGGATGGCGATGGAAAATAATACCGCTGATCTGATGTTTGAGTATGATATCAAGGATGAAAGGTTTCGGTTGTTTGGAGAGAACAATTTTGCAGAAAATACATTTCTGTGCATTGGCAGTGATACCTATATCCATTACAAAAATTTTTTATTTAGAAATGAGTTGATCTACAAAGGTGACAGGAAAAAGATCATATCATTTATCCGCAATGAACGGCAGAGATATGATAACATAAGGATGCTGACACATAACAGGGACAGTGGTAAAAGATATTATGATAATTATGAAATTTACATGAATAAAATATTTGAAAATGGAAATCTGGTCCGGGTGGGAGGATATATTAAAAAGATCATGTTTAAGATCATCCCTCTCACGATGAAACAGGATCTGCACCAGATTTTTGATGAACATATATTAAAGGAATATAGTTTCATATTAAAGATCGATGTGACGACAGGGTCTTTTACTTCGCATTTTATCGATGAATATGACTGGGATGAATACCGGGGAAACCGCAGCTATGACTCCTTTTTGTACTGGTGGTGCCGGAATAAGGTGGCGCCGGAAGAACAAAAGGAAATCAGTTTCTTTCTCAGCCTGCAGCAGATGCTCCGTATTCTTCACTCAGGAGAGCCCAAGGGATACCGTTTTTGCCGGGTGAAAGGTAAAGATGGAGACTATACCCACATGATCTGCTATTTTGCATTTTTTGGCTCCGATGTGAATACGATTATTTTTACGGTTAGAGATGTCAATGCAGTCCGTGCAGAAGAACATTATCAAAAGCGGTCGGACCGGAAAATATTAAAGGATGTACTTTCAGAGGCGAAGGAGGGAATGGAAGCCAGAAGGACATTTCTTAATTACATTGTGAAAGAACTGAATCCTCCGATCGTAACGATTAAGCAGCTGCTGAATGAGAAGCATACGGAACAGAATCATAAGCACATAAGGCGGTGTATGGAATATGTGAGTGAGATCATAGGAAGCATTGAAGAGTATAACCAGCTGCAGGCGCCTTATTCCCGTCCAGCAAATTCGGTGAATTTGTATGACCTATGTACACAGGTGTGTGATGAGGTGAGAAAGATTTCTCTTGGACTGGATATTTCTATTCACGAACATATTACGATCCCAAGAGATCAAAACTATTTTGTACACGAATTCCGTTTTAAGGAGATTATTATCAATCTGCTGGGCAATGGAATTAAGTATGCGCCCAAGGGGACTTCAATTAATCTGTACATTCAGGAGAAAAAGCTGGAAAATGACGGGTTTCGTATATGCATAAAAATGGAGGACGAGGGACCGGTCATCAATGAGCGTTATTATGAGCGTTCTACCGAATTTACAAACGATTCGGATCTCCGGGAAAAAATTATTGCTCTTGGCGGCATGGGATATTCCGTTTCTCTTTCCAGCAAGATCACCGGACTTCTGGGTGGAAGCATTCAGTTTCGGAAAGGGATCGCTCACAACAATGTTGTCCAGATTGATATTCCCGTCTTTTTGTCTGATCTTTCAGGTGATGTCTTTGGAGAGCTGGCAACGGGGACGAATACAGAAGGCAGAGAGACCGATTTAAGTGGCCAGGGGATTTTACTGGTAGAGCGGGGAAGCGACCGGAATAAACTGATCGCTCCTCTTCTCAGAGTCAATGGCGCCATGGTATACACGGCGACCAGTGGGGAAGAGGCAGAGAAACTTCTAAATAAATTTGATTCGGGTCTGTTGTCAGCCATTCTTGTGGACAGGGAACTGGAAGACATGGATTGTTATGAATTTGCCAGGAGAATCAAATATACATCCAATAAAAACCTGCGGAAGATTCCTATTATCGAGATGCTGGAAGGAATACAGTCCAATGATGTGAAAATGGGACTTGTAAGCGGAATCAATGCGACCATCAGCAAACCAATCAACCTTGCCAGGCTGGCGGTGATCATGGAGAGTCTGCAGGGAAAGATGTAGAATGGTATGTTATAAGGAAGGGAGAAAATAGATTGAATACAGTATTAACAGTGGCAGGTTCGGACTGCAGCGGCGGGGCGGGCATACAGGCAGACTTGAAAACCATCGGTGCCTTTGGCTTGTATGGAATGAGTGTTATAACGGCGATTACCGCTCAGAATACGATGGGAGTAAGGCGGGTGCAGCCAGTGGAACCTGATTTGGTCGGGGAACAGCTGCGGGCAGTGTTTGAAGATATTGTGCCGGACGCCATCAAGATTGGGATGGTGGTGTCCAAAGAAAATATTCAGGTGCTGGTTCATGTCATAAATGAGTACAGCGCAAACGGGAGGCCTTTTCCCTTTATCGTGCTGGATCCAGTCCTGGTCTCTACCAGCGGCAGAGTGCTTCTGGAGCCTGAGGCAGAAACTGCATTAAAAGAAGAACTTTTTCCGATGGTGGATCTGATCACGCCCAATTTACCTGAGGCGGAACAGCTCATTGGATATCCAATTAAAAAAAATGACGACAGGGAGAGGGCTGCCGAATCACTGTCAGGCAAATACGGCTGTTCGGTGCTGATTAAGGGGGGACATGGCAGCGGTGCAGATGATCTTTTGTTTCATGCAGGAAAGGGAGTTCACTCATGGTATGCTGGCGCCCGGATAGAAAGCAGCAATACCCACGGAACCGGGTGTACCCTATCCAGTGCTATCGCCTGCGGTATGGCTCAGGGAAAAATGTTAGAGGAGGCGGTTGCTGACGCAAAAGTTTATATAACAGGCGCCATCGGCGCCGGGCTGGATCTGGGAAAAGGAAATGGTCCGCTGGATCATTTTTACCATTTTGTGAACAATTTATGATTCTCTTTTCTTTTTTTCAACGGAGTGCTACAATGGAGAAAAAATGTTTATAAGTCTGGAGGAAATATGGCAATTAATTTAAAAAACAGGAAGACAAAACTGGACGAGAGGGCTTCCATATATGAAAAACGGAATGAAGACGAATCGGAAAAAAGCAAGTGGAAACGGATGAATCCTTCCCAGAAAATAACGCATTTTAAGACCTATTATTTATTGCCGTTTCTGATTGGGGCGGCAATACTGGGACTGGTGGGTTACTTTTTTTATAACGATGTGGTAACCAGGGAAGAAGTGGTGTATCGCTGTGCGATTCTGAATGAAAGTGCCTTTGATATACCACTGGAGGAATTTGGAGATCGCTATATCGAGTTTCTTGGGCTGGATACGAAGCGGAATACACCTTCTTTCCATTTGTTTTTTACCAATTCTGAATTTGCCAGTAAAGTAGGAGCGACCGCCGCTACGGATCTTACGCAGATTTCATCCATGATCTACGCAGCGACGCTGGATTCTATGATTGCGGCCCAGGAGGATCTAACCTCTTACATGGAAAATGATTTTGCTATGGATCTCACGGAACTTCTCAGCGAAACGGAGCTAGAAGTGTTGAAGGGGCATCTGTTTATCCCAGATACGCCGGAAAATGAGGACAGGCATCCCTATGGCGTCTATCTTGACCAGAGTGATGTATACCAGAAAATATTTGAAGATGGGGGCGGCATCGTGGAGAGACCTATATTTTCTATACTGTTTAATTCTAAGAAAAAAGAAGAGTCAAAAAAGTTTCTTTATTACGTATTTCCGGAGCTGCAACAGGTAGCTGGGCAGTAATAATAAAAGGGTTAGCCAGTGTCAGAGTATGGTGGTATATGATTTTTTTTGAAAAAATGATTGACATCCGGAAATAGTGGGCATATAATAAAGCATGTAAATGACGAAGACGTCAGGTGAAAAATTCACCTGGCGTTTTCGTCGTTTATACAACTTTTGGGCTTCATGCCCGAAGGGTGAAGAGGTTCGTAGATAATCAAATTTTGGAGGTGGCTTTTATGGAATTAGCAACAGAATTAACCGAAGCAATTTCAACAGCAAGCTCAGAGGTGGCGTTTGGTATCTGGTTTTTGATTGGTGCCGCACTGGTATTCTTCATGCAGGCGGGATTTGCCATGGTGGAGACCGGATTTACCAGAGCAAAAAACGCAGGAAACATTATTATGAAAAACCTGATGGATTTCTGCCTGGGAACGATCGTATTTATATTTCTTGGTTACGGCATCATGAACTCAGAGAATTACTTTTTCGGAGTGATCGGAATGCCGGAATATCAGATGTTTACGAATTTTGCAGGTTTTAACTGGTCAAATTTCTTCTTCCAGCTGGTATTTTGTGCGACCTGTGCAACTATCGTTTCTGGTGCTATGGCAGAGCGGACTAAATTTAGCATGTATTGTTTGTACTCTATCATAATAAGTGCGGTGGTATATCCCATTGAGGCAGGATGGACATGGAACAGCCAGGGATGGCTGGCGCAACTAGGATTTATAGATTTCGCAGGATCCGCAGTCATACATATGGTAGGTGGTATTACGGCACTTGTAGGTGCTTCGATTCTGGGAGCCCGTATTGGAAAGTTTGATAAAAACGGCAAGCCAAAAGCGATTCCTGGGCATAACATCACCATTGGAGCGCTGGGGTGTTTTATTCTCTGGTTTGCATGGTATGGTTTCAACGGTGCGGCGGCAGGCAGTGTAGACGAGATGGCAAAGATCCTGTCTACGACGACGATCGCGCCGGCCATTGCTACTGCGGTCTGTATGATCTTTACCTGGGCTAAATATGGTAAGCCTGACGTCTCCATGTGTCTGAATGCCTCTCTTGCCGGTCTGGTCGGTATAACCGCTGGATGTGCCAATGTGGATGCGGTGGGGGCAGCTATGATCGGCATCGTGGACGGTCTTCTGGTCGTATTTGGTGTGTGGTTCGTGGATCATGTATGTAAGGTGGATGATCCGGTGGGTGCTGTAGCAGTTCATGGATTCAATGGTGCCTGGGGAGCGATTGCAGTAGGACTCTTTGATTATGAGAATGGATTGTTTTACGGCGGCGGCGCCCGTCAGCTTGGTATACAGTGTCTCGGTGTCGTCACGATTGGAGTTTATGCGGCCGCAGTTATGGCAGTTATATTTATCGTGATCAACAAGGCATTTGGGCTTCGTGTGACAGCGGAAGAGGAGATCCTTGGTCTGGATGCCACCGAGCATGGCCTGCCTTCTGCCTATGCAGACTTTATGCCGGCAGGCGATAGATTCTATCCGGCTTCTTCAAGTCAGGACAAAAAGCTACCTGGTGGGGTGCCGATGGAGAAGGCTGTTTCTGTCACAGAAGTTACCCCGGCTGCTAAGGCACCAGAGGCAGCGCCAAAGTCTTTGGATGGAACTAAGCTCAGTAAGATATCCATTGTCTGCAAGCAGAGTAAGTTTGAGGAACTGAAGTCAGCACTCAATGATATCGGCGTCAGTGGTATTACGGTCACTCAGGTACTTGGCTGTGGCGCACAGAAAGGAAATGCGGAATATTACCGCGGTGTACCAGTAGACTTCACGCTTCTTCCGAAGATCAAGGTAGAAGTTATTGTCAGTGCAGTACCGGTGAGCAGAGTTGTGGAGGCGGCAAAACAGGCGCTTTACACCGGTCACATCGGAGATGGAAAAATCTTTGTCTATGATGTAGAGGAAGTTATCAAGGTAAGAACCGGGGAAAGCGGTTTTGATGCTTTGCAGGATGACGATTGATGTGAGTATTATGATGTGAGTATTATATAAAAAAGGACACGCACTTCTTTAAGAAACAAGAAAGAGTGTGTGTTCTTTTTTTTTGTTAAATGTGAGTTTGCAGCTTCTTAAACTGGAGAAGCAAACAATCCAATATGGGGTGGAAACAGAGAAAAGATAAAAAATACAAAACAGAGGATGACAAATCCCCAATAGCAGGCAGTGGAAGGAAGACGGCATCCTTTATTGCGGGACAGAGCGCGGTAACTAAAGCGGTAAGCAGCACCCATGGAAAGGAAGTAGATCAGAATATTCATGACATCACTGTTTTTTCCATATACTCCCTGATAAGTATAAAAGCATACCACCGTCAACACCATGGCCAGCAGGGCTGACAAAAGTTTCACGCAGATAAAATTGTCGTATTGGGTATGAAAAATAAAATATTCCCCGATGGATACGAGCAAAATCGGAAAAAAAATCAGTTTTAAGTGTTCCCAGGTGGATTCATTGACGGGAAAGAAAAGTCCTGCTACTGCATTTTCGCCACTCCAGCCATAGATAAAATGGAAAATTACTCCCAGCAGGCTGGCGATGATAAAACTAATGATCTCTATTGTTTTTAATGAATATTTCATGGTTTCACTCCTAATATTTGGTTTTAGTGTATGCAGAAAATAGAAAATCATGCGGGAAATCGTGGGTTAGAGGATGTGAGATGACCCCTTTGTCGAATTTTGTCGAACGAAAGTTCCAGAAATTAGGAGAAAAAGCTAGAATCAGATCCAGATCTGCATTATAATGCTGAATAAGGAAAGACATTTGGGAAGAGCGGGTAAGGAACCCTACACAGCCCTGACACACAAAAAGGAGATAAACGATGAAACCAATGACCAAAAAAAGAACCAAACACCACATACAAAGACGAATCCTGGCCCTACAGAGCCGGAACACACGAAAGAGAAAAGGAGACAAGAGTGAAAAAAATTTTTCACTCTGCAAGTTTGTGCGTGAGCGCACAAACTTGTGTGATGCGCAAAAAGGCGTGCGCGAATGGAGGATAAAAGATGAAAATAACAATGAAACCAACAACTAAAAAAACCAAACACCACATACAAAGACGAATCCTGGCCCTGGTGCTGGTGGCAGCCATCGCCCTGCAGAGCCTGTCCGGGACCGGAGTGGCAGCAGAAAAAGCAACCACAAAGCAGACCCTCCAGCCAGAAACAACAAAGCTGGAAA
>CAQOJF010000026.1:0-39728 GCA_948848225.1 uncultured Eubacterium sp.
GAAGCCTAACTGCCAAGTTCCAACTCTAAATTAGGGTGTTTTGCTCATCCCTAATTTATTCCAAAGAATCATAGTTATTGGGCATTCTGTCGCACATATCATAAGCTTCAAAAAACTCACCTGGATCACCTGTCAGCATCCGGTTATTTCTATCGTAAAGATAACAGGAAAGCCAGTCCTCACCCTTTTCTAAAAAGCGCAGGCTGTCCGTACGAAAATCATAAAGCGCCGGCATATTTTTCTTTTTCTCTGAATTCTCAAGATACATCAGACATTCATCCTCTGTCATACTCACACAAAATCCCCTGGATTTAAAATAAGCCTTTTTCGTGTACGACTGTCTTCCATATATCCCATCCCACTTCTTTGAAAATATTTTCAGACGTTTTTCCGGATTGGCAAGACACTCGTTCAGCTTTTCCTCAAACACAAGTGCCACATCGGGAGCTCGAAGCTCCTTACTAAGGATCACCCGGTTCTGGCAGACCTCTCCACAGCTTCCCTCCCCATCGATCACCACCTGTATATACAGACGGTTTGCACGGACAAAACAGGCTTCGCTACCGTACACATGCTCTTTTTCCCCGATGGAACATTTTAACAATCCTCTCTGCTCCAGCAGTTCCCGCAGCTCCCCATTGGTAATGAGACAGGAACTTTTATTTTCTTTCAGATCGTACTGCCATATTTCTTCCTCTCCTTCCTCGACATTTTTCCAGAATACGTCTGTCTCTGAGGCAGCAGAGATAAAAGAATTCGAAAATTCATCCAGACTATAATTCTCATCCGACGCCACGGTATTCATTTCCCCAGTTTCCAGATTTACACGAACCAGTTCTTCCTTCTCATCCTCATACAAAAAGACACTTCCACCACACAGGATCGTCTCCCTCATATCAAAGGAAAAACTGTCTGTGCGGAATATTTCCTCCTGCACATAGCTTCCCTTCTCCATATCATACACACGCAGAGGCGTCTCTATCACCTCATCCCCTGAATCTTCTGTGTACTCTCCTCCCTTAAAGACGATATATCTGCCATCACACTGCACTCCCCGGTGATCCACCCCCACATGGTTTCTCGACAGAACCAGTCCCAGCTCATTTTCTGCCCTCAGAACCAGTTCCTCCGTAGTTTGATCCATCTGAAAATCCTTTTTACTGATTGGAGACCGCCAGACCTCACCCACTACAGTGTAGCGCTCGCCGTCTATTTCCCTTTCTGTTTTTTTCGTATAATACACCCAGTCATTATCGGCATAACACACCTCATGAATACCCTTAACGCGGATCTTACGTTCTGAACCCTTTTCCAGATTCCGTTCCACGAGCCTGGCATCCTCGGAATAACAATCCCTGATATAATACAGATTCAGGTCGCTGCAGTATGTGTATCTGCTATATCCGCCGGAGCCTGACACTGCCTGTCCACTCACCGCAGAAGCCGTTACTGCCCCGCCGGAAATACTGTTATTCTCTGAAAGACCGCTATACTCACCACCGCAGCCGGCAAAAAGCACGGCTACGGCAGTAAGACTAAGTATCACTCTCTTAGATTTAAAATGTTTTTTCACTTATTTCACCCTGACTTTGATCTTCTTAGAGAGACCGTTCCATGCCACACAATAGATGTAACATGTTCCACGTCTGCCTCCGGTAACGGTTCCCTTCTTTGATACCTTTGCGATCGATGGATTTGCAGAGATATAGCGCACCTTTTTACTGGCTTTATTCATCTTTTTACCTGCTGCCTTTACCTTCAGCTTCATCTTTTTGCCGGATTTCACACTTACAAGGGACCGCTTTGTCTGCAATTTCACGGGATTGCCGTACTTTCCACCCTTTGTCATACTATAGGCAGGAAGAGATTTAGTTAAGGACACCCGCTTCCCGTCAATGATCTTATAAGCCATCACATAATATCTATACTGTGTTCCCTTTTTCAAGCCTGTTCGTTTCCATCTGAGAACCTTTTTACTCACCGTCCGCAGGCATTTATACTTTCCATTGGCTTTTGCTCCGTAAATAAAATACCCATCCGCTGACTTCACCGAATTCCAGCGAATAATCTGTGACTTATTGGAGGCAGACACTTTGGCTATGAGCAGTTCGGATTTGAGTGCCCCTTCTTCCAAAATACTGTCATCATCTCCATCTGGCACAAGATCGTCCTTATCCGGCATACCAGGATCCGTGTCTGCCGGCGCGGATGTCTGCATGTTTCCCGGAGTAGCGGTTGGTAGATCTGCCGGCGGCTGGACAGACGGTTTGTCAGACGGAGTTGCCGATGGCTTCACTTCCGGCTTTTCTGTCGCCTCTGGCGTTACGTTTGGTTTTTCCGATGGCTCTGGTGATTTCCCCGGCGCTGCCGAAGCTTCTGGTGTCACTACTGGTGTTGCCGTTGGTTTCACCTCTGGCTTTTCTGTCGCCTCCGGAGTTACATTCGGCGTTGCTGATGGCTTTACTCCTGGGGTAGCTGTCGGCGTTGCCGTTGGTTTCACCTCTGGCGTGGCTGTCGGTGTCATCGTTGGCACTGCTGTTGGTTTTACCTCTGGTGTCGCTGTAGGCTCTACCGGTTCCTGACCATCACCATAGATGGATTCCTGGAAATCCTTTGTCTGGAATAAATATGCCCGGAATATCTCCGCTTTCAGCAATTCTATCTGTGTAGCCTGTGCCCGGATATTGTTAGATCCGCCCGGAGTCACAGATACATTGACTAGGTCACTCTCCACAGCCTCTTTCATAAGCTGCTGCAAAGCCTCAAAGTTCTTGATGGTTACCGTCTGATTATTCCACTGAATGGTCACAGGCTTTAACTCTTTGACTTTATCTATTCTTTTCTGGAACATTGCCTTTTTGAAATCCGCCATTGTTCCATAAGTACCGCCAAATATATTTTTCAGAATATAGGTATCTGACAAAATGGTCTGGTCTGACTGGGCTGCGGCTTTATACTGATTGGAAATATAAGGAACCATTCCTTCATAATATCCATACTCGGCAAGAAGCTCAAATGCCTGGCGGCGGATCATAACATCACCGCTGACGCCAAGGTCATTCTGTACCCCGGCATAATTGGCACTGAACAGCGGTACCACATAGTAGCCATTGCTTGCCATAGTTCCCGTCGTCTTCGTTCCATCTACTTCATAACGGGATACGATAATGCTGTTTTGGATCAGATCGTCAATGTTGTTCAATTCTTTAGCCTCATCAAGTGTCAGCTCTCTCACAGAATCCAGATTGTGTTTGGAGCCGGCATCTCCCTGATTGCTTCTCGTTTTTGTATCCTCAACCTGCTCCAGTTTATGAAACCATTTCTTCTTTTCTTCTGGTGTCTTTGAGAACATAATATCTGCTTCCGCATAATCCAGTGTATAGATGACATCCAGAAGACCGCTCATATAGGACTGCAGGTCTTTTTCGCTCTGAAAACGCTCCGGCACTGCATTGTGGAATCTTTCATTAAAAGCCTGACGGTCATAGATCAGATTCAGGTTAAAGACAGGCGGATCGTTCAATTCATAAGGTTCAAACATTCCCCTGGTATACACTTCCGCCTGCATCCCATCTCTTATGCCATTCTGATTCAGCATAACTGGAGAGACCAGAAGATGAGTTAATTCATGGGCATAGGTAGCAAGTCCCCGCTCCGTCAGTGCCTTTGACAAATAATAGCGGACACCAGTACCTGCCGCCATACCGTCTGAGAACATGAAATTATCATATAAATTCAAAGGTGTAAAAAATTCCCTGACGCCTATAGAGGCAGCTTCGCCAAATTTTGCTGACCACTCTGCCTGCCCACTGGTTGTCGTATCCGAATAGATCCGCAGACTGTCCAGAACGATACGGTTTGATGTGAGCTGTCCTATGTTCTCCGGTTTTGTGACCCGGCGCCAGAGGTCAATAAACGCCTTCTGTTGTCTGGCGCTCTGCTCCAGGTCCTTTCGGAATTCCTCCCGTTTTTCTGCATATTGGACAGCATTGGTGCTTTTTAAATTTCTGTCCAGATAACAATCCACAATTCCAAATGTGATCGTAGCGGAATTCGCTATGACATAAATGCTGTCCTCTGATACATTGAGCAGAGGAAGAATATAAGGCTGCATCACCGCGTCATTATATAATCTGCTGTATAAACCTGTGCCAGCTGTCGGATCCGATGCAGAATCATCCACAATAAACGCAGGGCTCTCCTGCAGAAGCCACTCATCCAACGTCATATCCGGTATCCATTTCTGTCTGTTTTCCTCCAGAAAGGCACCCAGATTCATGGAAGCAGTGACGCTCCAGAATAATTTATTATAACCGAACACTTTATTACTATTGGATAATTTTAACGTATCACCGCCTGCACTGCCGATCTTGATCAGCCAGTCCAGAACATCTACCTTAATTCCATAAGTACCCGGCTCATACAGAAGAACATCCCTGATATTTTTCTCTCCCATATTAAAATTGTACAACCGCTCTACATAAGAAAGACCCAACAGCAGTTTTTCTTTATTCTGCGATATCTTTTCTGTATAAAAAGTGCTGCCTTTGTCCTGGGCGCCGGCAGTACTATCTACTATCCTCTGGATGGTCTGACCGATCTCCCCCTGTACTCTTTCAAATGCTTCTCCGAAAGATATGGCTTTAACATTATCCTGATTCAGCTCCTGAATCGCCTCTTCATCGGTAATCTCCGTAATATTTCTCCCATCCCTTTTTGAGATCTCCAGCTTTTTATTCAGCTTTTCTGTCGCTGAATACCTGGAAGGGACCAGCAGAGCACTTATTTTTTCATCTTTATAATAATCCACTGCCTTCAAAGCTGCTTCCGTGTTTTTGCTCACTGTTTCTCCCACGCTGGCCGCAGAGCATATAAAGGAAGGAACTATTATCCCTAGCATCATAATCATAGCCACAACTACAATTCTTATTTTTTTCATCCACCATCCTCCTCCGTTTATAAATAGACGTCATTTTGGTACTTTGACTTACATTATACACTATTGTACAGGCAGATGACTACAAAATTATTTCTAATCTTTTTGTGAAATATTAATTTTGACCTTTTCAAAAAATGAAACCCCAAAACATAAGTCTATTTATAAACAGATGTTTTGAGGTTTCAGTTATTTTTTATTCATTATTTTTTATTTCTAACTTACACTATCACAGCCCGCCCTCGGAAGTCTGGCGCAGGTTGCTCTCAAACATGCGGTTAAAGCCTAACCAGTCCATATTATCTTCTGCCTGCTCAAAAATCTCTGTCAGCGTCTGAAGCTTGGCGTCTGCATTGTCCGCGAGATGAAGCGCCATCGCCTCTAAAAGAGCTGGTACTTTAGGGGAACCAAATTCCAACTTGCCGTGATGGGCGAGTATACAATGGAGCAGCTCATTTTCCAATTTTTTAGGAAAACCGTTGATCTCTGCAATAGCGGCCGACAGCTTTTGTGCCCCAATATAAATATGCCCCAGGAGCTGTCCTTCATCGGTATAGTCGTTTCGCGGAAAACCTGCTATCTCATCGATCTTCCCCATATCATGGAACAATGCCGCAGTGATCAAAAGATCCCTCTGAATATTGGGGTATGCTCCGGCAAAATATTCACACATATTTGTGACGCTGAGAGTGTGCTCCAGAAGCCCGCCCATAAATCCATGGTGGACACTCTTTGCGGCAGAATGCTTTTTAAACTTCCCTACAAACGCCTTATCTTCCAGGAAAAATTTCTGTAGAAGCTGACTGAGATATGGATTTTTCACGCTGCGTATGTAGGATAGGACCTGTTCAAACATTTCTCCTACATCTTTTTTGGTGGTGGGGATGTAGTCCGCAGGATCATATTCTCCTTCCTCACTTTTGCGAAGTCTCGAAATATTCATCTGGATATTTCCCTGAAAGCTGGTCACCAGCCCTTCACAATAGATGTAGTCCATCGCCTCAAAACTGGCGATACCATTATTCAACTCCCAGATCTTGGCATCTGCCGTTCCGGTCTTGTCCTGCAGGATAAGGGAATAATATGTCTTTCCCGCCTTTGTCTTTAGAATCTGCTTTGATTTGCACAGATATGTCCCTGTCAGTTTTTGTCCTTCCCGGTAATCCTTTAAATAATACATTTCAATTCCCTTTAAGCCTTTCTATTTTGCTTTCGCTGATACCGTCACATAGGGACCGAATATCTTTTTTCCTTTGATCTTTTTGAAAGATCTGACCTTATAACTGTACTTCATACCCCGGACAGCCATTTTATAACGATAACCTGTAATCTTGTTTTTGTTAATGGTCTTTACGCGGTTAAACTTCGTCTTAAAGCCTTTCACATGAACCTTCATAAAAACCTGGTAGCCAGAAACGTTTTTGTTGCGTTTCCATCTGACCTGAACGCCGCCTCTCACTCCTTTGGCGCGAACACCTTTGAGTTTCGCAGGTACCATCGATACTGAGATTTCTTTAGAAGCATACCCTTCGATGGTCTCTCCATCCGAAGTTGCAAACACCGGGGTTACTTTATATTTGTAAGTGTTTCCAGCTTTTAAGCCAGCATCAGTAAAAGAAAGACCCGCTGATATGTTGCTGCGCAGAGCATACTGACCCTTTCCGGATTTTCGAAATACATTGTAAGAAGCAGCTCCATCCACGGCACTCCAATTGATCGTGGCTTTGGTAAGTCCGGCTGCCTTCTTTGAAGAAACCTGAGCGGAACCATCCAGCGAATGGAATACCAGTCCAGCTCCCGCTGCAAAAGCAGCTGTCTTTCCATTTGCTTTTCCCCAGATCTCCGGCCTGGCAGCCGCATAGGAAATACCGGTTCCCTGCTGCCCCTGGAAAAACATGCTGTTTCCCTGGATCTCCACATCTCCCATAAATACCACATGTTTCAGATACGGACATCCCTCAAACACCTTGTCCGCCACAGCTGTCACCTTAACTCCATTAATCTTCTCCGGAATATAGATCGTTGTGGCTGATTTATTTCCCACATAGCCTGTGATCACCCATGTCTTGTCAGCAGTATTTAATGCTGTCTGAAAAGCACTTTCATCCTTCACTGTATAATTTCCGATAAATGCAGGCAATGACGGTAGTGGTACCTCTGTTTTGGGCGTCTCTACTGTTGCCGTGTCCGTCACCGATGCCTGTGCACTCATGATCTTTATCTCACCCTCGTTTGTGTCAGTCTCCCGTGAAGCCTTCGCCTCTATGGATGCCAGTCCTGCAACCATCGACAGACACAGAATGGAACATATCCATCTTTTCATTCTTATTCATCCTTTCCTCTCCGGCTTCGATGCCGGAATTCATTTATCCTTTCTCATTTTACAGAGTTTTGCGGATAAAATCAAGTATAGATTCGTATTGTGACAGGAATCAGGCAGTTTTTTTACTAATTTCGTTGTAAGCCCTGTTTTTCTGTGGTAAAATAATTTCATCTTTAGTTTTTTGGAGGAATAATGTGAATAAGAAAGTATGCAAAACTTTAGAATTTGATAAAATTATAGATATGCTGGTAGAGGAAGCCGACTCTGCCCTGGGAAAAGATAGCGCCAAGCGGCTGCGCCCATTGTCTGACCAGAACGAGATCACCGCTCTGCAGGCAGAGACCACTCATGCCCTGACTCGGATCTTTCATCACGGACCTCTGTCCTTCCACGGACTGACAGATATCCGTCCGGGACTGGTGCCCCTTAGCAAAGGTGGTACGCTGGGAACCGGAGAGCTTCTTCGGATCGGCGCCCTTCTGGATGTGACGGAGAGGGCTGTGAAATATGAGGACAAAGACGAAGAGACAGATTTTCTCTCCGGACGTTTTTCTGGTCTGCAGACATTTCCGGAGATTCTCCGGGAAATCCGCCGTTGTATTCTCTCAGAAGAAGAGATCAGCGATGACGCCAGCAGTGAATTACGGCGCATACGCCGCACCATCAAAAATACCAATGACAAAGTGCGGGAACAACTGAATGCCACCGTAAATTCATCCTCGGAAATGCTCCGGGACAACCTGGTCACTATGCGAAATGGGCGCTACTGCCTTCCGGTAAAACAGGAGTACAAATCTTCTTTTCAGGGAATGATCCATGACCAGAGCGCCACAGGCTCTACTTTTTTTATTGAACCAATGGCCATCGTGAAGCTGAATAACGAACTGGCGGAGCTCGCCATGAAGGAGCAGGAAGAGATTGAAAAAATTCTTGCTTCCATAAGCAGTCTTTGCGCTCCTGAGGCAGAGGGCCTGGAAAGAAATGTTATTCTGCTTGCCGAGCTCGATTTCATTTTTGCCAAAGCAAAACTTTCCAAAAAAATGCAGGGAAGCGAGCCGGACTTTTCAGAAAATTATATAGAAATAAAAAAAGGCCGCCATCCACTGATACCAAGAGATCGGGTGGTACCTATTGATGTAAAACTAGGACAGGATTACCGCCTGTTGATCATCACTGGTCCAAACACCGGAGGGAAGACTGTTTCCCTAAAAACGGTGGGACTCTTCACCCTGATGGGACAAGCAGGCCTTCATATTCCGGCTTTTGACGGCTCACATCTGCGGGTTTTTGAAGAAGTATATGCAGATATCGGCGATGAACAAAGCATTGAGCAGAGCCTCAGTACCTTCTCTTCCCATATGACCAATACCATTTCTATTTTAAAGAGAGCAAACAAAAATACACTGGCACTTTTTGATGAGCTGGGAGCTGGCACCGATCCTGTGGAGGGAGCAGCGCTGGCGATCTCTATTCTTGACAATCTGCTGAACCGGCAGGTCACAGCTATGGCTACCACCCATTACAGCGAGCTCAAGGTATATGCCCTTTCCACTGAACAGGTGGAAAATGCTTCCTGCGAGTTTGACGTGGAGTCACTGCAGCCCACCTACCGCCTTCTGATCGGCGTTCCGGGAAAAAGTAATGCCTTTGCCATCTCCAGCAAGCTGGGGCTGCCAAAGGAGATCATCGACAAGGCAAATTCTCTGGTGGACGAAGATGCCCGCTCCTTTGAGGATGTGGTGACAGGCCTGGAGCAGATGAGAAAAGAACTGGAGGCAGAACAGCAAAAAGCGGCATCCTACCGGGAAGAGATCGAACGTCAGAAGCGAAAACTGGAGGAAAAGAACGAGCGCATCGATAAGGCAAAGGACAAAATCCTGCGCCGCGCCAATGAAGAGGCAAATGAAATCCTTCAAAATGCAAAGAATATCGCTGACGAATCCATCCGCAAATACAATAAGTGGATGGAGGGAGGCGCTATTAAGGATATGGAAAGACAGCGTTCTTCCATTCGGGAAGAACTGCGAAGGACAGGGGAAAAGTTGGACTCCGGCAGGAAAAAGCGCCGCAATACCAATGCCCCGGATAAGCTGAGTATCGGCGATCTGGTTATGGTCCATTCCATGGGAGTCAAAGGAACTGTCAGCTCCCTGCCCAATAATAAGGGCAGACTTTTTGTCCAGATGGGTATCCTTCGTTCGGAAGTGGATATAAAAGATCTTGAGCTTTTAGAGGAAGAGACCTTACAGATCCGAAAAGAAAAGATTCGGGAACGCTCCAACACAGGAAAGATCAAGATGTCCAAGTCCATGAACATCTCTTCCAGTATAAATCTGATTGGAAAAACCGTAGATGAAGCCATCGCATTACTGGATAAATATCTGGATGATGCCTATCTCGCCAGACTTCACCAGGTCACGATCATACATGGGGTGGGCACCGGCGCCCTGAAAAATGCGGTACAAGCCCACTGCAGAAAAACAAATTATATCCAGTCCTATCGTATGGGCGAATACGGAGAAGGTGGATATGGTGTGACAGTAGTAGAATTTAAATAGATCCTGCCGTTAGCTCGACGGTATCCTAAGGTTAGCACGACGGCGCCAAAGATTAGAAAGGACGAACAATATGGCGGATAAACAAAAAATTCTTATCGTAGATGACGATACCAATATCGCGGAACTGATCGAGCTCTATCTGACGAAGGAATGCTTTCAATGCCAGCAGTCACATGACGGGGAGGAAGCACTAAAAAAACATGCTTCCTTCCGGCCGGATTTGATCCTGTTGGATATTATGCTTCCTGGAATCGATGGGTATGATGTATGCCGTGAGATACGAAAAACTTCCTCTGTACCCATCATCATGCTCTCAGCAAAAGGGGAAGTCTTTGACAAAGTGCTGGGACTGGAACTGGGAGCAGATGACTATATCATTAAACCCTTTGATTCCAAAGAACTGGTGGCGAGGGTGAAGGCGGTATTAAGACGGTATAAGCCAAAACTGGATGAAGCGGTGGAAGCCGAGGAAGCAGAAGAGAATGGGGCAGAATCGATTCAGTATAAAGATCTTACCGTGAGTCTCTCCAATTATTCCGTCACCTATATGGGCAATTCCATTGAGATGCCTCCAAAGGAGCTGGAACTTTTATATTTTCTTACCACCCACCCCAATCAGGTATTTACAAGAGAACAGCTTCTGGACCGCATCTGGGGCTATGAATATGTTGTGGACACCCGTACTGTGGACGTCCATATCAAGCGTCTCCGGGAAAAGATCAAGGATCACAGCGAATGGCGCATCGCCACTGTGTGGGGGATCGGTTACAAATTCGAAACGATAAAGGGGTGACGCTGTACATGAGAAGATTCCGACTGTCTTTTGGCAGGAAACTGGCGCTGTTATATCTGTTTATTTTTGCAGGTACCTACTATATGACCCATACCCTTGGCTTTACGGTTATCAAAAACCGGGTGCTGGCAGAGATCATGAGCAATCCGGATCTGAATGCCTCTGTGGTTCCCGCCCGGATCCGGTATTATTTTAATCTGTTGGATGTCACCTTTTATCTCATGGCTGCTGTGCTGGGGCTTACTTTCATACTGATCTATGTTATGAACGTAATTCCTCTGCGCAGGCTCTGTCAGGCGGCAAAATCTTTTTCTGTCAGCCGGTACAATCCGCCTGTCATTTTCCATACTCATGATGAGTACCAGGATCTGGCAGAGGCACTAAATCTCATCGGAAGGGATCTGAATCACTTTGATGAATACCAGAGGGCTTTTATCTCAAATATTTCCCACGATTTTCGATCTCCCCTCACCTCAATCCGTGGTTATGCGCAGGCGATGTTAGATGGCACGATCCCTTATGAAACCCAGGAGAAATATCTGAATATTATCCTTTCAGAAACGGACCGTCTCACTAACCTCACCTCAAATCTCCTGGAACTGAATTCCTTTAACCGCGAAAGTGTTCTTTTAGATCTAACCAACTTCAATATTCATGAAACGATCATACAGACGGTCAATACTCTGGAAGGCACCGCAGCCAAAAAGGGAATCACCTTTATACTGGATTTTAATGCAAAAAAAGAACTGATGGTCCATGCCGATGAGGGAAAGATCCATCAGGTACTCTATAACCTTATCGACAATGCTGTCAAATTCAGCCATTCCAACTCAGAAGTGAGGATCGGAGCCCGCAAAAAGGGAGATAAGATCTTTGTCTCTGTGAAAGACTCTGGTATCGGTATCCCGAAAAACAGTATTAGTAAAGTATTTGACCGCTTTTATAAAACTGACCTTTCCCGGGGAAAAGACAAAAAAGGAACGGGACTTGGCCTGTCAATCTCCAAGGAGATCATCAATTCCCACAATCAGACCATCAATGTCGTTAGTACCGAGGGCGTTGGGACAGAATTTATCTTTACCCTGAAAAAAGGAAAAGAGTAAGTAATCTGATTCAAAGTTATTAAAAAAGAGTGTATTTCTCCGTACCTTCGGAAGAATACACTCTTTTTATATATACTTATTATGACATTTTGACTGTATGACCCTGATATCAATCAAATTAATCTACACTGAACTTCTTCATATGTTGATCGATCACCTGCGCCACATCAAGAAGCTGCTTTGCATTGTTGGAAATGTCATCTACTACCGCACTTACTTCTGTCACGGAAGCAGACGCCTCTTCTGTTCCCGCGGCATTCTCCTCTGCGATGGCTGTCAGATTTTGCACGATGTCTACTACATTCACTCTTGCCTGATCCATATTCTGTGTCTTCTCTGAAATAGAGGTAATACCATGCATGGATTTTTCGATCCCCTCCTGAACTTCAGAAAACATAGTTCCCGTGGTGTCTACCTTCTGCATCTGGGTATCCATGATCTTCTTCACCTTATCCATAGTCGCTACTGCTTTTTCAGAATCCTCCATCAACATATTAGTGATTCCCTGAACCTTCATAGCAGAATCATTGGACTGCTCCGCAAGCTTCTGAATCTGATTCGCCACAACGGCAAATCCTTTTCCCTGCTCTCCTGCTCTCGCGGCTTCGATCGAAGCATTCAGAGATAACAGGTTGGTCTCCTCTGCAATCGATGTGATCAGTGCAATGGCATCTTTGATCTTCATAGCAGACTCATTGGTGGTATTCGTCTGACGGTAAATTTCCTCGATGGATTCTTTTACCTCAGAGTTGATCTCCTCCAGTTCCTTCAAGTTACAGTTCGCTGCTTCTCCGGATTCCTTCATCCGCTCAACGTTACTGCGAAGCCCGGAAACCTCTTCATTGGTCTCCTCTACCATATTTCCAATAACAATAACACTTTCCGTAGCCGTCTGGGTGTCCTGGGCCTGGGAAGAGGCACCCTCCGCCATATCTCGGACCGCACTGTTGATCTGACTTATAGTCCCAGCTGTCACAGAGGCATTTTTGCTAAGATTATCCGAGGAGGTATACAATCTCTCACTCTGTCCCTTCAATTCTGCCACCACTTCGCCAAGCTTCTCCTGTACTTCACACACGGAACTTGCCATAAGCCCTGTCTCATCCTTGTTTTTCAGAAGCTTATTCAGCTCCGGATCTTTTGTAAAGTCAAGCTCTCCCATCCTGGCCACAATCTGTGCGATCTTTCTCAACGGATCGATGAGTATATGGAAACCGATAAAAGCAATAATCAGGCAGACCAACTCGGCAATTCCGCCGGAAACCGCCATCACTGTCACAACATGATTCACAGTGGAAAAAACGTCCGATTCATCTGCACTGATAACAAGTATAAAGTCTGCTTCCGGATTCACATAATATCCCGCGTACTTTACCTCACCTTGAAAATCATAGGTGACAATACCAGGTTCTGGAACTTTACCAGAACTGATCTCCTCGACAACTTTGGTAATCACATCATTTTCCACTGGCTGACCGATCTTTTCCGCCGTCGGATGATACAGCATGGTTCCATCTGCATCTACTACATAAGCATAACTGGATTCTACGTTTTGAATCTTCAAATCATTGAACAGACTTTCCAGTTTATCCTTTGACAGCGCACTCCTTCCACGGGCAGATACCTCTGTACCTAAAATCTCTCCGTTGGAAACCACCACATCGTGAATGTATCCCTGCACTGTGGCACTCATTGTCTGCCGGACCTGCGGCAAGGCAACAAGGATCGTGATAAGGATCACAAGTGTGATCATGATCGCCACAAAAATCAATCCCTTGATCTTTAAAGGCATGGATACCTTCTTGTTTCTACTCCTGTCTAAACCCCGCTTACTTCTCATATTAAAAATACCTCCTTTACTGATCTGCTGCCCATGAGAGCCTGTGCAGATCTCCTTTTGTATTTAAATGTGCAAACCCCTGCTGTCTCAGCGCTTCATACAAAACTACTGCTACAGAATTTCCAAGATTCAACGAACGAATGTCCTCATACATCGGTATCCGAATCGTATTCTCTTCATTCTCCACAAGAATTTCCTCCGGAATCCCTCCGCTTTCTTTACCGAACATAATATAGCAGTCTTCCTCAAAGGCCACCTCTGTATAGATCTTCCTCGCCTTTGTGGTCGCCATATAAATTTTCGCCGCCGGATTCTTCTTCATAAAATCACGATAACTATCATAAATGGTTACATCCAGCTTATCCCAGTAATCAAGTCCTGCCCGCTTCACCTGCTTCTCCGTTATCTGAAACCCCATTGGTTCGATCAGATGAAGTCTCGCTCCCGCAGCCACGCAGGTTCTCCCAATATTTCCGGTATTCGCTGGTATTTCTGGCTCCAGCAGAACAATATTGATCATCTGAAACCCCTTTCCTTCGCTGCCAAAAATTTCTCTATTCACCCAAAAAGATGAAAAAATGCTATGTATCACATAACATTTTTATCACAATTCCTATGTTATTCTTGTCTCAGTGCCAAATACAATTCCACTACCGATCCATCAAAGGACAATGGAACGCAAAGACTCTTTGCATATGTGTTCGTAAAACTCACTTTTCCATGGGAAAGTGCCGGAGGCGTAATATCAATCCCCACACCGCTCGATGAAAACACGGTAGCGGCATTTCCCATGATCATATTGCCAAGCTCACTGAGTGCACTTGCTGAAAAATCATCGATACTCTTTACCTCCGTCATACACATCTTCGAGGCAATATTACAGGCGTCCTTTTCTGCCATGGCAAGAAGAACCTGACCTCTCATCTCACCTGTGACACCAATAATAATAACCCATGTATCCGGTCCGAAATCTGCTTCCTTTAAGCCCGGCTTCTGTATGGACACATCAACGAAACACATGTCCTGAATCACTTTTTTAGCCGCTATCAAAAAAGGATTGATATGTTCTGCATTCAGTGTAGCCATATTTCCTTTCTCCTTTCCAGACAAAATACTCCCGTCTGTCTAACTCTCCCCCAACCGGTTTATGGCTCTGATTGACACCATTTGCATAACCTTTTGGATGATTTCTAGTATATCATAATTACGACAGAGTGTCTATAAATTTCTGTATCTTTTCCAATGCCACTTTTAGGTTCTCGATGGAATACGCATAGGAGATCCGCAGGAAGCCCTCCCCACATTTCCCAAAGGCATCTCCTGGGACAACAGCTACCCGCTGTTCCCGCAAAAGCCTCCCGGCAAATTCCTCACTGGTCATCCCAAACCGGCTGATATTGGGAAATACATAAAAAGCTCCATAGGGCTCAAAACAGGGCAACCCCATCCCATTCAGCTCCTTTACGAGAAATCTTCTCCGCTGGTTATAGGCTTCCCGCATCCGCCCCACATCTTCCATGCCATGTTTTAGGGCCTCGATCGCCGCATACTGGCTGGTGGTAGGGGAACTCATAATGATGTACTGATGGATCTTTACCATCTGCCTGATGATTTCCCTGGGCGCCGCTGCATATCCCAGCCGCCATCCCGTCATAGCGAAAGATTTAGAAAAGCCATTGACCACCACGACGCGCTCCGCCATTCCCGGCAGACTGGCGATCGACACATGCCGGCCGCGATAACTGAGTTCCGAATAGATCTCATCCGACAGGACAAACAGATCTTTTTCCTTGATGATATCTGCCACTGCCTGCAGCTCCTGTGCTGTCATTATGGCTCCCGTGGGATTATTGGGAAATGGCAGTACCACCATCTTCGTCTTGTCAGTAACTGCCTCCCGCAGTTTTTGGGGAGTCAGCTTGAACTGATCCTTTTCTTCCAGCGCGATCTCCACAGGAACACCGCCTGCCATCTTTACACAGGGAAGGTAGGATACAAAACAGGGTTCCGGAATGATCACTTCATCTCCCGGATCCAGCATGGCGCGAAATGCCACATCGATGGCTTCGCTCCCTCCCACGGTGACAAGAATCTCCTCCGGGGCATATGGTAAATCAAAACGCTCCGCGAGATAACGGCTGATCTCCTGTCTCAAAGGAAGCAGTCCTGCATTGGAGGTATAATAGGTCCTCCCCTGTTCAAGTGAATATATCCCTTCCTCCCGGATGTGCCAGGGCGTATCAAAATCCGGCTCTCCCACGCCCAGGGATATGACATTTTCCATGGTATTGGCCATATCAAAAAAGCGTCGGATACCAGAGGGCTGAAGTTCCATAACTGTTTTCGATAACGGGTTTCTCATGGTGTGATCAACATCCTCTCGTCTTCTTTTGTATTTTTCATAAGGGGAAGACCATGCTCCTTATATTTTTTCAGAACAAAGTAGGTGGCTGTGCTGATAATGGAATCCATGGGTGAGAGTTTTGTAGAGACAAAACGTGACACCTCTTTCATGCTCTTTCCCTCGATGATAACCGTGAGGTCAAACCCTCCGCTCATCAGATATACACTTTCTACTTCATCAAACTGATAGATCCGCTCAGCCACCTTGTCAAATCCGCGCCCTCTCTGAGGCGCCACCTTGACCTCGATCAGCGCCGTCACAATCTCATTATCCGTCTTATCCCAGTTGATCAATGCCGGGTAACCACAAATGATGCCCTTCTCTTCCATTTCTTTCAGGCATTTCTCCACCTGGTCCGGCGTAGAAGCCAGCATCGCCGCCAGATCTTCCGTGGTCACTTTCGCATTCTTTGATATGATATTGAGTATCTCTTCCTGAAGCATTTATTTTCCCTCCTACACAGCTGATCCAGTTCCCGGAGGAACCAGATAACGTTTTTCCTCTCCATTTTTTACGATCCTGTCCTGGTCTCCCCGGATCTGTCCGATCACCGCTGCCGCGATCCCGGCATTTTCACACTCCCGGACCAGACAGGAGCCACTGGATGTGACGATCAGCAGCGCCCCCTCCGACGGTATCATATAAGGGTTTTCATCATAAAATTCACAGATCTCCACCGTCTCCTGACGAATCGGAATCTTTTTCAGATCCACTTCCAGACCGGTTCCACACAGATCCCCCAGTTCCCAGAGAGCACCAAAGATCCCCCCGGCAGAAACATTATGAAGAAATGCCGCACCATTTTCCCAGGCAATGGCTGCCTCAGGCAGACAGCTTATCTCCCGGCCATAACTTTCTGCCTGCTCCAGAAACCCCTTGCCAAACCGCTTTCGCAGCTCCTCTCTTCCTTTTTTTACCAGCTCCGTTGTTCCATAAGCTCCTGCCCACTTTGTCATCACCAGATCCATACCCTGCCTTGGTTTCATTTCCCTGGTCTTTGCCTTTTCTCTGCACAGGCCGACCCCTGTCACGGTGATCACCGGCTCCGTCACCGACGGCATAACTTCTGTGTGCCCGCCAAGAATATCTACCTCATACTCCTCTGCCAGACTGCCAATCTGATCCATGATCCCTTTGAGATCCTGTTCTTCACTTCCTTCTGGAAGAAGTATGTTCAGCAGCATTCCCGACAGATCTGCTCCGGCACAACAGATATCATTTGCCATGCGGAAAAATGCACGGTGTCCTATAGTCTCTGCATCACCAGCGACCGGATTGGTGCAGAATGCCATAGGAACTCCGTCCTCCAGACAGTATACGCTGCTGTCCATTCCCGGCGCCGGAGGCTTGACAAGGCACTTACTTCTATATGTAATCTTCTTTCGTACGGACCTCTTTAATATCCTCTCCGGCACTTTTCCTGAACGCATAAATACACCTGTCTCTCATGATTTTTCCTGGCTCGACGACGCGTCGGGCGAATATTTTATCCACGGTCATTGAACCGGCTGCTGCGGATCCATCTGGGATGAGGTCCCCGCAGCTGCATCTTGGGTCGGAGCGGCTGGCGGCTGAGTAGGCGTTGCCCCACCTGCTGAATTTCCAGCACTGTTTCCTCTCGTATTACCCCCTGTACTGCCTCCTGTATTACCTCCCTGCCCAGTTCTTCTTCCCCCTCTGGAGTTATCTTCCCGGTCCGAATTCGACGGCTTCTTGGTCGGCTTCGGCGTCGGTTTTGGCTCCTTCTTCGAGCCTTTGGTCACATAACGGGGAGAGGCCGAATAAGTACTGCTGTTTATTTGCGTTTTCGTTTCTTTTCCATTCTCCTTCACGATCTTCCAGAGTTTGGCTTTGTACCCTATGTGCGCCTCCTGGGTTACTGTCATATAGGATTCGGGTTTGGTCTTGTCAAAGGTAACCTTGTCGGCCCCCGGCTGAATCGTATCCGTCACCTCGGACTCAAAGCGGACTGTCCGGTCCGGATCCCTGGTCTCTTCTCCATATATGGTGAAATAAATGGTACTTCCATAAGTTCCCCCCTGAATATAAACAGGGACAGAGGTATCATTCTTAAATTTAAAGTCCTTGTAATCTCCGGCGATGGCGGCATCCATAGATGGTTTTACATAGCTCACCACCATGGAATGAGGGCTTCTCTCCGTAATTTCCAATTCTGCCTTGAGTACGGCATTGTATAAGGTAGTAGACACCTGGCAGACACCTCCGCCGAGACTGTCCTCCACTTTGCCATTATTATATGATGCCGCCTCATAATAGCCATTTTCTTCCGTGAGAGGCGAAATCGTGTCATGTACCGAGAAGGTGTCTCCCGGATAGAGCACCGTTCCACTTATGAGACGTGCCGCATTGGCAAGATTTTTTGTCCGGTTGACATTTCCGGCATTAAATGTAGTGGAAAATGTACCGATCTTATCCTTACATCTCGCCGCCGTCTCTTCTGTGATCTTCGGCTGTTGGATCTTAACCTCGGCAGTTACCGGAATCTGCGCCTCATTGCCCCCAGAGGCTTCCACTGCTTCTTTTACCAGCTCCAGTGTCCGGTCTGTATCAATGCTGATTCCCTCCTTGGCTTTTGTGTATACAAACTTACCATCTTCCATCTTTATTTCAGCATTTTTCGCCCCAACACACATTTTTTTGCTGTTTTTCTTAATATATTTCTTTAATTTTTCTTCGTCCAGTGCCATCGTGACCTTATAGGAATATTTTCCCTGGCCCGCCGCTTTAATCTGGCGGTAATTTTCTATAATATTCCCACTTTTCCCAATTTTCATAGCATCATCAAGAAAATCTCCGGCTGAGAAGGAATAACCGGTCTCGTCCAGACGGCTGGTGACTGTCTCACCATTTATATCTAATACGAGATTTCGGCTCCCCAGCTGGGTAATGTAAGAATTTACCGCCGTGGTTGCTTCTTCTTTTGTCATACCGCTGATGTCAATAGAATCTACTTTTATTCCGCTACATATTTTGTCCTGATCCGGCTTAATCCGGCTGTAACTGGCATATACATAGACTCCGATAATCGCAAACATAACAATAATAACAGCAAACGCTGTCATAATCCCTCTTCGTTTCAAATAAAGTCCTCCCTTGCACATTTACCTAAGCTGTATTAAAATATATACAGGGTTTATTCAACCCCGGGCAATACGTAGGGCAGTACAATCCCTGCCAGCATTGCAATAATTAGTGCCACGCATATGATCGCAGCGATCATACGCTGTTTTTTACGGTTCATCATGATATGTTAACCTCCTTGTTGATATTATTTTATACTGAAAGGATGAATAAAATGTTTGATAATTTGCCATTTCCTTCACTCTTTGTATGTTTTCTGATCTTTATACTCTGGCTTCACTACGAGAAGCGAAAGAGCAGCCGGGAAGAAAAAAAACGGTCAGACGAGTTCTGGCAGCGCGAAGAGGCCGCCAACTGCGCCAGAAACAAAGATATCTCCAAGCTGCCTATGTTTGAGCCTGATATGGAACAGGTTCCCATGCCGGAAAGCAGCGATGAGAATATCTGTTATTATCAGAACCGGGTAATAGAACAGAGCAGACTCCCGATGATGGATCTGTCGGAATATTCCAACACAGATTTAAAGTTAGCATATGGCGTTGGAAATTTCAAGACCTTATCCCAATATGACGAAAATTTTAATGATTTCTTAATGAATATGTCAAATCTTGGTAAATCTTACCATAAAGGGGAACTTCTGGAAGAAGCCGCCGCCGTATACCGCTGCTGCCTGAACTCTGGTTCCGATAAATCTACGGATTACCGGGCCCTTGCGGAAATCTATGCCGCTATGGGGGCCAGAAGGGAATTATCTTCTCTCGCAGAGGAAGTCCTGCGCTCAGAACTTCCCCGCCGGGAGATTCTCAGTCAGGAATTGCGGAAACTGGTGTAATTCAGCTCGACGGCGCCAAGCTGACCCCTGACTCCTCGATCCTTGTCACTAAAGCGCTGTGATTCAGCGGATTTCTCTGCTGATAGTCAAAAACAATGGAGTAGGGGGCGATCTTGTCAATCCTCTGTTCTGCCAAAAGTGCCTGAATATCCAGGGTAAATCGACCAATATATACCATATTAATCAATTGTTTTGTCACAAATCCGTCATAGCTGGAAAGTATCCGGGGATTTTCTGCTTCTCCATCCAAGAATCTTCTCACCCAGGCAAGATATTCACGATCCCTCGGCCTCACAAAGGAAGGGGGATTTTTAATGTAATCCCGAAGATAGAGATCATAGGTCAGCGCCTGTCGGAACTCCTCCGTCAGATCCTCAAACCTGCTGCTGGCATATTCCCACAAGATCTCATAGCGGGAAACCCGGCTGTGTTTTCTTCCAAAATATCCATTTTTCTCATAATATTCTCCCAGTCCCCCGTACATCCGGAAGGCATCCCCGGTACAGCACTCCAGCAGCGTCATCGTTGCCGGAAACTGAAAACTATTATAATATACCTCCACCATCTCTTCCACCCTTTTGAGGCGCATCACGTCCTCATAAGGCAGCCAGCGCGTCGACAGAACCTCATAGGGAGGACGGTTCCCATAAACCACCTCATACTCTTCTTTTGCCTCATCCATATACGATCCTTTTAAGACCTTTAAAAAACCAAGCTGAAACTGATCCGGCTTCATGGCATATACATCGAGAAAGGAACGGTGAAAGGACTTATAATCCTCATAAGGAAGTCCGGCAATGAGATCCAGATGCTGATGAATATTTCCTGTTTCTTTCACTCTGCGTACATTTTCCCGGATCTGCCCCAGGTCTGCCCGGCGGCGGATCGCCTGCACCGTCTCCGGGTTCGTGGACTGGACACCGATCTCAAACTGGACAAGCCCCGGCCGGAAACTTCGGAACAGCTCAAAATCTTTCTCCCGCAGAAGGTCTCCGCCGATCTCAAAATGAAAATTTGTAATCCCATTGTCATGTTCCTGTATATATTTCCAGATCTCATAGGCATGTTCATGATTACAGTTAAAGGTACGGTCTACAAATTTTACCTGTTTCACGTGATGTTTCAGGAAAAAATCCAGCTCTTCAAAGACCAGCGGCAGGCTCCGCAGCCGCACGCTTTTTTCCACGGAAGACAGACAATAACTACAGGAAAATGGACAGCCGCGGATCGTTTCATAATATATGATACGGTTTTCCATATCCTCCAGATCATGGTAAGGAAAACAGAGCTCGTCCATCCTGGCAGGCTCTCTCGCCGGCGTCTTATAAATCTTTCCCGATTCTTCCCGGTAACAGAGACCACAGATATTCTCCAGCTCCTTGTGAGGCCTCCCCTCACAATACCATTCCAGAAGCTCCTGGAAGGTCTTTTCTCCCTCTCCGGCAATGATCATGTCCACATACTCATGCCCTTCCAGTCTTTGTTCAGCATCATAAGATACCTCGGGACCTCCAAACACAATCTTCACCTCTGGCAATATCTTTTTCAGATTCTCCGCCACATCCAGCACGTACTCTATGTTCCAGATATAGCAGGAAAATCCCACCATATCCGGCTTCTCCTGAAAGATTCCCTGCAGGATCTCTTCCCTCCGGTGGTTGATGGTAAACTCTGTCAGTTCCACCTGTGCCATATATTTTCCCGCATTCGCCCGCAGAGAGTACACTGCCAGATTGGAATGGATATATTTTGCATTGATGGCTGTCAACAAAATCTTCTTCTCATTCAAAACAATCTTCCTCCTTCGCCACCCGGCGGTTCACTGCGATTCCCACCCCCAGAAGGCACCAGTACAGAGGCGCCACTGCCACCGTAGAATCGTTGGCAAGCCCCGTCACCAGATATCCAAAGGTCCCCAGACAAAGGCCGGTTCCAAACCGCTCCAGCCATCCATATTTGGTCCTGCGCCAGTATAGACTCATACACTCCGCAAAATAGAAGCCATATAAGGCTAAAAACGCCAATAAGGAAAGGAGCCCTGTCTGCACAAATATCTGCATAAACATATTGTGGGGCTTGGTCACAGTGGACCCGTCATAACCTACATTCTTCATTCCCACATAATCGTCGTTGGGGAACTCATAGACAAAGGTACTGGGCCCGGAACCAAGGAGCAGATGCTTGGGTAAAAGCGGAAAGGTACGGGACCAGATATAGCCGCGTCGGCTGGCAAAATGCATTTTGTCCTCAAAGCCCACTGCCTGTATCTCCCGCAGCCCGTCAAGTTTCTTAAAAGGGTTATAAATCTGATAATTCTTCTGGTTCAATCCGTTTTGACTGCTGGCTGTCTCCACTACCACAGTGTAGGATTTGCCTACAGAGGGCGTGTTGACCACGAAGGCAGCCTGCTTCTCCCCTTCCGCTTCTACACTTGTCTCCTGAATTAGGATCTTCTCGAACCTCTTATCCAGAAACTTCACTGTGCCTTCTCCATCTTGGGCTGCCTCCACCGGACTTCCCTTCCCATCCTCCGCCTCATATGTATAGGCGCCGTCCTTTACATCCACTGCCAGACGGAGCAGATCATCTTCCGCAGTGCAGACCTCCAGAGCTCCCTCGCGGGAAACCATGCTTTTCACCACAAAATGATTCGGTGTGGGGTTCATGATCTTATTGTAACCATACTCAAATATGGATTTGTTATAAAACACAGCCCCTGTCACAGCGAGAATACCAACGACTGCCACGGAAGCAAAAATTTGAGGATGTTTCTTTATGTTGGTGATCATCAGTATCGTAAAAAGTACAAGCACCGCCCCAAGACCAATAAAGCCTGTGACAGACTCCGAGCCAAAAAGCATCATCACGAGAAAGACTGCTGTGGCAGCCGCCAAGACGCTTCTAAGGACCGCAACGATCCTTTTTCGGAAAGAGATCATAGACAGAATTACCGGAAGCATAAGAGCCACATAGGATCCCACATAATTCGGATTGTACAGCGTGGCATATACCCTTCCGGGGGCAAAATTGAAGGTGAAGTTCAGCTTCTCATCGTTCATAAAATTCATCACTGCCTTCCCAGCCGCTGTACGGAAAAAATCATGGCCTAAAAACTGTCTGGCGCCCAGCAGGGACAATATAAATACACCCGCCAGCAGACCATACATGACGATGCGAATCTCCGTCCGCCCCAGGATCAGGCAACAGGAAAAAAACAGGATCACCACATAGGCCCCCAGCGTCAGCATTCCCTCCCACTGCTCATAACCGCCCCAGACCGCCATCCTTTTGTGCTGGGACAGGAGGGCGGACAAAAGGCTCATGAGAAAATAGACACCCATTGGTATCAAATACCGGTTGTCCACAGATGCCATCATGTCCTTTTTGCTGATCGTCATCTTTAATGCCGCATAAAGAGAAAGAATGCCACACAATAGCAGCAGCGCCTGACTTTTCCAGTAGAGGAAAAAATCATAGGACGTATCTGCGCTGGAAAACCATAACTGGTCACTCAGTCCGACGCTGTATTTTTTAGCAGATACGATCAGCGGAACAAATGCCAATACCAATACGATCAGAAATGCCCCTATCCAATTATTATCTTGTTTTTTCATAGATACCTCGCTTCAAATAGCTTTATAAACTTGCCAAAATTACTACTTCCAGTCACATTATCAATTCTCTCTAATCTACTCACCCGCTGGCGCATATACACATAATTTTGAACCATTCTGGTAACGATCCTGATATCTTGCTGGAATATTACCATTACCACCTGCATTGACCAACGAGAAATCGTATTGCTCATTCCATACTTTCAAATCCTTCAGACGGTTAAGGTACTCATATTCCTCATTGCCTTCACAGATAATGCAGATTTTATGCTTATCAGAAAACCTAGGGAGTTAATTTATCATCAGCATCATCCCCCTTTGCATTCCCCTTAATACCAAGCAAAGAGTTCATTAATTCTGGATCTGGTAACGCTCCAAGAGCACCTTTTCTATACTTCTCCATAACATCTGTAGTATCTCTCACGCCCTGTTTTGCGGTAAAATCTGCCAGTGAATAAGCATATACTCCTTCTTCATCCTTATGGACAAACCAAATCTGCTCCTTCCGAAATATTCTCTTACAGTCCATAAGATTAATGTCATGTACGGTAAATATCATTTGTGCATTTGTATTCAATTCATTATTAAACATAGCTACAATAGCTCTGGTTAGCTTAAAATGAATACTGCTATCCAACTCATCCACAATAAGAATCCTACCTTGTTCAAGTGCCTCTATAACATAACTGGCGATGGCAGCAATCTTTTTTGTCCCTGTAGAATCAAATAACATACTTGGTACATGGACTCCTCTATATGTGGAAACCAGTCTAATCTGATCCATAATATTCTCTGGAATATCAAGAACTTTCTCTTCCGGTTTTTCATCGTCCTCAGTAGCCTCTAGCTGAATTTTATCCATATCGACAAACTCAAAATTATCCATATACAAATCTGCATTTTTAATAAACTCTACAACTTTATCCTGCGACTGAGTTTTGTTTTTCATAAGTTCAATCGTGTGTTGCATAGGTATGTTGTTCATATTAATAATGTCAATTTTCTTTGCAAATCCAACAAGAATCTGTTTCATCTTGTTTATATGCTCAAACTTACTTGTATCTATTACATAGCATAGCAGATTATTCTTCGACACAACCGGAATCATATTTTGTACATCTTCGTCAATACACTCATATATTTCACTAATGATATCCTTTTTCAACCAGCATACTTCTTTTTCATTGTTATACTGATCTTTGAAAATTTCCGAAAATGATTCATATATATACTCTTCCTTTTCGGTATCGTATTTAAAATCATACGAATATTTTTTTCTTGATGCCATAAATGTTACACCCAACTCACATATACTATTCTCTGTAAATATATTAGGCATCAATTTATTTTTCTTATTTAAAAATACTTCCTTTATGGTTCTAATACACTTAATCAAACAAGTTTTTCCCGTATTGTTAGGTCCATATATTCCAACTGTCTTTAGTACATTAAAATTATTTTCCTTATGGACATTGGTCGCAAATTTCTTGTTCCGCATGTCCGCTTTCATTGAAAATGCAATTTCATCCTCAAATGCAAAACAGTTTTTTGCTCTTATTTCTATAATCATGGCTCATTCCTCCAAGTCACTTTCTCCTCAAACTATCATCATTATAACACAAAATATTTTTTATGCAACTTTTTTCCACAAAATATAGTTTAGTTTCTATGTGTTGCATTCCAGTATGGGAAAAGGGCAGCCTCCCTGCCACCCTTTCATCACACATGCATAACCTACATTCTATGTTTCTACAAGTATTTTTTTAAGTAATTTGATCGCGGATTCTTCTTCTGGATTATTGGTTCCAAGTTCCCCTCGGAATGCTTTGAATAATATTGATTTCTTTATTACATCAATTTGTTCTAATACAACCTGTGCGTTCTCCGCTACTTTCTGCTCATATGGCAGTAATCTATCTAAAATTTTTACAACTTCTTTCTGTTCATCAATATCCGGAGTATTCACAAGTAGTCTTGATAATTCCTTCTGGTTTATTTTAGGCAAAACGGAGCGTGAGCCTGCGGAAGACGCCTGCTCCAAAAAATTATCAGACAGCATATAATACCATAAATACCTTGTATTCTCTTTTGCCTCTATCGGATACATGTCTGCACTACATAACCCATCAAAGTCAACCATTACAACCTTTGATAAATACGGTCGGATTTTCGAATATAAAATCTGCCCCTTATAAAACCTGTGCTTCCCACTCGTTACCTTATCCTCAGCAATAGTATTATATTGCAACAATACACCCGTTCGTTTTTCTATATTATCTGGGGCTATATGAGGAAAATCCTGATATTCACCTGGCTTCACTAAATTACTTTTAATTACAGCTACCTCACTAAAAGTTTTTTCACTCCAATTATTATCAATATTATTTTGAGTTCGCCACTTTGATGTCAATTTACCTGAGAAAGCAAAATCTAAAATTGTGGCTCTTCGTACTAAATAGGATTCTACTACTTCTGTAACTTTCTCTTTCGCTTCATCCAATTTGGCAAATAAACTCTCAATCCGGTCAACAATGCGCTTTTGCACTGCTAATGGTGGTAAGGGTAACAAAAAATTTGATAAATCTTTTTTATTAAATCCGGCTTGAGCACTCCTTGATATTGTTCTTAATGGATACTGAAATGTTTCTGATTGTAACATCCAATACACATAATCTCTATTCAAAACTTCTCTAGAAAAAATAGTCTTTGCTAATGCTACATTGTATGCCCCTTCCAAGCCTGTACATATTCTTCCAATTGAAGCCCCATATCTGGCTATCATCACATCATCTTTATTAAACTTTCTAAGGTTTTTTGTATCTGGTACATAGACAACATATTTATCACTTGCAAAATCTCTAATCTGTACCAATCGTACATATCCATCCATTGGCTCCTCAACAAACTGACTTTTGGGTGGCTGTGTCCCACCCTCAATATCAATCAAACTTGTAAACCTGAAGAAACACCAATTCTCCGGCACCTCATACGGCTGCTCCTCCACCGGTACCAACGCCCGCTCCAGCTTTTCCTCTAACGTCAACTCCTCTTTCTTCTTTCCTCTCGCCATACTACACCTCTACCCCTGTACTTTCCAAAGACTTCAGCTCTTTTACCACGCTCTTTAACAAATCAACTGCTTCCTCCAGCTGCGCAATACATTCTTCCCCGCTTTCAATCGGATCTGGTAAATCATCATAATCTAATACGGAATCATCCCGAATCAGACCCTTATCTAAGGTATTGCCCAATTCCTCTCTGGTAAATACGCTCCATCTATCATCCTCTACCGCATGGCGGTTTTCTGCTGTATATGCGGTTATAAACTCTCTAAAATGGTCATATTTAAGAGGATTCGTCTTTCCAAAAGACGGCATATTCGTTCTAAGGTCATAAAACCATACTTCCTCTGTATTATTTTGATCGGCTGTCCCTCTTGTAAAGAATAATACATTCGTTTTAACTCCCTGTGCGTAGAAAATGCCTGTTGGCAGGCGAAGTACCGTATGCAGATTGCATTTATCCATAAGGTCAGCACGAATCCGCTCACCCTCACCATCCGCAAACAATACATTATCTGGCAACACGACCGCTGCTCTTGCTTTACCGTCTGCTTTTAAAGAACGGTAAATATGCTGCAAAAAATTAAGCTGCTTATTGCTCGTCTGATAGGTAAAGTCATCACGATTTGCCCGCTCTCCGCCTTTTTTTGTCCCAAACGGCGGATTGGTAAGCACGACGTCAAATCCATGCATCACCTTACCTTGATTGGACAATGTATCACATAGATAAATTTTCCCTTCTATGTCATGAAGCATCGCATTCATCAGTGCCAGCCGGTGTGTTTCATGCACCAGTTCCGCGCCGGTAAATGCCTCTTTCTGTTCAAATTCCGCCTCTTCCTCTGTTAAGTCCATCCAGTCATTGGTATGTTCTTTTACATAGTGGTCAGCAGCAATCATAAATCCAAAAGTACCACATGCCGGATCGTTACACCTCTCACCCGGCTGTGGTGCAATCAGTTCCGTCATAACATCGATGAGTACCCTTGGTGTAAAATATTGCCCTGCTCCGGATTTCTTTTCATTTGCATTTTTTTCCAGAAGTCCCTCATACAGATTTCCCAGCCCTTCCTCTTTTGCTGAATACCAGTCCAACTCATCAATATTCGTAATGATCTTCTTGAGGTTTGCCGGTTCCTCAATATTACTTCTTGCTCCCTGATAAATCTCCTGCACACGCCCGGTACAATGTTCGCCAAGTTCTCTGAGCAGTTCTTCATAAAACCGTTTGAGTTCCATGCCCTCCTTGGTTTTTAATGCATCCCAGCGGTAATCTTCCGGTATATTCTTTTCGGAACCTGTTTCCTTTGCCATTTTTAAAAACAAAATATAAGTCAACTCCGTTACATACTGGTGATACGTAATTCCATCATCACGAAGTACATTACAAAGATTCCACAATTTCGATACGATTTCTGCGTTTGTCATAATACAATTCCTTCCCTATACGATATACATATAGCTGTTGATTTCATCAATAACGGCATCCAGTTTATTTCCAAATGCTTTATCAATCGCTGTATATCCGCCTTTAATTTTAAACTGCGGTGCTTCAAAGGATTCCTTATTCAGCACAACTTCTTTCAACAGATATGCCTCTATTCGCTCCAACCAATTAAGCTGTACCCTGCTTAACTCCGGATGCGCTGCCTTGGTCTTTACGATAGCAGCATGAATCCTCTCCTCTTTGGTAACTAAGGCATCCCCAATACTTTTCTGACGGATAAAGCTGATTATATCTGCGGCAATATCTTCATTTGTCATCTGTTTCCACGCTGTCTGAAGCTTTGTCTCACTGAAATTATTACGGTCAAGAATTAATTTCAGTTCTCTCAATGACTGTCTGGTCAATTCTTTCGGTCTGGTCGCCACGATATTAAGCGCTGCAATTTCATTTATATTGTTATCTATAAAAGTATGAAACTCTTTCAGATAATCTTCTGGTCTTGTGGCATTGCCATAGCCTCTTTCATGGCTTGTCACTTCATCCTGCGCATTGCTGATAAACTTTTTCCTTTCCTGATGAGCCCCACGCACATAAGCAAATGCTGCGCGACTCTTTTTCACTGTTTGTACTGCCTTGTCTATCGTCATATTACGAAGGGCATCTGCAAAACTTTCCGGTGATTCACCATTAGACAAAGATTTGAATTGCTCCCTGAATTCATCTGTCATCTTATTTTTATTTCGCAAAATTTTAGCTATAATGATATCTAGCTGATTCCTTTTTGCCCTGTCGCTTTCCAGATAATCCATTCCATCTATTAAATCATCGAAGGTTGCTGTCTGATTTACTACAACAGGTTTCATCGTGGACACGGGATCTAACGCCTGATATACTCCTACCGCATCGTAAATCTCAAAATGCGTCTTCCCAATCTCCGGACACAGCCTGGTAGCACGCCCCAGCATCTGTTCAAAAAGAATACGGGAACGAATTCTTCGTAAAAATACAAGATTTGCAATTTCTTCCACATCAATACCTGTAGTCAACAAATCCACGGTTACGACAATATTGGGAAATGTCTCATTCTTAAACCGTCGGATCGCTTCCTTGATTTTTACAGGATTACCATTTTCAATGGAACCGGTAATCTTCATGACGGCTTCTTCACTGATTCCCTGCTCCGAATAATAATTCTTCAGAATTCTTGTAACCATATCCGCATGGGCATCATCCACTGCAAAAATAAGGGTTTTCCCCTTTTCGTTCGGATCAATATCCCTGGCAATCTCAGTCAAAACCACTTTATTGAACCCTTCTGTAACAACCTTCCTGTTAAAATCCTCCACCTCAAACTTCAAATCATCTTCCAGCTCCTCGCTGTTCGTCACCATATTTGTTACAGGATCATAGATTGGAGCAGTACTTCCGGCCTCAAATATAATACCTTCCTCACTGAGCTTTGTCTTGATAATATGTGGTGCATCATGATCTACCAGATATCCGTCTACTACAGCCGTACGGTAATCATAAGAATATACCGGCTTCCCAAATATTTCTGTTGTATGGAGGGCAGGGGTGGCAGTAAGGGCAATTTTAACCGCATCAAAATAATCAATGACTGCCCGGTACTTACTGCGAAAATCATCCTGATTGCGATAAAGCACTTCATCTTCGCCCATTTCCTTATCCAGTATATACCCTCTGTGTGCCTCATCCACGATAATACAGTCGTAGTCTGACACTCCTATGCTGACGTCTGATTCATTGTAAAGAATGCGTTTGACCAGACTTTGAACCGTAGCAATATGGACACGAGTGTCTTTTTCAAATTCCTTTTCCCCAAGGTCCTTAATATCATACAATTGATTCAGTGTTTTCAAATCTTCTAATTTTACTTCTTTAAAAGTATCCATTGTCTGGTCTCCAAGAGCTGTCCTGTCAACCAGATATAAGATTCTTTTAAACCGCTTCGCAGATAAAAAACGATATATCATACCAAGAACCGTTCTCGTTTTTCCAGTTCCGGTGGCCATAGCAAGTAATACCGTATTTTTATGTTCCGCAATAGCTTTCTCAGCCGCCTTAACTGCCTCGACCTGATAATAACGCAGACCCAATCCATTTGAATCCTGTAATAGCTCATACCCCGTAACCGCGAGTTTCCGATCCGCTTCTGCAATATCTCTTTCCAAATCCTGCGCTATACCCTGAGGGCTTGGCCATCCGGCTAAAGCTTTTGATGTATTAAACTGCTGTCTGGTATCCAAAAACCAAATGCCAGACATTTCTTCATACTGTTTGATATAATCTCTGCCATTCGTTGCGAAGAGAAAAGGAACTTTATAATTACCATATTGCTTTATTATGTACTTTTCATGTTCTGCCTTAATCATTTTTGCATACTCTTTACACTGCCCATCCAATACGGAAGAAACATTCGTATGCTTTTTCTTGGCCTCAATAATTCCAACCATTTTTTCCCCAATGAAAAGTGCATAATCTGCAAATCCTCCATTGCCTGTCCTAGAATCTGTGGGCCACTCTGCAATCGCAAGATTCTTACCTTTGACAGGTCGGACTCCTTTGGAATATCGGATTTGATCCGTATCCGCATCCCAGCCAACTTTGCGAAGCTGCTCATCAATCAATTCTCTCGTCTGCGCTTCGGAAAGTTTTATGTTAACCGCATTTTTGTAAGCAATTGCTCTTCGCGCATTGTCCGATTTGCCAGCCTTCTGAATCCGCTGCAATTCAACAAGCAGCTTTTCATTACGCTCTTCCAACTCTCGGTTTTCCTTCTCCAGCTCGTCCAGACTAATGGTAATATCCACTGGCTGGACATATCCCACAGGATCGTAACTGTAGTCCCCATATGTCTGCATATACCATACACAGAGTTCATACAACAGCGGCAGATTATTCAATGCCTTTTCGCCCTCATCCGCTCCGTTATGGGCTGCATTATTACGGTCTTTGCGCAAAATATATAATGTATTATCAATCTCATGCGGCAATAAGTCATTCCTCTTCAAGAGACGAATACGATTTGCATGGGTATTGTCATAATCCGGCTCTTTGATTCCGTCATAAGCAAGCATATATTTTACCATTACTTCAGCCAACATCCCCTGTTTTATAACAGATGTGTTCGGATCTGAATAGACATATTTTTCTGACATTTCCCCTAATCTTGCCAGATCACTCCAACGACTTTCAAGAAAGATAAAATTACCCATTCTCCCGCCTCCTTTGTAAATATTTATTTCTGTAGGGATATTGTACCATTTTTAACCATAATGTGACAAGCAAAAACTGCAGACATTTTAAGGCACAACAAACGGGAAGCCGCATAAATACTGGCTTCCCGCTATTTTTAGCTCACTGGAAATCAACAGCGCAAATCTGAACCCTGTTCCGTTTTGCGTCAGCATCTTTTCCTGCTCTATGGTTACGGTAACTCGATCTCCGAATACTCTTTCGGAGGCAGGGGTTTTGTGGAATCCTTCACAAACTTGCGCACCGCCTGGGCTCCCTTCGCCACAGGAATATTCGTTCCTGCTCCCGCGACACAGCCTCCTGGACAGCCCATGCCTTCGATCAGGCATCCATCCTTCTTTCCTGCCTTTGCCATAAGCAGCATCTTCTGACACTCACTGAGTCCCTCGACATGCTCGATGAGCACTTCCGTCCCCGGATAATATTCATTGATACACTCTTCGATGGCATTGGCAACACCGCCGGCAACAGCATAACCACGACCGGCCCCAGTAGCATCATGGATCGGCTCTTCCGCCTCATAGGTCTCCATGTCGATACCCTTTGCCTCAAAGATCGCCGCCAGCTCTTCAAAGGTGATGACAAAATCCACATCACTCCGTACTCCCTCACGGGAAGCCTCCAGCTTCTTCGCCGCACATGGTCCCACAAATACCACTCGTGAATTCGGATGTTTCTGTTTAATAGAACGTGCAGTAGCTACCATCGGAGTGAGAGCACTGGACACGGCTTCCACCATCTCTTCCGGCAGGGTTCTCTTGGCAAGTACCGACCACGCCGGACAACAGGAGGTCAGAAGGAATGGCAGTTTGCCAGTCTTTACCTCATGCACATAATGTCTTGCCTCTGTGATCGCTCCGATATCCGCTCCCAGTGCCACCTCGTATACCTCGGCAAAACCGATCTCTTTCAGCGCTGATTTGATCTTCCAGAGACGTACATCGGTACCGAACTGTCCGATCACCGCAGGGGCGAGCTCCACGATAACCTCATCCCCTTTCTTCAGCGCCTGGGCAAGCTGGAAGATCTGGGATTTATCTGCGATCGCGCCAAATGGGCAGCTCACCATACACTGTCCACATTTGACACAGATCTTGTCGTTAATTCTAGCACGTCCGTGCTCGTCGCTGTCGATGGCACGCACTCCACAAGCTGCCGCACATGGACGCTGCTTCTTGGCAATGGCATCATAGGGACAGATGGCCTTGCATTTTCCACATTTCACACATTTATCCTTGTCGATGACAGAGCGTCCGTTCACCATGCTGATGGCGTCCTTGGGACAAACCTCCTGACAGGGATGTGCTACACAGCCACGGCACTGATCCGAAACCTCGTATACATTATCTTCACACATGGCGCAGGCAGAAGGAATCACCTGCATCAGCGGCGGCTCATAATATTTATCAGAAATATTACTTTCATTCAATCCACTGGTTATATGTACCGGCTGGCTCTCCGGGCGAAGAGACATACCCATGGCAAGCCGTACACGCTCTCCGGCGATGGCGCGCTCGCGGTAAATACTGTCACGGTACAGCGGCACATCGGAAGGTGTTATTTTATAAGGTATCGCCTCAATATCATCGTTGATATTGTCTGACTCAAAGGCTACCCTGGCAACCTCTGTAAAAACCTGTCTTCGTAATTTAGTAATCGGGGTTTCAATACCTCTCATAACGTTCTCTCCTTTATTTGTTAATAAACAACGGAACAATCCGTAGCATCCGTTGGGGGCAAAACACTTTTTGACCCCAACATCATAACATAAATAGACCATATTGTCCAGTATGATAAAATTACCACTTTAAAGATTCTCTATATCCTCTTCAGCCTCAGGCAGTTCCACGTAAAAGCAGGTGGTGCTTTTTTCATCGCTGGAAACCCATATTTTCCCGGAATGACGCTGGGTGATCTGTTTTGCCACCATAAGTCCGAGTCCGGAACCGTCCTTGTTCCCGTGGTCGCTGCCCCGGTAAAATTTTTCAAATATATTCTCCCACTCTTCCTTTGGCACGGCGATTCCTGTATCCTCCACAGACACCAGAATCTTCTGCTCTTTCTTTCTGATATTGACCTGGATCTTTGTATCCTCATCTGCGTATTTGACAGCATTCTGCAAGAGGATAAGAAACAGCTGCCGGATTCGGTCATAATCTCCATGGATCAGAGAACATTCATCTTCATATTCCAGCTCGCCGGCAATGCCTTTTTCCCCCATCAGAACACGCATGCTCCTCATGGCATCCTGCATCACCGCGATCACATTCAGCAGTTCACAATCCAGCTGAAAATCCGGATTTTCCATCTTGGAAAGGATAAGGAGATCCGATACCAGACGCTCCATGCCCGCACATTCTTTGATGATCCGGTCAAAATAATCCTTCTGTTTTTCCGCATCTTCCACATAGCCGTCCACCAGCGTCTCTGCATATCCTTTGACCACCGTAATAGGCGTTCTCAGCTCATGGGACACATTGGAAAAAAAGTCTCTCCTGCTCTGTTCCAGATGATTCCGGAAATCCTCCGCTTCCACCAGCTTCTGGGATAAGATATCCATACTGTCTGCCAGTCTCCCCAGCTCATCCCTGCGTCGAATATGCGTGCTCTGGGCATACTCCCCTGCCGCCATCCTCAGCGCGATCTCCTTGAGACGTATGATGGGCCTCACCAGCTGCTGGGAGAAAAAAGCGGCGATCACCAGGGATATGAACAGTGCGATAATGACGCTGAGAAACATGTAATGTTGGTACTGTGATACTGAATTTTCCCGGTAATCCATCTCTCCGTTGACCATAACAACACCTACATTTTCCCCTTTCGCATTTTTGACCGGGGTGGCAAGGTGCATCATGTCTTTCTCATAAATGCTGTCATAACCGCTGTAACTCTTCGTCTTCCCCTGAAAGGAGGCGTTGAGCATGGCTCTGGTGTTTTCCTCCTGAACGTTGAGGCTGCTGATATTCACATTGGTATAAGCTTCACCTAAAGGCTCCTCCGCCGACGGATTGGCCAGGATCCATATATCGGTGTCCCGCAGCTCACCGAAATCTTTCAGGGCGCTCAGGTACGTAGAGAAATCTTCGCTGTTATTATCCACCATCGCTTCCGTCACCTGCTCCGAGATGCTGCGGGCCATACTCTTAAGTTCGCCCTTGTATACATTCATGATATTGCGCCGGTTAAATCTGGTGAAGGCAAGTCCTGTCACGGCAGTCATGATGACGAGCGCCACGGCAAAATAAATCCCCACTCTCCAAAAAATCTTTTTCACACGAATCCCTCATTTCTGCGCACGCACTTTGCGCGATACGACGAGCTAGTGTACTGGTCAGGCGGCGCCCCGGGCTACACATTTATCTCAAATTTATATCCCAGCCCCCAGATCGTCTTGATTTCCCAATCCGGATGCTCCACCTTATCCAGTTTTGCCCGGAGACGCTTTATGTGGGAGTCCACGGTGCGGCTGTCTCCAAAATAGTCCTGTCCCCAGAGGCTGTCGAGAAGATTGTCCCTCGTAAATACCTTGCTGGGATTCTCGGCAAGGATCCACATGGTCTCTACTTCTTTTTTCGTCATCGGCACCTTCTCTGCCCCGATAAATACTGTGTATGCCTCAATATTTATCGTGAGATCTCCGATGGTCAGTACCTTTTTCCCAGAGGTCTCCTCCCCCCGCCCGATTCGGCGCAGAACAGCACGCACCCGCGCCATCACCTCGCTGGGGCTGAAAGGCTTCACCACATAATCATCGGCGCCGATATCCAATCCCATCACCCGCTCATAATCCTCTCCTTTTGCTGTGATAAGTATGATCGGTACATCCGATATCTCCCGAATCTTTTTGCAGACTTTATAGCCATCCATTCCTGGCATCATGATATCCAGTAATACCACCGCCGGATTACATTTTTTAAACATCTCAAAGGCCTCGATGCCATCCTTTGCCACGACTGGCTCGAAGCCCTCTTTTACGACATAGGTTCCGAGAACCTCCGTAATATCTTCATTGTCATCTGCGATCAGTATATGCTGCATCTTCTGCTCTCCTTTCTGGCTCAAAAAACCATTTGACCCAACATTAATATATATCTACTATATAACGGATTTTTATGTTTTTTCTGTGGCAGATGGTGCATTTTGCATGACACTTTTATGCCATAGCTTATTGATAAAATTTACAAAAAGCTGGAGATTTATCTAATTGCTTAACCATTTATTTAGCGAAATGTAGTAGTACATTACACCAGCTTCTTAGAAAGGTTGATTGCCATGAAACGTAAAATGTTTTTCGTATTACTTTTCTTCATTTTTGTTTTTTCTGGTGCCGTACTGACACAGTCTGCCACCGGTAGCTGTGCACCAAAAAAAGTAAAATTAAATGTGAAAAAGCTGACTCTTTCCAAGGGCAGCTCCTATACACTCCGAACCTATAATATGAAAAAGAAACAATCCGTCCGTTTTGTCTCAGATAATGAGGAGATCGTTTCCATCAGCCCTCAGAAATCGCGATCCAAAAATGCGGAGATCCATGCTATAGGTACGGGCAGTACCGTGGTACGCGCTAATATTTATTCTGCCAAAGGTAAACTGATGCGCACATTGAAAACAAAAGTTCAAGTCACACCTCTTGCTATTAGTATAAAATTTACCCACCGGAAAGTCAAACTAAATGTCGACGATACGATGAAACTTTCCGTCATCATCAAACCAAGCACATCTCAGGAGATTCCACTGTATGAAACCTCGGACCCGGATGTTGTGATGGTAAATTCAAAAGGTGTGATCACCGCCGTAGCACCGGGAGAAGCTGTAATCAAAGCGACGCTTATTTCCAGCAGACAAAAGGTGGAATGCAGGGTAATAGTGCTCGATGAAGATCCTGTCACCCCAGCTCCTGTTCAGAATAATTCTTCTGATAGAAAACATTAAGATTCTTTTTATAAAGCTAGTTTGACAGCGTTAAACGCTGATTAAAAAACTATTTGTCCAGTTTTTTTCAATGCAAAAGACTTCACACGCAAGATCTACATGTGGAGTCTTTTGTTTTGTTATTTCCCGCACTTTGGGGGCAGCTTAATGGTGTCCCTGCGGACCTGGCTCACTGGATTTCCTTTACTTTATAATCCTGTTCTTCCACTGCCTTTTTCAAAATCTCATTTGCAACGTCCGCTGCCAATGTCACAACAGCTGTTCCCTTCTCGTGGCTCACTTCGGCGCTCTCCACGCCATCCAGCGCTTCCAGACATTTTTTTACTCTCGCCTCACAGTGCCCACACATCATTCCTTCAATCGTCATTGTCTTTTTCATCTCTACATTCTCCTTTTCCATTCTTTTTTTAGTTCTTTGTATTTTGTCTCGTTTCGGGTTTCTAAGATCCAGCAGATTCAAGCGCAATGCGTTGCTGACCACACAAAAGCTAGAGAGTCCCATAGCAGCTGCCCCGAACATCGGATTCAACTGCCATCCAAACAGTGGAATCCAGACTCCCGCCGCCAGCGGAATTCCGATAACGTTATATATGAATGCCCAGAACAGATTCTCATGAATGTTCCTCAGCACTCCCCGGCTCAACCGGATCGCCGCGGTCACATCCGAGAGCCGGCTTTTCATCAACACCACATCTGCTGCATCCACCGCTACATCCGTACCTGCGCCGATGGCAATCCCGATATCTGCCCTGGTGAGCGCCGGCGCATCGTTGATGCCGTCCCCCACCATCGCCACCTTCCCCTGGGAGGCAAAGTGACGCACCTGTTCTTCTTTACCCTCCGGTAGAACACCGGCAATGATCTCATCCACTCCTGCCTGATCTCCAATGGCCGCCGCCGTCTTTTCATTATCACCGGTCAGCATCACCACCCGAATGCCCATATTCTTTAGTTCCCGGATTGCCTGTGGACTATCCTCTTTGATCACATCTGCCACCGCAATACAGCCGAGAAACCGCTTTTCTTCTGCAAAATACAGAGGGGTTTTTCCGGAGCGCGCCAGCCTCTCTCCCTCTTCACGGATCTGAGGAGGAATCTCCGCCTCACCATCAATGTATTCCAGCTTTCCGCCATATACCATTTTTCCGGCCAACTGCCCCCGGACACCATTTCCCGGAATCTCCACAAAACCTGTCACCTCAGAGCTGTCATCGGCGGCAGAAATATCACAGGAGGCGTTTCCTCCAGAGCTTTCCCCCGCTGATCCTCCCCGGCACACATACTCCACAACTGACTTTGCCAGAGGATGCTCACTTTTTCCTTCTAACAGGTAAGCGGTATGCAGCAACTCCTCCACAGAGACCCCTTCTGCCGGAAATACATCTGTGACTTTCGGTTCACCAAGGGTTATGGTTCCCGTCTTATCCAGCACAACGATCTCTGTCTTCCCCGTCGTCTCCAGGGACACCGCCGTCTTGAACAGAATTCCATTTTTGGCTCCCATGCCATTTCCCACCATGATCGCCACCGGCGTCGCCAGTCCCAGAGCACAGGGACAACTGATAACGAGTACAGAGATTCCTCTGGCAAGAGCGTATCCGAATCCCTCACCGGCAAACATCCAGACAAGGATCGTCAGTGCTGCGATGCCGATCACCACCGGCACAAATACCCCAGAAACCTTGTCAGCCACCTTGGCGATAGGCGCCTTGGTAGCGGCGGCATCACTGACCATCTGGATGATCTGGGACAGTGTGGTGTCTTCTCCGACCCGATCAGCCACGCATTTGAGAAATCCATTCTGGTTGATGGTGGCGGCAGATACCGTGTCCCCTTCAGCTTTGTCCACAGGAATGCTCTCTCCCGTCAGCGCCGCCTCGTTGACTGATCCGTTTCCCTCCAGAACGATACCGTCCACCGGAATACTCTCACCGGGGCGTACCACAAAGATATCTCCCTTTTTCACCTGAGATACCGGCACCTCCTGCTCCTTACCGTCCACGACTATAACTGCTGTCTTGGGCGCAAGGCGCATCAGGCTTTTCAGCGCATCGGTAGTCCTCCCCTTGGAACGGGCCTCCAGCATTTTTCCCACTGTGATCAGCGTGAGGATCGTCGCCGCCGACTCGAAGTATAACTCGTGCATGTATCTGTGCATCTCCGCCATATTTCCGTCAAGCAGGGCGTAGGACATCCCAAAGAGGGCATAGAGGCTGTAGACATATGCCGCACCTGCTCCCAGCGCCACCAGCGTATCCATATTGGGGGCGCGGTGCCAGAGCCCTCGGAACCCACTGACAAAAAAACGCTGGTTGATTACCATGATCACCGTAGTCAGCAGCAGCTGGATGAGGGCCAGCGCCAGGTGGTTTCTCTCCAGCACCTCCGGCAGCCACCACCCCCACATCATATTTCCCATAGAAATATACATCAGCACCACGAGAAATCCCACGGAAGCCAATAACCTTAACTTTAGTTTTGGGGTCTCCTGGTCTTCCAGTGCATCCGCCGGGGAATCTGCGTGCTCTGCCCCGCCACTTTCTTTTTGTTCCGCATGGTATCCCGCCTCTTCCACCGCCTTTACGATGTCCTGGTCCGTGGCGTTTCCTTCCACCGCCATAGAATTGGTCAGAAGGCTCACTGACACGGATTCTACCCCTGGCACTTTGCATACTGCTTTCTCCACCCTGGCACTACAGGCGGCACAGCTCATACCCGTCACTTTATACTGTTCCATGATCTCCTCCTTTTTCACAAACAAATCTCTTCTGAACCCCTGCCCCCCTATCGCATTAGTTTCTGTAAGGCAGTCACCAGTTCATCGATGGTCTCGTCCTTTCCCTCTCGGATATCCTCTGCCACACAGGTTCGGATATGGTTTGCCAGCAGCACTTTATTGAAGCTGTTCAAAGCCGCAGTAACTGCGGATACCTGGGTGAGAATGTCTACACAGTACGCGTCGTTTTCCACCATCTTCTCCACCCCCCGCACCTGACCCTCGATGCGTCTGAGACGGTTCAAGAGATCTTTATACTCCTTTTCATCCCGCTCTTTTTTCTTATTGGAACAACATTCCTTTTGGTTCATTTATTATTCTCCATTCTGTCTGCCCGTATGCAGAACCAAGGCGGTACGGCGGTTCGGGCAAGGTTTTTTATGTCATCGTTGTATCTTTCATTTACAGATATTATATACCCCCATGGGGTATATGTCAAGGAAAGAAAAATGACCGGCCGGAGAATGCCTGTTTCACAAAATCTCCAGCGCGATCATGAAAAAAAGTATCGGTTTTTATCCATGTGAAAATGGCTGATCGTCAAATTTATCGTAGTCCGTTGAATAAGTCTTCGTTTTTATATACACATACTTTTTAGTTTTCCTCTGAATGGACTTTTTAGTTTTCACTCCCCGTGTATAAAGCGTTAGTTTCTTCTTTGCATGGATTTTATACCAATTTGGATTAAACTATCATTCCCTACCAAAATCCCCATTTTACGCAATCTATC
>CAQOJF010000027.1:0-37288 GCA_948848225.1 uncultured Eubacterium sp.
ATTATCTCATGGAAGCTAATTAGAATCTAGGCACTCTGTTGTGGATCGCTTACGGTAAAACCGACAGCCCCCTGTTTTTTGCAATGATATAGATAGATTACAACAGCGTTTCTTCCCATTCCTTCTCACGGAAACCGACGAGCACAGCATCCTCTGTGACCACGAGAGGGCGTTTCACCAACATACCGTCAGTAGCCAAAAGTTCGTACTGTTCTTCATCACTCATGGCTGGTAATTTTTCCTTTAAATTCATTTCCCTGTACAGCATTCCACTCGTATTGAAGAATCGTTTCAAAGGAAGCCCGCTTTTTGCCTGCCATTCCTTCAGCTCCGCTGCCGTAGGATTTTCTTCTTTGATCGGACGGTCCGTATAGGAAAGCCCATGCTCCTCCAGCCATTTTTTCGCCTTTTTACACGTACTGCATTTTTCATATTGGATAAATAGCATCTTCACTCTTGTATATGTTTAAGAAACTAAAACACATACTTTTCCTTTCTTTTATTTAAAACCTTCATGAATTACTATGATCTAGAACGATCAGAAGGTCTTAGTTTATTCTTTTCTTGTACTATAATAAAATCTCCTCTAACTCTTCTTTTATTTTATCAATTGAAGAACTTTTATTATTTGCAACAACATATGCAATATATTCACTTGCTTTGTTTACCACTTCCATTTTTAATTGATTATAGCTTATTTGAGAAACCGTCCATTCTCTTTCAACTGGTTCTCCTAAAATGAACTCTATATCTTGCGTCCCCAGTTCCTTTTTTGCTTTCACAACACTTATCATTACCTCTTCACTACTTTTTTGAAACTCAATCCAAATATTATATGATTCCACATCACTAAGTACAACATAGTCTTCTGTCATTAAATATTTAACAACTTTAATCAATCTTTCAAACCAATCAAACAAGGAAACCTTATCCATAACAGTTTCCAACTCTTTTGGATACATTTCTCCATACTTATAATCGTTGCACTTGATTTGCAAGAATCCATTTTGTCCTTCAAAATCATCATCGTCACTAAGCACTATTCGATACTCTAACTTAAACATATCTGCTTGTCTCCTATCTGAAATCCTTTACTGTATATTTATATACACCATAAGCAGTATCAAAAGATCCATCTGCCTTAATAAATACTTTTATAATTTCTCCTTTTATTTTAATTGATTGTAAGCCTGTTTTTCCCTTCTTTCTTAATGCATTGTAAGCCTCCTGAGTATATTTAGCAACTTCATCTTGAGACCAGTTTTTGTTAAAAAACGATGTTTTCGCCAACTTCTCTTCTAACTGTTTATCTGTCAAATGCTTTGCTTGTTCTGTCATGCCTTGAAAAGTATGTTTTTTAATATGTTTTATATTATTTTTGGATAGTTTGATAATTTCTTTTTTCTTCGGCTTCTTTGGCCTCTTCGGCTTCTTCGCCCCATTAGATTCCTTAGAAAACCACCTAAATAACTTACTTTGCTTTATCTTATTAAAAGCATTCGTTATTTTTTGTCCAATCTTATTTGGTATCTCCTTTGCACTTTTTAATGCCTTTTTAAGATTTCCAAATTGTTTCTTACCAAACTTAACAATTGCACCAAATCCACTTTTAATCTTAGTACCCATACGGGTTACTGCTACACCTATCTTACCATTTTTTAGTGCATTTATCGCCGTCTTTCCACCTCTAAGTGCATAAGACCCTGGAACAAACGGAATCAATGTTGCACCAACATCCATTGCAATGTAACCAGCATTTCCCCATGAAGGTTCTTTGACAAATGTATAGATGCTATATCCTATACTAGCAACATCCGCAAATGTTTCCAATGCATGTCCACTTGGGTCTATATGATTTACACCGTCATTCTCACAATACGTATATAAATGCAGACTTAGTGGGTCATCACTTTCTCCTGTATATGTATCTCGTGTGATAAATCTACCTGCTGCTGGCTGATAATATCTTGCCCGGAGATATATTTCCTCTATTTCCTTATCATAATATTCCCCACAATAACGGAATGGATTATCATCCTTCTTATCTGGGTCTACTTCATTTCCAAAAGAATCGTATTCATAAACTTTTGAGATCTTTCCATCCTCATCCAGTAACTGCACTACATTCCCATGAGAATCTGTCACATAATACGTTTTTTCTGTTTCAGTTCCCCTGTCAGCAAATACAAGGTCGTTTCCGCGAATGTAACGCTTCTGTACCTTACCACTTGCAGAAAGTTCCATTACCACCTGATTGCCATCCCATACAAAGACCGTTTTCTCACCATTTACCGTCTTGCTGGTACGCAATCCTTCGGCATCATAGGCAAAACTTACTTTATAATTTTTCGTAAGCGTTTTTGTCAACTGGTTTAATGCATTATAATGATTGACCACATTTTCATTTAACCGATTATCACCCAAAGTCACGTCTACATCTATATAACTTTCATCCTTTTTGTCGCTTGGGATATCATAACGATTAATCGTAGCCAACTGGTTTCCATTTTTATCATTTTTATAAACAACAACTTTATTCTTTTCTGTCTCAGTATTCAGAGTATCTGTACGAAGCAGTTCATCATTCAGATTATATCTGTATGCAGTAGTTTTATTTCCTACTGTCATTTCTTTACGATTATTGTGACTATCATAAGTATAAGTAATATCCTCACTACCGGTTTTGGTTTCTCTCGTTATTCGTCCAAGCAAATCGTATGTATAAGTAACAGTCTTTTCACTACTATTTCCGACTTCATCCAAAACAGTAGAAATTTCTTTGGATTTCCTCCCGTTGGTTAGATATTCTGACTGGTAATTAGAAACGATTTCTCCATTTGTCTGATTCGTTAATCCTAGTAAACGATTCTGATAATCATAACTATAGTTTGTGGTAAGTTTTGTACCAGCTACACTTCTTTTTTTCAAACTTCCATTGGTGTCATACTCGTATCCTACTATTTCATTTCCATGAGAGTTCTTCACAGAGATAAGTTTAGATTCTCCGTCATAATGATAGGATAAAGAAAGTTTGGTATCCTCTCCTATTTTTATCTTAAAAGCAGATCTATTTCCTGCGCTGTCATAAGAATAACTTTTTACTACATCTTTATTCTTAGTTAGTTTAGCAGTCTCTTTTGTCACCTGTCCCGACACATCATCGTATACAAAAGAAGTACCATCTTGTGTTGCCACATCACCATAAGCATTGTAGCTGTAAGTATGTGTGGTCTCTTTTCCGCTCTTTTTCCCCTCTGCAACTGCTTCTATTAAACGGTTCTGATAATCATAGATATTTTTTAAAACATTTCCATTCTTATCCACCGTTTTCGTCAAATTGCTATTAACATCATAGGTATATCTTTCTGTTCTTCCCTCCGGATCGGTATAAGAAATCAAGCGATTCTTTTCGTCATACTTATACTTGGTTTCGCTGATTTTATCTGATTTCTTTTTCCCATCAATGGTTATAATATAATTTTTTCCACCATAAGCAAACGTATCTTCTTCCTTAGAATTCGCTTCCATTTCCGATACAGTTAAAGTAAGCGGACTTGTCATACCGGTAAACTGGCGCACTCTATTCCCTTGTTCATCATAAATATATTGAACATACTGCGCTTTTTGATCTTCCATGCAGCTCTTTACCATAACAAGATTTCCATGTTTATCATAAGTATACTCAGTTCTGGCAATTTTGTCATCATCAATTTGTTCTTCTTCTGCAATAAGATTACCTGTTGAATCATACTCACTAGTATTGGACTGATAACAAATACTTCCATTCTCATTTTTCTGAGGAATTTCCTCTTTAATTTTGCGTCCAAGAATGTCATAAGTATACTTACTTGCTACATCTTCTTCTATACCTCTTGGAGTATAACTACCAATCATCTGCCCTTTTTCATCATAGATGGCCTTCGTTGTCTGGGCTTCCCACTTCGTTTCCCCCTCTTTACGGCTTTTGCTTTGAGTCTGGACAACATTCCCATTGTCATCATATATATATAAGCTTTCTGTTTCGTAAGCTGGAAGCCATTTTCCATCTTGATATTTTTTGGTTGATGTATTTTCCTTTGTAGTTCTGCCAAAAGAATCATTTTCATAGGTAATGATTGTTTCTGCTTTATCCTCGCCCCGAATATAAGTATTTTTTGTGGAAATTGTATTTCCAACGGAGTCCGATACGGATTCTGTAATACTCTCACTTAATACAGAATTATTAAATTGATTATAATAATTACCAGCATCCACTTCTGGACTATAAAAAACCGGATTTATTTTTTTGATATAATTAATAGATATTGTCTGTACTTCCTCTTCCTCGCCTGCTACTTCCGTCTCATCTTTATAAAGACAAAAAGAGGTACAATGAGCTGAATCAAACTCCCCATTGCTAAAGGAAGCATATCCAATTTCATTTCCCAAATTATCATAGAAGTATTTCGTACCACTTAAAATCTCTTTTCCCTTCCCAGTAATATAAAAGTTTGGCACTGTTTCACCATCTTCATTAACAATAAACCTTTTCTCGTCTGGATTAAATGAATATATCTTTTCTTCTAATAATCTGGCTGTCTCTTCTACTTCTAATTCTGTATCCTCTTCTATACTATCCCCTTTGCCACTACCATATTCATATGTACTTTCAGTCCAAATACCTGTCGCTTCATCTTTACTTAAAATTGTGTTCCCAAAAGAATCCTGTATATCAATACTAACACGACCATATTCATCTACAGTCATAGTTTTAAGAGAATCACTAGAAACATATTCTTTATCTGTAGTTTCATATTCTGTCCCCACAGAATTCGAAATCTCCATTTCTTCTTCTGTTTCTGGATTATAAGATATTTTTGAAATTAAGCCATTTTCATCCGTAACCTGAAGTTTGTTTCCAAATAAATCATATGTTATCTGTTCCTCTACATAATTCCGATTATCTGCCGGATTTTTCTCAGACATAATAGTTACTGTTGTTTTGGTTTGCTGTCCTAATGAATTAAATGTGTAATCATTTTGAATAACTTCCTTCTCACCGTCTGTACTATAAGACGGATAGACTTTTCCTTGAATTTCATTTCCTTGAGCATCATAATTAAAGTTTATTTTAGAAATTGTCTTATACACTCCATTGTTAACACTTCTCTGTTCTAAAATACTGGCATAATCGATACCATTTTTAGTAAGTGTACTAGTCAATCTGTATTTAGTCTTCTCAGATAAACATTGTTCCTGTGTCACAACAGTGCACAAAGAAAACTGCTTATCCTCAGACGGATAACCACCTTCTGTTCCTCGATATGTATATGTAGTCGTAAACAATGATTCTTTTCCACTATTCTTTTTCAAGTAAGCTTGTGGTCCCTTGTTTGATAAAACATTTCTATAAACATCGTATGTGAATCCTTGTTTAGAAGTAACCGAACCACTCCCCTTACTGCCATAAAATTTATTAGTTTGAAGTACCACAAGTGAACCTTTATTGTTATTATCATAATTATAAAAGTTTTCTACCTTTTCATTTCCATAGTTGACTTCATCTGTCAACATCTTTTGACTATTATAAATATAAATACTTACATTCTTCTTAGTATCTTTTTTCAATCGTAAAGTATCTTTATTAATAGCAGAGGCTTTATAAGAATAATCCGACATTTTTTTATTTGTTTTATATATATTGGGATTAAATTTACTAACCACAGCTACTGTTCGAAGCCCAGCTCTCCCATACTGCCAGATTTCATCTTTTTTATACGAAAAATCACAAAAACGAAGCAATTTATTGTTCTGTTTCTGGAAAAAATCATACTTCAATCCATTGGATTTCTTTCTTGTTTTTATATCTTCCGTATATTCTCTAGTTACATAATACCTCTGAACTGTTACATCTCTGGTCTGTCCTGTTTCCTCATCTTTAGTTCCTCGGATAACATTGGCACGATACTCATAGTGCTGAATACTTCCATCTGCTGTAATCTTTTTCAACAAATAACTTTCATTGGTAGACGCACGCTGGGAAGCAATACCCTCCCCGGAAGTGCTCATCAAACGTTCTACGATACGATAGTCATAAGTTTCTTTAGATCCATCTACCGTCGCACTTTTTAGCACCAAACCACTAATGGTATCAGAATTCAACGGTGTATAATTTCTTTCATCATAAGTATATTTGATTGTCTTTTTCGGCACTCCGCCATTCAATTCTTTTCCCTCCACCGTTATGGAGGTTAACTGTTTTAAGCCTTCTCCTATATCATAATTAAAATTAATTACTCTCCCTACCGAGTCTGTAACCTGCTTCAAATATATTTTATCTTCATAAGTGTATGTAATGGTGTTATTATGATTATCTTTCTGAATTACAACAACACCGTCCTGGTTAAAATAAGTACGAAGTCCGGTTTTATCACGCAAGAGATATTTACACTGAATACCATCCACTTCTTTATTCCAATCCTCTAACTTTACATCCGAATAAGAATATCCCGTTAGTCCAGTAATGGTATAACTCTTTTCTGCATCATTTGCGGTTGTTTCAATTCCTATTGTTCCCTTGCTTCCAAAATGGAAATAAGCAGGTCTGGCACTCCAAGAAACATCTTTCTCCTCTTGAATAGTAATGGTTTCAATCCATGGTAAGTCAAACTTCCATCCACTGGCAAGACCATATACATTAAAATCCTGATTGCTAATTATCTTTGTTCGCTGAGTGTTCTCAACTGTTTCATTTTTACGAACTGGATCTCCTATCGAATAGTCTACCAGCATATCTTTTAGGGCTTTTTTATGCTTCTTTAACAAAGCTTTATTTACGGTAATGTCTTTTGCCACACCGTCATGGGTTGTATAGTGTACCTTGACAGTATCTACCTTCAGTTCATCCACTGCTTCTACTTCTGGATTTCCAATAATTGCCTCATTACTGTCATAATAACGTTTAAGTTCAAAATCCATGCCCCCTGTTCCCTGTAAATAAAGGTCACTACGAGACAAAATCAGATGACCATTGGTAGTATCCACGCCATCTGCGCACTCTGCTTCTAATGGTGAACCCGCCAATTTTTCATTATATACGCTTTTGAATGTATCTCCATACGCAGCTTCTACAGCAGTATCATAGATATTACCTGCAGCATGACTTGTAATACTACCACACATGAATAGCATTCCACACAAAACTGTTGTCTCTATAAGCATTAGCAGCATCTTTAGTTTTCTCATAAATTTCAAACCCCTTTTCTTACTGAAAAATTTTTCTCCTTTTCTTATTTTACAATTGATCGGTTGCATTCTGTTCTAAACTTCCGGTCAATTCCAAAACCATAACACATAGTTATTAACATTTGTTAGCTGATAAAACATTTCTCACTTATGAATGACTTTCCTCATGCCAGCACCACAAAATTCATGTGGTATCAGTTTAAACCCAATTTTCTCATAAAAAGTTTCTTTTCCCTTTTCTGCAATCAACTGTATACTCGAACGCCCGCCAATTGGTGTAGCTTTATCAACATAGTGAATCAGCATATTGACAATTTTATTCCCGATACCCTGTTTCTGATAATTCGGCTGTACCACAATATCAACTAACATAAAGTATGTTCCGTCACCAATCAATCTTCCCATACCAACAGTTTGGTCTTCGTCAACAGCTATTACCGTATATAAACTATGATCAAGAGATTTTTGTGTCTGCTCTTTTGAAAAAAGTAACCACCCAACACTTTCCCTCAACTTACAATAATCCTCATAATGTAACATATTTTCTATGTATTGCATAGATCTCTCCTCTTCCTAAATTCCATTATCTATAGTTTACCATATATCGACAAATTTTCCCACCCCTGGATATAAAAAAACCTCCAAACCGTGTAATTTTATCTTACATCAATTTGGAGGTATGCACAAGCTTTTAAATTGTGTGAAAAACTGGGTAGTTATGATGACTTACACAAGAACATTGACCCTCTTTTCCTGCAGGCCACCCCTTTCCTTTTTTTCTTCCTGTTCCTCTTCCCTCGTCATTTTGTTTTCCATGGTCTCATCCTCTGTCTCGCTCACCTTTTCCATTGTCTCTCCCAGGATCTGAACCTGGGAAGCCACAGCATTCTCCGCAGATTTCTCCAATTTTGCCAGCGCCTCATTTTTTGCCGATGTATCTTTTCCAAGTCTGGCGTCCTGCTTGATCTCGGATTTTAATACCCTGGCTTTTCCTTTCAGATCCGTCGCCACGCCTTTCTGCACCCTGGCCTGGTCCATGGCATGATCGGCAGAGAGCAAAGCTCCCATCCCTGCCTGGGAAAATCCTGGGCTGCTGGAACCTTCCTTTTTACTGGCATTCTTTAAGTCCGTAGCAGAAGTCTCTTTCTTTTTCTGCTTTTCCTTCCTCTGTTCGATCTGATGCTGGCGAAGCTGGTTATTCAGATCATTGATCTGCTTCTGGATCTCCTGGCGCTTCTTCATCTTTTCCTCAGGACTCATATCCTCTCTGGAAGAAAGATCCTGAAGTTTCTTCTGTGCACTGGCGATCTGATTCTGGATCCCTTTGCTAAAAGAATCCATTTTGGCTCCCGCTATGGAATTATTGTTTCTTTCCTGGTGATTGGTATAATTGCTGTTAATATTCATTTTCTCTTTCCTCCTATCTATTGGATACTGGATATTTCGGATGAACCATCACCAGAATAAAGGGATATGTTGTGAGACAGGTTTTTTCTGTTGTAAACCAGCTCTTCCTGTCTTTCAACGCCGGATTTTGTCACCTCAGCATCAGCATGATGCTGAGAATAAATTTCCCGTTCTTCAGCCGGATATCTATATCGCCATAGTACTTCTGGGCCACGTTCCGGATACTTATGAGTCCATAACCATGTTCCTGTGCATCTTTTTTTGAGGTGACCGGTAATCCGCCCTCTTCCAGACAGATTTCCCCTGCAAAACTGTTAGTACACTCGATCATATAGGCGTTTTTCTTACGATAGGAAATGAGCTGGATCTGTGGGGCATCACTTCCCTCACACCCCTCTATGGCATTATTTATTGTGTTATTTAAGATAACACTCAGATCAAATGCATCCATGGCAGCATCACCGGGATAATGAAAATCTGCCATAAAACAAATCCCTCTCTTCTCCGCCCTTCTCCTGCTCTCCTTCAGAATCACATCCACAACCGGATTACCACTGCTCTCCTCCCCAGATACTTCCCATAACTCTTTTTTTAACCGCACCAGATATCTTTCCGCTTCCTGCGGCTGCTTTTTTAAAACCAGGTTTTCCAGCGTCACCACATGATTCCCCATATCATGTTTCAACCTGCGGATCTCTGCATATCGTGCTTCCACTTCCGCGATGTGCTCTTTCATATGATCCATCTGCTCAATCAAAACAGCGTCTTCCCTTTCTTTTTTATGTGAGCTCTTGATCTTCTGGTATGTGACAACAGACAAAAGAATTGCCACAAAGGAAACCAGCTGATAGATCACCTTGATCCACCAGAATTCCATATGGACCCTCCATATATACTGATCCGAATCCAACAAATAAATTTTGGAAAAAAACTGAAAGGCACAATACCCCGCCAGAACAGACAATGATGTCGACAGCATAAGGGCAAGCTCTTTTCCTGTCATATTTTCCTGCTTATACCCGTATGCGCGATTCACCATATACACAAACAATTTTAGACAAAGAAAGCGGATAAGAACATAACAGGCCGACAAAAACACATACACGGCAAATTGCACCCACTCCTCCTGCTGTTCAACTCGAAAAAAGTTAAAAATACCATATCCCGCATCTCTCAAAAGAATGGCTATTCCGTGTGAGATCCAGTCCAGAAGATATATAGTGAAACATAAAAATATTTTTTGCTCCCAGTTTCTTCGGTCCAGAGCGTACATCACGATAAAGGCCGCCAGCACTCCCGCGGCATGGGCCACCATACCGTTGATTTCTGGTGGAATAAAATACATAATCATCATAGTTGCAAAATGAACTGTTCCCGCGAAAACTGCAGCTCTTTTATTTTGTAAGAAAGGCTTCACCATCCAATGTAATATATAACTGATCATGGCGATCGACGCACAAGACGTCGTTCCTGCTGCTATATTCCAATATAATTCCATCCTATTACAATTCTCTCTTTCTCTGATTATACCGTAAATACTGTTTTACAAAATCAGAATATCTGGGTTTCGCCATTAGTACCGCCCCTTCCTCCAAAATGATCCTGGAGGCGTCGTACTTCACAACATATTTGAAATGAACCAGATACGAACGATGGGGTCGGAAAAAATCTTGTCCCAACTGTTCCTCCAGCGAAGACAGTTTTCCATAATATTCGATCTCCCCCTTTGTCGTGTGCAGTACAACCTTTCGGTTAAACACCTCGGCATATATAATATCTTTTATATATACTTTAGAACTCACCCCTCCAACCTTTATGATCATAGAACGTTCTTTCTCTTTTGTACATTTCCATTGGGATAAGCAGTCCTGTTCCCTGTACTGTTTCACCGCCTTTTGTAACACATTATAAAATTTTTCATCTGAAAAAGGCTTTACAAGATAATGAAAAGCCTCTACATCAAATGCTTCAAAAACATATTCCTCCAGTGCTGTCACAAAAATAAGGATGGTCGTACGATATCTTTCCCTGAATTCCCTCGCCGTCTCCATCCCATCTTTCCCTGGCAGCTGAATATCCAAAAACAAAATGTCGATCTGGTCTCTGGCAGCCAGCAGCTCCTTCCCCGTTTGATACAAGACAAGCTCTGCATCCGGGCAGATTGTCCTTACTTTGTGTTTAAGCAGCTCCCTGACGTCTTTCTCATCATCACATATCGCGATTGTCATTTTCCATGAAATCTCCCTTTTTTATACTGATTATAATAAATATAACGGGTAAACACAAGGAAATGATGTGAAACGGCATTTTTTTGTTGTATGTCCATAAGAATCATGTTATTCTTATTGTATAACAACCAGGTAAATCTGGGAGACAGGAAAGGACAACTCGCTATGAAATCATCAGGCCGCTATCTTGTAACTTTTTTTACCGCCATTCTTTTTTTAACCATGTTAAGTCTGACACTGCTGCCGGCAGAATCCCAGGCAAAAACCAAACAAATCACACTCCATCTCAGTGAGACAAAACAGATCTCCAGAAGAAATGTCATCTCCTACAAAAACATGAATCCTTCTATCGCCACCGTATCCAAAGACGGGATCATACACGCTGTAAAAGCAGGAACAGTAAAAATCGTTGCAAAAACCAGAGAGGGAAACCGAAACTATCGAATCGTTGTAAAAAAACAGGGAATGGTATACCCTGAATTTTCCATGATGGCAGGAGAACATCTGGATCTGCAGTTCAGCCAAAAGCCAGACAGCAAAATTAAATGGAGATCCACCCATCCTTCTGTCGCGCAGGTCAGTAAGGAGGGCATTGTCCGCGCCAAAAAAACAGGATCCGCATGGATCCTGGGTAGATCTGGTGACCGCACGTTCCAGTGCTGTCTCCGGGTAACTTCCGCAAAGAAAAGTATTATCTATCTCACTTTTGACGATGGTCCCAGCCGTTATTCCACCCCGAAAATTCTGAATATTCTGAAAAAGCAAAAGGTGCAGGCTACTTTTTTTGAATTGAAGCCGGCAGCGGCGGATTTTGACCTTACCCAGAGGGTTTTAAGGGAAGGGCACTCTCTCGCCCTTCACGGCTATCAGCATAAATATGATGTGATTTACCGTTCTCAAAAAATATACAAGGACAATCTGGATAAACTCCGGGATCTGTTCTTCCAGAAATTTGGCGTCTGGTGCAGTGTCACCCGGTTCCCTGGCGGCAGTTCCAATCAGGTGAGCCGCTACAACCGCGGGATCATGACGAAACTGACAGCCATACTCCATAACTGGGGCTACCACTATTTCGACTGGAACGTATCTTCTGGTGACGCCGGGGACGTCCATACCTCCGCTGCTGTCTATAAAAATGTGATCAGGGGATTAAAAAAAGGAAGAAGTAATGTCGTGCTAATGCACGATTTCAGTGGCAATGATAAAACCATAAACGCCCTTGAGAAAATCATAAAATACGGGAAAAAGCACGGTTATACCTTTCTTCCCATCACAGCCAGCACGGCCGAGAACCATCATACGGTATTGAATAATTAGCGGGAACAATGTTTCCGCGAAATTATCTCCTAAATATTACAGCTAAATGATCGTGATTTTATGTAGTTTTCCATAAAGTTGTAATCCGGTTCATCGTCCGAATTTCTTACAGGCAGCTTAATCATTGTCTGTTTTAATTGTTTTTCAACCGTCCATTTTCTTCCGCCATATGAAAACAAATCTGATTCCAGTTTTAGAATTTGAATCAGGAAAAATGCAATATATTTAGTTAGCGGGCGCTGGGTAGTCTCTAACGACACAATTTTTTCACTGGCAAAAAACTCTTCTTCCTGATAAAAACATGCCCCTATACTCCCATCATATGCCAATGTAATTAAATTTCCTTTTCTGTTACTTTCAGATACATACGCCGTTACTCCGTTATTCTCCTTCGAAGTACTCACATAAGGTATGTCTCCCGGCGACATATTCTTTATATAAACAGAAGATCCCCTTCTTACATCGAAATACTTTTTATCACCAAGACAAAAATACTTCCACTCCCGATCATCTAAGGAAACCACATCAGATCTGACAGCTCCTGCATACTGTTTTTCAAATTCCTTCTGGTCAATGTGATCCATGTACCAGCACGCTTTATCATACCCCTCTTCCAGAAAATAGTCTGGTATCCCATTAATATCTGCATTTAAAGATAAAATGTAATTTTCCATGAATAAAAAATCAGGAATATAACCGTCATCAGAATAAAATTTATGCTCATCAACCATATACTCTCCCTTATTCATACATGTGGGAAGTTTAATAAGTGTTTTTTTCATTTGCTCCTTATTCCATTTGCGGCCATAGCTAAACCGGTATTTTTCATTTCTAATAATAGTAATAAAAAACATTGCTAATATCTCATTCATTTCATGCCCACGCAGGAACAAAACATTTACATCATCCGAAGCCCAAAATGGTTCTTTCTGATAAAAAGCTTCTCCCACCCCGCACCCATTATAATTTACTGATATACAATTCCCTTGAAAAAGTGGTTCTTCATTAATTTTTTCCCTTACACCATTCATACCCTGTATTGCCCCCAGAAAATTCAAGTCGCCAGGAGTCATGTTCTCTTTTGTCAGTCGTTTTCCTTTTTTGATATCAAATATTTTTCCCAGATAAAACTCTTTCCAACCCGCAGTATCCATAAGTTTATTCCTCCAACATTCCTTGTTCACCCATATACTTATATAATGCGTATTTCTTTAAAGTTCGTTCAAAATCTGCATCGCATAATCTGCTATAATCTGTCTTTATATAAGCTTCTGCTAATGCTTCGTCACCAGCCTTAATCTTGTGCCTGATATAAACAAAATCATTTGGATCTGCCACTCCATCTATTTGCTCCATCCATTGTACCCGAATATTTGCCCAGCCGCCAGCATCTTTTCTTCCATTATGTGGAATCACCTTAAACCCATCATCCTGCCATCTGGCAAAAAATACTGACTTTCTTTCATCATGAGGAATATGTGCTTTAAATACCATAATGCAGGTCGCTGTCCCTACATGACTGTCAAAAAACAGGTTGGGGGGCATTGTCATACAAGCTAATAAGGTATGGAACTTTAAGATATTTTTACGCAGCCCCTTTCCACTATTTCCCGCGCAGGACATTGGAACAATCGCAATTCCTATTCCCCCAGTTTTTATGTAATGCAGCATGGACGCTATAAAATCCAGTTCATCCTGACCTTTTTGTATTACAACCTCTTCCGGGGCACTGTCCGGATAAGGTCTGATTATTTTATTTGCGCTTGTTCCTATTGAATATGGTGGATTTATCATTGCTATATCTATATCCCCAAACGTACTCAACGCTTCAGATAATGGAACTTTTTTTCCATCCTGCAGATATGTCATTCCGCTGTCATCCATTGGATTATAAGAATCTGACATCAGAGAAGAACAATTAAACAAGTTTGCCTTTCCATCACCATGAAACCGCATATTCGCGTATGCAAGGGCATACATTGACGAATCTCTTTCTACTCCGATCAAACTATTTGTTCTTGCGTATTGATACTTTTCTTCCTTTTGCTTTTCACTTATAAATTGACATCGGATATTATCCTTGATTCGTCCAAGTGAGGCTATGAGAAATGCCCCTGTACCGCAACATGTATCAAGAATCTTTGTTTTCTCTGAAAAAGGCTGCCCACTATAATATTCCGCAATATCACAAAATAGCTCTGTAATATGTTTTGGTGTTAAAACAATCCCTTTTTCCTTTGCATTTCCCTTTGTAAAACGCAAAAAGGTCGTATAAAATTCACCCATGATATCAATGCCTTTGTAATGTTCGAGTATTTCGATCAAATTTTCATACAATGAATAAATACAACAGGATAAAACCGTTTCACCATCACTAAAATAACTATTCTGCCCTTTGGGTGCTTTCGTCAGTTCATCTTTACATAATAAAACATCGTAAAATTTTTTTAGAGACTTCCGTTTCCCTTTGGGAATCTCATCAATATCCCAAACACCATCAATATAATCATCTTCGTATTCATCTTTACCATCACCATACAAAGATGCTTTCAACATCTTTACTGCATCTTTGCCAATTAAATCATGAAATAATTTTTTTGCTTTCGAATCCATTTTTCTGTCAATGGCTAATTTGGTTTCTCTATATAATCTTGAATCCTTATTTGTTAATCCAAGTACGATAGCTGACACAAATCCAGCTTTAGAATTATCTTCAATTCCATTTGCACGTAAAAAATTCGCACATGATAATGTGTATTTCCTGAGTTCTTTCCTAACTTCTTCCTCTGTGGAGGAATATCTGCCCAGTACAATATTAATATCTTTTACATATTGATCGATAGGAACAAGCCCATCGTCATATCCGCCATCTTCCAACACTTCCAGATCCGATAATTCTCCGCCTTTTGGAAGTACGAATGAAGTAATTCTTAGCTCCGACACGCTTTGACCAGATACCCCGACAGCCACAACATCATATTCCTGATTTAAAAACGTAGCATAATACAATGCTCCATTTATCGCATATTGTTCTGTTTCTGCTGGTGTTCCATAACCATATATTTTGTATTCTTCTACATTATCAAACATAGAGTGTTTACTATTGGCTCCATGAATTTGAGCTTTGCATTCTACTATAACAATAACATCTGATTTTTCCTTTGTTATGATAAAATCAGGCGTTCCTCTTCCTGACAATGTTTGTTTCTTAGAAGCTTTTGCAAACACATCTTTCAACCAATTATATGAGGTTCCTTTATAGCTGTCCTCTTTAAACCAGATTACTCCATTTTTTTCTATATTCTGTTTCGAAGAATAGCCAGAAAACGAACCTAATTTCCCTGATACAATCCCCTTTGTTAATTCTTCTGAAGCCATTTCAATCCCTCCATAATCAGTTTATAGATAGTCTAACATAAACCCATACAGAACACAAGTTCTTTTCATGGAATATTTTCTAGTGTACTGACCTGTTTATATTTGATAAAACTACGAAGAATATTTACACATCGGCAAGGCGGACGAACGAGTCGTAGCGGCGACTACGTCGAGTAAATCAACGCAGTCCGATGATGTAAATAGACAAATAGTTTTGCTAATTATAACAGGTCAGGGATACGAAATGCCGGATACGGGCCGAAAGACGCCAGTTCCTCCAGATCATCCCGGTTGCAGTATGAGATATAGCAGTCACATTCCCTTCTGTCACATATGCGGGCATTTTCTGAAATGTGCCACAATGTTTCCTCCGGATCTCCATACAAATTAGCTGATTTGCGGCGGCAGCGGTTACAGGCATACATTTCCCCCTTTGCATTGCAAAATAAAGCACTCCCACAGTGGGCTGCATCCGCCTTATAATGGCGCAGTTCCAGTGGAAAATAGGGGTCCAGCCCAGAGAACGCCTGGATCTCCTCCCGGCTGTATTTCCTGCCCAGCCCGTCCATCTTATTGATCCAGAAATACACCGCCGGATCTAGATTTTCTCTGATCCTCAGCAGCAGTGATACGTTCTCTGGTACCCCGACAGCGCCGGCACAGAACAGGACGCCAGCTTCTTTTAACTCATGACATACCCTCAAAAAATCCTGCTCCGATACCATATCCGGATGGAAGGTTCCCCAAAGCCGGAGCTTCTCCCTCTCTCCCCCTGCTTTTTCAAATTCTCCCAGCATTTGCTCCACGGAAAAACTGAAATTACTCTGGGCGCCCACTGCCTCGATCTGTGACAGGCGACTGAGTTTCGCCAGCGCCCTCCAGTAATACCGATGGATCAGCGCCTCCCCGTAAGGAACGATCTGAATGGCGCCTGCAAACTTCTTTTGTCCGATCTCCTCCACAAACTGAAACAGCTCCCTCTCATCCTCTTCCAGCTTACTCTTACTCTCTTTTTCTTTGGAAAATGGACAATAGCCACAGGAATAGTTGCAAAATCTCAGACTTCCCCGGTAATAGATCTGACGGACCATTCACGCTCTCCTCCATTCCGTTGTCCTAGCCGCTTTTTCCATTTTTCCCCTGACCTCTTCTGACATCAATGCCGGTCCAAGAAAATCGGACAGAGAGATCCCTCTCTCAGTTAGATAAATCTTCGCAGAATCTGCTGCCGCCATACCGCTCCGGATCCACTCTGTCAGCAACGGATAATCCTCTTCCGACTCGCTGCCAAACCGGCTTCGGTACTCTTCTTTATCGATGCCGCAGCAGAATAAAATATTCTTTATGACGTAGCGCCTTCGCATCTCTTCTTCTGAGAGAAGGTATCCATGAGTGACCTCCAGAAAATCTTTCTTCTCCATATACTGTTGTAGAATGTCCACACATCCTCTCTGTCCCACGGCAAAGGGAGTGGAAAAATGCAGATCCTCGATGTAACTGCGTCCGCCGCAGCCGATGGATATGGTGTTCTCAAATCCACAGCTTCCCCCATTCAGACTATCTGGGTCTTTCACAAACCGGCGCATGGAAAGCTGCTTATAGCCTCTCGATTTCAGAAAATCCCTCAGCTCCTGGTACATCTCATAAACGGCCTCAGGATCAAGTGTCACCCTTCCTGCCAGAAACGTACCTTTTTTTATATACAGTGGATAGACAAACATTTCTTCTGGCTCGTATGCTGCCGCCTGCCTAGCGGAATCTAGCAGGCTTTCCACCGTCTGTCCTGGTATGCCGTAAATGAGATCCAGATTGATACAGGGGAATTTACTCTTTTTCAAGATGCGGGCTGCCCGGTGAACCTGCTCTGGCCTATGACACCGGTTCAACGCCCGCAATTCCGCATCATCAAAACTCTGCACTCCCATACTCACCCGGGTGACACCATTTTCCTTTAAAAGTGCCGCCTTCTCTTCCGTCGTCTGAGCCGGGGAGGTCTCCACAATGATCGTCTCTCCCTCAAATCCCATCCGGTCTCTGGCTATAGAAAAAACCCGCTGAAGCTGTTTTTCTGAGAGCAGCAGCGGCGTCCCGCCGCCCAGTGTCAGATCCGAAAAATCTGCCCCCTCTGGAATAATAGTCCTCAGCTGCTCCGCCTGCCTCTCCATGGCGTCCACATAGGCAGACATAAACTCATCGGACTGCCCTGTCACGGAGAACAGGTTGCAGTAGCCGCATTTGCTCTGACAAAAAGGAATATGAAAATAAAGGCTGTTCTGAGCTCCTACCAGCCTTTGTATGTAATCTTCCAGACGAATCCCCGACAGCGGACCATATGCCGTCTTATGGGGATAACTGTACATGTATTGAACATATGGATTATCCATGTATTTTCTCCTATAAAATGGTGTTGGTATCACAAAATAAAATGTTTATAGGGAACCGTGTTGACGATGGGATGGTTAAAACCATGATACAGATATCCATCCTCACCATAGCAGGTTCCATGATCCGAGCAGCAGATCACAAAGGTATCCCCCTTTTTATGGAAAGCGTGAAACAGCCGTTCCAGCTGTGCATCCACATAGCGCAGCGCCGCTCCATGGCTTTCCACGCTGTCCTTTTTGGCGCCCTCGACATAAAAATTATTGGGATAATGGATGGCTGAAATATTGATATACATCATCAGCAGCTGTTCCTCTGGCACCCCGCTTATCTTTTTTACAGCGAGATCGATCTGGTTTTTTGTAGATTCTTTTACCTTCGGTCCAAAGGAGGGATTCCAGTAGCTGTGCATAAAATAGGAGGGCATCACCTTTCCAATATCCGTCCGCTGGTCAAAAAAACTCAAACCACCGATGCAAAAAGTCTCATAGCCTTCCTTTTCCAGTCCCTCCACAAAGGTAGCTCCACGAAAACAAAACGCCCCCTCCGGCGCCTTTCTCCCCATCCCGATATCCTCGGAAAAAAACAGTTTTTCCCTCTGTTTCATATTTTTAATTCCGACATCCATCGGAAGAAATCCGGCAAACATGGCCTGATGGGAGGGATAGGTAAAATTTCCCGGCGCCTCGCATCGGCGCCATTTGCCATACCGATTCAGAACCGGAGTCCCTCCCCGGTTCTGTTCTTTTTCTGCCACATCATAGCGCAGGGAGTCAATACAGACAAATAAAATATTGTATGCTCCCACGATCTTATTCATATTCATAACTCGTTTTATCTATATGATTTGAAAATATAATTCTTTGGGTTTCGTCAACAAATATTATACTGGTTGAAATTCTCTTTTTAGTTCAAGCACCTGCTCCAAAGTAAGTCCAGAATACAGCGCAATCTCCTCTGAGGACAACTTCCCTGCTCCTATCATCCTCAATGCAGATTGTCTTTTTTCCTGTTCTACACCCTGCTCATATTTTTCCTGATAATTCATCTATTTCTCATGATAACGCTAAACATTGAAATTTCAGTTTCCTAAGAAATCTCCTTTCACAAACGTTCCATAACCTCTTCCGCAATAATAATCGGCTCTTTTCTAATGCTTTCCCCATTTCTTTGAACTCTTCTCACCTGTCTCTGCCAGCTGCTCTTTGTGCCATCCATTCCACCTGTCGCCGGTAGATCCGGTTCTCATGAAAAATATCCTGATACATTAGATCCCCCTGGCCATTCATCTCGATGATCTTTGGTTTCAGGGACCCCCGTTCCAGAAGTACATCGATGCCAGCCATCCTCAGCTCCGGGAAACATGACATCGCTTTTTCGCAAACTGAATTGATCTCACAGATCACTTTTTCTGGAAGTCCCAAGTCAGAAAATGCCAGTGGAGAATTGTTCAGATGAAGGTTTGTCACCGGACCAGAAGAACGCCTTGCCACCACAAATTCACACCTTCCAAACTGCCAGACCACCCGGAGATCATAGCTTTTTCCTCCAAAAGATGCTTTAGGGTGCCAGCGCTCCACCACCGCTCCCAAAGACAGCACCGCCTCCAGCAGCCGGCAGATCTCCTGAGTGTTCTCCAAACGCCGGAGCTTCTTCGTATTCACCAGCTCCCCCCTTTGGAGAACACAGGAAGTATATGCCATCATCCTGCCCTGTCCCGGCGCCAGACGAAAAGCGGTAACCCCGGCAGCACCAGAACTGTAAACAGGCTTAATAAACACAGAAAAACTTCTATGACGCTTCATCGTCTCCATAAGCTGTTCTGCGTTTTCAACCTTCTCTTCCAACATCTCCGTCACCGGAACCTCTTTTTCCATCAATATCTCTTTACAATGTCTTTTGTCCAGAAGACGAAGAATCTCAGAGGGAGGGTTCAAATAAATGCCCCCTGTCATCTCTAACTGTTTCATTTGGCGATGAAATGAAGCCAGATGATCATTCATTTCATAGAGATCGCTGCTCTTATAAGAGGGAGGATCTAGTTTCACCACATCCTCATGAAACTCCATCCCCCCTGCCTGCTGCCAGTCCACAAACCGGACCGGCTTATGTAATTCCCTGGCGGCCCGGAGAAAATACTCCGTCCGTCTTGTCTCCGGTTCTCCGACCAATACGATGCCCATAGATTCCACCAAATTTATTCGGTGAGCATCGGATAGCGGTAGATCTCTCCGTCGTACTCATCGTCCTCCTGCGGATCGCTTACATCCACCTTGGCAGACAACCGTTCCAGCTTCTTCATCATATCTTCCGACATATAGTGATATTCCAGATTCACCTCTTTGATATTTTCATAGTCAGGCAGCGTCTTTAACAGGATCTCACCGCCCTGATCCGTCAATGTCCCCTTGGAAAGATCCAAGGTGTCAATCTGTTTCATGTACTTGCTGTCACAAACCACCTCTGCCACCTCATCCTGAATCTCACTGTCCATAATGCCAAGAGCACGAAGTTTTGGAAAATTTGACTTTTCCAACATGTTTTTTACATCCTCCACTCCGCCGTCAAAGCCATAGTCATCCACACCAAGATACAGCGCTAGCTCTTCCAGTTCCGGCAATTCTGCCTCTGCGATGCTGGCAAGCACCTCTTTGGGGAGACCGCCACAGATGATCTCTAGACGCTTTAACTTCAGATGACAGATCTTTCCAAGGCTCAGATTCGTTCCTCCCTTGATCGTCAATCTTTCCAATCCTGGAAGAGTCTCCCATAGAGCGGAATAATCTGCCTGCTCGATCCATGATACCTCGCACTCTTCATAATCCATATCCCCCACAAACAGACTCTTGATCCCTGTGAATTTTTCCTTATTTGCCACAATGCTGTCGATGATCGACTGGGCACTGTTTTCCCAGGATTCTCCCCAACATCCAATGATGATCTCTTCCAGTTCCGGCAGCTGCGGATCTGTCAGGATCTCTTCCGCCATAGTCTTTGCATTCTTTTTGCCATCTTCATAATCTTCCCACTCATATACATACTTTTTACTCTTTTCTGCCATAAAAATAAGACCTCCATTCCTTTCCTTCCCCGGCTTTTGACCAAGAACACTTTGCCATTTTGCCAGGATGATCATTTTTTAATTTTATTTTAGCACAAACCGTCAGCTCTGTCATCTATTACCTTTTCCATAAACTTATCTCTCCAGTTCATATCAAAACTAACTTTGTCTACTTCAAACAGGTCGTGAACCTTGGTAATCATCCCATCATATTCCCTGTGCCTATCCATCAAAGAACATAATTCTTCACTGCGGACCGGCATAATGACAACGTTATCTGTAAATTTATCCTTCTCAACAGTGGACTGCAGTGGAACTGCCGCAATGGCCTTCCAGATATTAATTGTATTATAGTCAAAGCGGTCTGCAATAAAAAATGATGTGACTTCCCTGCCTGTTTTCGCCGCCTCTTCCTCTACCTTCAAATTAATGGAGTGCCTTAGAACAGGTTCCCATTCCCCGCGTTTCTGACTATTGGCATTCATAAGAGTTGCCTCAAGCATCACAACCTTATCTTTTTCATAAATAACGATATCCCCCTGCCCGCCGCCGGCATGGACCAAGGGTTCAAAATCCGCCGACAAGGTCAAATTGTAGCTCTCAAGTAAATCGATTCTTTTTCCGGAAAAATAGTACCAGGCGATCCCCACAATATACTCATAAATTGTAGGTACAGTGGCATCTTGACATACCATCTCTTTAATCTGCTTATCATTGGTCCGGTCCGCAAACAACCGAAGGATCTCCTTGACCCTCTCTGCCGGATAGGATCTCTCCAGGAACAGAGCAAATTCCTTTTTTCGTTTGTCTGCCAGAAGTAGGGGGATTTCTTCTATGGCTTTACCAGGAAATTCCTCCTGAATCTGATGCCCAACCTGTGTGATTTCCTTTTTCGTATATTTTAAAATTTCAGATAAAGAGATCACTTCACAATAATAGGAAGAGACTTCTTCCGATCTATTTCCTGAGATGCGACTTCGGATAAACTCTGTATCAAAAATACAGGAACAAAGTTCCCGGTATGCCAATTCAACAAAACCGTTATGAAAACTAATAATACCGGCAGCCTTAAATATTCTCCTGGTTGTATCCGAATATTCCCTGATCTGATCCAGAATCTTAGATAATGAAAACTGGGTAAATAAATATTCATTGGTATGACCGGTGAGGATTTCCGGATGCTGCTCATCGAACACCGTAAAAGATGGTCTATCTCCTGTTTTCAGCAAAAAAATGTTTTGTCCCCTGCCAAAGGCCTTATTCAACATAGCCCTGTTATCTTCATAAAAAGTCAATAAATCATCCAATTTTTCAGAGTTTTTTTCTTCATGAACATAATTCCACAACCGACCATAAAATTCCCAGTAAATCTTCACAGAAGCCTTACTTTTTCTGTTCTTAAAATATTTCTTAAACACAGTTTCCGATAACTTTTCCTGTATTTTTAGTTCCTCTGGTATTTCTATTGCGGTATCCGCTACAATATCGCCCTCGCTGTAATCCAACACATAGTTTTCAATATTTTTAAAATCAGAATAAGGATTTAACCCTTGAACCAACTCTAAAAATTCATTTTCAGACAATCGTTTTCTTTTTAATAACGCAAATATCGCCAGATTAAAGGGAGAATAAAATCTCTCCCCGTCAGAATCAAACAGCCGGAGCTTTAGCAGCTGGCGTAAATAGACGATATTAACACCGTCGACAGGGAGCAGCATTTCAAGTCCATCTTTCTTTATTTTTTGAGGATCAAGTAGCAGCTTGCCCACAGGAGTAATATCCCGGTCCTCATCTGCAAAGCCCAATTTGACCAGATTGCTGGTATAATGTCTTGCCCGGTCCTCAACGCCCAGATCAAACTGATGAATCAAATCCAGATATGACATATAATTGCGCTGGATCCAACCCAGATCCAGCGTCTCGACAGCCTCATTAAAATCTGGAAATTTCTTTATCTTTTCCATAAGCTTATCGTACGGATCATGTTTAACAAATATCTCTGGAGAACGTTCGATCGCCTGACGATAAAATTCGTACTGCGCGAAACTGTCCGGCATGGAAGCCCATCGCATTTTTTTAGCGTTCTGAATGTCGTCAAGAATTGTTAAGTATCCCTGAAGTGCATGTATCACATCATTTCTTCGACCATTTGTATCCATCAGATTAAAAATCTGTCCTTCTTTGATTCTCACCAGGTTCCTCCTAATAGTTTACAATTAAAACCTCTCGTGTTGCTGATTTTCTATTTTTCCTATGATAGTTAGCGTTATGATATGTATAATTGAGATCAATCTGTCTGTAATCCGGCCTGTCGATCACCCATTTTTCCAATATATCGTTTCTTCTCCCTTTGGATTCGATGACATTGGACAACGCAAATCGTATTTCTCGCCGGGATAGCGAATCAAGCAGGTCCAGCAGATCCCTTTCATCCTCTTCCGTCCACCCTCGCTTCTCATTATAGGCGGCACAGGTAATAAGATAGGGGGGATCTGCATAAACAAAATCCCCAGGCACAAGCTGATCGAAATCAAATTCGTTAAAATTTTTATTCGAAAATACTGCTTTCTGTGTATGGAGAAGACCGAGAAAGTCAGATAACTTATTATACATGTTCTGATTAAAGTCTCTCTTCCCCGGCGGCAGATTAAAATCGCCCTTCCGGTTAAACCGGATCTGATTGTTAAAGGCATAAATGATCAGTGTATATAATTTTATATAGTAGTCATCATCCTGAACCTCTGCCTGGTTGACGTCCCTCCGCAGATTCATAAAAGGTTCCCGGTTATAAGAGCTTAACCCGCCGCTGCTGCAGCAGCCATAAAATTTGTATCCCTTTCTCTTTACATCAGACAGGCCATAACTCCCTATAACATGTTCCAGACGATTTATAAAATCCTGGCTGTCAAGTCTCTGCATGACAGAATACAGATTTATCAATGGCGTGCAGCTGTCATTGTAAATGTGCGTCCCTGCCGCTACGTTGATCCCTACATTGCATCCTCCGCAAAACAGATCTACAAAAGTTCCGATCTGCTCTGGGAACAATGGTAATATCTGAGGTAAAAGCCTATACTTTCCTCCGGTATAATTTAATGGTGACTGTATCATAGTTTCCCTCACACTTCCAAACATGCCGCCACAGGCGGCACAAACAATTCGTGAAAAGCGTGTGACCCTGTGCTTCGCACAGGCACATTCGTACTTCGCTTCGCTCGTACTCATGATGTCCGTCGCTCAAATGTCAGTGGACAAGCAAGCTTGCCACTGCCGCTCTCGCGACTTTAGTCACACTTACTTCCCTTGATTACAAGTACAAAGAAATAACCGCTCCTGATTGTCGGAAATGTCTGACTTCCCCGCTGTAAAAGCTTTATAATTTTCTGAAAATACTTTTACTTCTCCTTTGTTTTTCAGTATTCTAAATATGTCATCATCTGAAATCTTTGCATTGGAACGATCATTCCCCTTTGCCGCCATATTATTATAAGAAAGCAAAATATAACGACAGTTAAGATTTTTAATCAGATCTTCAAATGCCTCCGCTGCACTTTTGGTACAATACCGGCTCTTTAAATGACTCCGGTCCATCTTCCTGGCCACACCAAATACCTCCGGTTTTTCCCAACGCGCCACATTTTCCAGCAAATGATACGCATCGCAGTATTGCCTGGAATTATAAGGCGGATCTATGTAAACCAGATCTGCCGCTATGTCCCTGGCCAGATCATTGGAATCCACATTAAAGCATTGATTATGCGGATTATTCACTTCGCTTACATCCGGCAAATGCAATTCAATATGAGCATCAAATTCAACGCCTCGTCGGTAGGCGTCATAATGTCCGCAGGTTTTGGCGATTTTATCCATGGCATAAAGTAAAGAAGTAATCAGGATCGCCCGTTCCCTAAAATTAATTCTGCCCTGCCCATATTTATTCTCTATATCTTCCCTTACAAAACCTATTTTTGCACAATCCTCCAAACTAAAGTAGGTATTGGCAAAATTCTGGGTCATATAATTTTCTTCCTTTCCCTGCCAGTCATTGTAAGCATCAATCATATGTTCCAACAAATCTTTATGATATGACTCAGCAGAAAACCAGGCATAATTGGAAATATAATTGCTGTACAAAATATCATTTGTAACCAGCTGTTTCTCTTGAAATGCAGATGCAACTGCTCCTGTTCCTGCAAAAATATCCACGATTATATTTACATCTTCACACTCATCTTCTACCACTCTCTGAATGAATGGAAGCAAGCGATATTTATTTCCCAGATACCGTCTATTGTTAATTTTAGTGGTTTTAGCCATTTGTATTACCTCTTGCAAGTTTTACTTTTACATTTAAGTATAACACATCTGTACCCTGTTCTCAATTATTGATTCCTGTCTCCCCTTTCGGATTTGATTCCCAAAGGTTTTTCTGTTATACTTAGCTCGGTGGTGCCAACTTGAACCCTGTTTCCTCCTGCGCCAGCTCGACGACACCAATTTGAGCTGCCAGGCGGCACAAAATACGAACCGTCAGAACGGAGAATAACCAATGAATCTGAAAAAATCATGCTTTACCGCATTTATGTCCTGTATCAGCTTTATCCTGTCAACCTTTGTATCCTTTCCTTTTGTTGTGCCTTTTCAGCACTGCTGCAATGTGATCTGTGCAGTGCTGCTCGGTCCGGTCTATGGATTTATCTCTGCACTGATCACCGGATGTATGAGGATGCTTCTGACTGGCAGACCTGTTACCGCCATCATTGGGGCTGTCATAGGAGCTCTGTTATCCGGACTCTTTTACATCATTTCAAAGAAAATGATGCTGGCGGTGGTCGGGGAGATCATCGGCACCGGACTGATCAGTGCCCTTTTGAGTTACTATGTTATGAAATATGGCTTTGATGTAAGCCTCTCCACTCCCCTCTACTATATTCCTCTTTTTATGCCCGCCTGCATCGTAGGGGCATTCCTGGGATATGCCATATTGATCCTTCTAAAAAGGTCCGGCTCATTATCAAAAATACGGGAGATGTTAAAATGATTGAGAAAGATTTAATCATCAATAATATAAACAAAATAAAACCAAAGATCCACTCCATTACCAACACCATCACCATCAATGACTGTGCTAATATCCTTCTGGCAGCCGGTGGACATGCCACGATGGCATCCGATCCGGCGGAAGCTACGGAAATGACCTCCCACTGCGACGGTCTTGTACTGAATCTGGGGGCAGTTTCCTCTCTGGAAGCGATGCTGGCGGCAGGAAAAGAAGCCAACCGTCTGGGACATCCCGTCGTCCTGGATCCGGTGGCTGCCGGCGCGACTTCCCTCCGGAAAAATGCCTGCCAGCGTCTTTTATCAGAGCTGCGCTTTTCCGCCATCCGGGGCAACGCCTCAGAGATCAGCGCTCTTTCAGATCTCCTCACTAAGTCGGGAGTCACCACGGAGTCTTTTGTAGACGCCCCGGAAGCAGAGATCATGCAGGAGAAAAATCTGGAGGTCTGTCGTGAGAACGCCCGTTGTCTATCTCGGTATACGGATGCCCTTATTGTGGTATCCGGAAAAGAGGATCTGGTAGTTTACAGAGATCAATGTGAAATGATCCGGGGAGGCTCCCCCCTCTCTGCCAGGATTACCGGCAGCGGCTGTATGCTCACCGAACTGATCTGCCTGTGTATGGCCGCGAATCCCGAAGATCATTGGAGTGCGGTCTGTACTGCAGTTCATCAGATGAACCTTGCCGCAGAAAAAGCAGCCCGGAAAACCCAGGCTGCCGATGGGGGAACCATGTCGTTCCGAATGTATCTCATCGATGAGATCAGCAAAACATTTACAGGTGAAGTACCCGGTCTCTGATCTCCTGGGTACGTCCCTGATTCCAGAACTGGGTTCCAATGTAACCGCAGGTTCGCCTCGCCACAAAAAGTTTTGTCTGGTCATGGCAGCCGCAGTTGGGGCACTGCCACATAAGTTTTCCAGACTCATCCTCTTTGACCACTACTTCGCCGGAATAGCCACACTCCTCACAAAAATCGCTCTTTGTATTCAGCTCCGCATACATGATATTTTCATAAATATGGCGCATAACAGAGAGGACAGCCGGAATATTATCCTGCATATTCGGCACCTCTACATAGCTGATCGCCCCTCCCGGTGACAGCTTTTGGAACTCAGATTCAAAACTGAGCTTGCTAAACGCGTCGATTTCTTCTGTCACATGGATATGATAGCTGTTGGTAATATAATTTTTATCGGTTACGCCCTGGATCACACCGAAACGCTTCTGCAGGCACTTGGCAAACTTATAGGTGGTAGATTCCATCGGCGTTCCGTATACGGAATAGCTGATATGCTCCTGTACCTTCCACTCTCCACACTTGTCGTTCAGACGCTTCATCACTGCCAGGGCAAAATCTCTCGCTTCCGGAGCCGTGTGGGATTTTCCCGTCATCCGCACACACATTTCATACAGTCCCGCATAGCCGAGAGAGATGGTGGAATAACCATCATACAGCAGTTTATCGATCTTTTCTCCCTTCCCCAGCCTTGCCAGTGCGCCGTGCTGCCACAAGATCGGCGCCACATCCGAAACCGTTCCTTTGAGACGTTCATGACGGCACCGCAGCGCCCGGTGGCACAGCTCCAGCCTCTCATCTAATATTTTCCAGAACTTATCCATATCTCCATAGGAAGAGCATGCCACATCCACGAGATTTATCGTCACGACGCCCTGATTAAACCGGCCATAATATTTATGGCTTCCATCCGGATTTCTCTGTCCATCCTCCACCGTGAGGAATGAGCGGCAGCCCATGCAGGTATACACATCTCCCTGCTTTAGCTGGCGCATCACTTTGGCAGATATATAATCCGGCACCATTCGTTTTGCCGTACACCTCGCCGCCAGCTCCGTCAAATACCAGAACTCAGAATCCTCCTGGATATTATCCTCATCCAGTACATAGATCAGCTTGGGAAATGCCGGCGTGATCCACACCCCTTTTTCATTTTTTACTCCCTGGATCCGCTGGCTCAATACTTCCTCAATCAACAGCGCCAGATCATGGCGCGTCTGCCCCTCCACCTCATCCAGGTACATAAACATCGTGACAAAAGGCGCCTGTCCGTTACAGGTCATCAATGTGATCAACTGATACTGGATCGTCTGGATCCCCCGCTTGATCTCATCGGCAAGTCTCTTCTTTACAATTCCTTCCAGTTTTGTGTCATTGGAGGAAAGACCAAGGGTCTCAAATTCCTCCTGTACTTCCTTTCTCAGCTTCTTACGGCTGATGTCCACAAAAGGAGCAAGATGGGCCAGGGAAAAGGATTGTCCGCCGTACTGGTTGCTCGCCACCTGCGCCACGATCTGGGTGGTCACATTACACGCCGTATAAAAGGAATGTGGCTTTTCAATCAAAGTATCGCTGATCACCGTACCATTCTGAAGCATATCCTCCAGATTGATCAGATCACAGTTATGTTCTTTCTGTGCATAATAATCTGAATCATGAAAATGAATGATACCCTCCTTATGGGCGTCCACGATCTCCTTCGGCAGCAAAAGCCGCATCGTCAGATCCTTGCTGACCTGTCCCGCCATATAATCCCGCTGGGTAGAATTGATGCTGGCATCCTTATTGGAATTTTCCTGATTGACTTCTTCATTGCTGCACTCAATGAGTGACAGGATCTCACTGTCTGTCGTATTTGCTTTTCTGGCGATCTCACGCTGATAACGGTAACGCACATACTTCTGCGCGATCTCGTAACCGCCTTCCTGCATGATTCCGACCTCTACCATGTCCTGTATGCTTTCCACATTGACAGCATGGGAAGCATTTTCAATCTGATCTGATACCCGGTTCGTCACATCTGCAATCTGGAGCAGCGACAGGCTTTTATGCTCCTCCACCTCTTTATTTGCTTTCTGAATTGCATTGCTGATCTTCTCTGGATTAAACTCTACTTCTACTCCGTTTCGTTTGATAACCCTTATCCTACCCATGATTACGATTTCTCCAATCCGTCTTAACAACTGAATATAGTATTTTTTTTACTTTCAAGCACAAGATGTTGTGTTCTATCATATCACTCCACGGAAAAGATGTAAAGAGTATTTTAGAAAAAAAACAGATTCCATTATCTTCCTACAGAATTCCTACCTTTTTTAGCAAAAATTCTCCATTTGTTGTCTTTGCCACTCCTTCCTGAAGCGTATAGGTAAAATACATCTCACCATCACGATATTCTTCACAGAAACTGTAATTTTTTATTCCCTCTGTCCCTTTTTGACGTTCACAGATCTCAAGGTCATGGGTCGTAATAATGCCGCAGCACCCCTGCTGGCAAAGCTTTTGTATGACACCCTCAGCACCCTTTCTACGATCCACGGAATTTGTCCCACGAAAGATTTCATCAATCAGAAAATATACCAGTTCCGCTTCACCCGCCGCATCGATAATCTGTCGAATCCGAAGCAGTTCAGAATAAAATGTAGAGATTCCCTCCGTGGTGCGGTCCACGATCCGCATAGAGGTCATGATCTGAGGACAGCCACAGCTCATGGCTTCTGCACACACATAGCTCCCCGCCCTCGCCAGAACCATATTGATACCGACGGTGCGCATAAACGTGCTCTTCCCAGACATATTAGAGCCGGAAAGGATCACAATGCCATCCTCCATCTCAAAATCATTGCATACCCGATCCTTATTGGACAATAACGGATGTCCCAGTTGCACCCCACGAAAACCTTTGTTTTCCTCTGTCACTTCCGGCGCGCACATCTGGTCGCAGCTGCGCAGCAGATTGGCAAAACTTAGATAGCACTCCATCTCTCCCAGTGCTCCAAACCAATCCTCCACTTTTTCTCCATAAACTTTTTTCCAGTTCTGCAGATCATAGGCATTTTTATAACTCCATAAAAAAGTGATATTCAGCAGAAGATCCGAGAGCAGATTGTAACACCAGCCCACATTCCGGGAAATATGCGCCAATTCATCCATTCCCTTCTGGGCTTCCGCCAGTATCTCCTGCAGTTCCTTTCCCCTCACCACAGTGAATTTCCTGGATAGTACTTCCCTGACTGCCAGGTTATAGGGCATGATCTTCCGTGACGCTTTGCGCAACTGTTCCAGATAACGCCGGGTTCTATATTCTCCCAGTCTCCACAAACAGAATTGGATAAAAAGAAGAGTCCCCAGCAGGGCGAATCCCGTATCTTTGCGAAAGCATACCAGATAACCGCAGGCAACTATCGTTAGTCCCCGCATGACATTCAGTAATACAGAAAACCACCTGCTGCCGGAAAAGGGCTCCTGGTCCTTCAACTGCTCCAAAAGCCCAGCTGTCTCCTCTCCAGTATTGATCTGAGAAAAGATGTATTCCATATGGGCTGCTTCATCATAATCCCTGCCCACCTCATGAATCATCTGCTGTCTTTTTTCAATCTCCTCTATCGAATATTCTGGTGAGAGAAGATCTTCCGCCAGTTTCCTGCGCCCATGAAAGGTGTGGGTACAATTTATATATTGAAAGAGAGAGCGTTTTCCGATGATATCCAGATCCTGTGCATACGGATGCTCTTCCCCTGCCAGGTCTCCTCCATCGTCGTCTTCCTCCTGCCACTCTCCCAAGAGCCGTTTTCTATCCCTGCGCGCTATGCTGCAGATCCCCTTCTTCTGTTGAATCTCATCTAAAACCCGATTATGCCATATCAAGGCAAAGACAAACAGCACCAGCTGTGCCGCCGCCACAATGCCCCATCCCAAATAGTTAGAAGTGAAGCATAACTTGACGCCGGTAAAAACCAGTGCTGCAAATAATACTAATTTTACAATTCCCAAAAAATTACTTTTTAGACTCCTTTTTTCTATCTCATTTTCAAAATCTCGGATGATCTTATTCAGTCTCTGTTCCATGTATCCTCCCTGCTACAGCAGCACAAAAAATTCTATGACTCTGCTCGCTGTTTAGTCACACTTTAATAAGAGACAGCCATGGGGCGGAATCTTTTTCTTTTCTTTTAGAGAAAGCGCCTCTCCCTCCCATAGATCTTCTGCCCTTCCGGATGCATGACTGAGATATTCCTCTGGCGCCACAGCCACCTCGTCCTCACTGATATTAAATACCGCAAGATAATGGGAAGAACCTTCTGTGCTCTCTGACTGCCAAAGGATCACCTGTTCATCCCGGAAAATCTCCCTCGCCCCTTTCGATCCTTCCAGCAGTCCCAGCACCTTGTCATTGCACAACAGAGATAACGTCCAGTCATCCAGTTTGGGAAGTTCCGCGCCCAGCATAAGAGGTGAGCGGAACATACACCAGAGTGTCATCATCGTTCTCTGCTCCGTCTTCGAGAAATTGGTCTGCCTCTCATCCTGAAAACCTTTTCCTAACCAGCCCAAAGGCAGCATATCGCAGTCCGGGTACCCCCCGTCTTTCACCTGGTCCTGCCAATTTCTACAGCGGTCGAACATATCCCTGAGAGAGTCCCAGTGATCCCAGAAATCATCAGTAATCCGCCACATATTGGCATTTTTATGATAATGTTCCGCCCATTCTAACAATGCTGGTCCCGGCGACAGACTGAGAACGATATCCCTGCCACAATTTTCAATGGCTTTATGAAGCATTGCGATCTCCTCTTTGGCAGATTCCGCATCGCCACGGCAGATGTCGTCACATTTTACAAAATCCACTCCCCATTGAGCATACAGAGCCATGAGGGAATCGTAATACTCCTGTGCCCCTTCTTCTCCTGGAATCACCCCATACATATCTGGATTCCATGGGCAGATGGAATAGGGACTGGCGATCTCATTTGCCCTGCGCTCTGTCCCAAGAATCTTAGAATGATTGTGGGCTGCGATACGGGGAATTCCCCGCATGATATGAATGCCAAATTTAAGTCCCAGACCATGAACATATTCTGCCAGGGGGGCAAACCCCCGTCCTCCAGCAGAAGACGGAAAACGCTGGGGGCAGGGAAGGAGCCTGGAATACTCATCCATTTCCACCTCCCAAAATGGGATATACTGGTGTTTATCCCGCTGGCTTCCGGCATCATAGGAATACCATTCGATATCTACCACCACATATTCCCAGCCATGGGTTTTGAGATGTTCTGCCATATAATCCGCATTTGCTTTTACCTGGTCTTCCGTCACCGTTGTATCATAATAATCATAACTGTTCCAGCCCATAGGCGGTTTTTTTAACTCCAACATTGTTCTCTTTTCCTTTCTTTATGCATGCCGGATTTCAGTGTATTCTGAAATTTCCCGGCTCACCGTCACCAAATCTTCCACACTCAGGTCATGCACCGAAGCATGCCCGGTGATCCTGGCAAATGTTTTCAATTCCGCCAGAGATACATTAAGAAAATTCGCCACTCTCTGTGCAGACGCTTCCACTTTCATACGCTCCCTGAGCTTAGGATCCTGGGTCGCGATGCCCACCGGGCAGTTTCCCGAACCACAGATCCGGTACTGCTGGCAGGCTGCCGCGATAAGAGCCGCACTGGCTATCGCCACGGCATCTGCCCCCATGGCAAGCGCCTTGGCAAAATCCGCAGATACCCTCAGTCCCCCGGTGATCACCAGGGAAATATCCGAGTGCACTGAATCCAGATATTTTCTGGCACGATACAGCGCGTAGATCGTCGGAACACTCGTTGCTTCCCGGAGGAAAAACGGGCTGGACCCGGTAGCTCCTCCTCTTCCGTCAATCGTGATAAAATCCGGTTCTGCATATACACAGTACTCCAGATCCCGCTCAATGCGTCCTGCCGAAATCTTTATGCCAATAGGACGGCCATCGGAACGGTTTCTGAGCATATCCACCATCTCTTTCAGATCTTCCTTTGTGTTCAGCTCCGGAAACTTACTTGGGCTCTGAACATCTTCTCCCTGCTTTTTCCCCCGGAGTTCAGCTATCTCAGCTGTCACTTTTTCTCCGGGGAGATGTCCCCCCATTCCCGGTTTGGTTCCCTGGCCGATCTTGATCTCGATGGCATCGGAAGTCCTGAGATTCTCATCTGTCACACTATATTTGTTTGGAACATATTCAAATATGTATTTATAGGCAGCTTTCTTTTCTTCAGGAAGGATCCCTCCCTCTCCACTGCACATCGCCGTCCTGGCAAGAGCGGATCCTTTTGCCAGAGCCACCTTGATCTCCCTGGACATTGCCCCAAAAGACATGTGGGAAATATAGACAGGATTCTCAAGGATCATCGGGCGCTTGGCATGCTTTCCAATGATCGTCATAGTAGTCACCGGAGCATCCTCATCCAGTGGCGGCGGATTCAGCTGGGCGCCGAGAATCAGAATGTCATCCCAGTTTGGCATCTTCATCCTTGTCGCCATGGAACTGCTTACTGACCTGCCGCTCACCGCCATCTGATGAATCTCTTCCATGTATCGATTGGATTCGTCCACCCGGTAAAATTGTGGATCATAATCCAGATTTGCTTCGGAAACATCTTCTTGTTTTTCCCGTTCAGCTGTTTGAACGGATTTGTTCTCCCGCTGCTTCTTCTGCTCTATAGACACTGACTCCTCACGGAACTTAGAGGATGGCTGACGACATACCGGGCACTCCCCCGGTGGATTTTCTCCTTCGTGCACATAACCGCACACAGTACATATGAATCTCTTCATTTCCCTTCTCCTTTTTGTTGAATAAACGAATCAGTCAAATTTCCTGCTGCCAGCTGGCATTATTATATCACAGTCAATACACCCAGGGATTTCATCAAAAGTATGACAAGCAGCAGTGGCGCGATCACCTTTATCATAACGATGTACAGCTTCTTTCTTCCAAATCTCGCTCCACCCTTTTCCACCTCGTCGATGATCGTCTTAGGCTTAATGATCCAGCCCACCAGAATACATGTTCCGATTGCCACCACCGGCATCAGACAGTTATTGCTGATGTAATCCATCACATCCAGGATCTGCGCTCTTGCTCCATTGGGAAGTCCAATATCAAAATATAATTTATTGTATCCCAGGCATACGATCACTCCCGCTGCAAGGGCAATGGCTGTCTCGATCACCACGGCCTTTTTCCGGCTCATATGGAACTGATCCATAATACTTGCCACCACAGCCTCCATTACGGAAACCGCGCTGGTCAGTGCCGCAAACAAAACCATGGCAAAAAACAGGGCGCCGATGAAATTCCCCATCTTTCCCATCGCCGCAAATACTTTGGGAAGAGACACAAACATCAGACTCGGTCCCGAAGCTTTCATTCCTTCCGCTCCCATAAAAGTAAACACTGCTGGTATGATCATCACACCTGCCAGGAAAGCTACCACTGTATCGAATATCTCGATCTGATTAATGGACTTAACCAGGTTGGAATCATCCTTTACATAAGAACCATAGGCCACCATGATTCCCATGGCCACGCTGAGACTGAAAAACAGCTGTCCCATGGCATCCACCAGCACCGTAAAAAATCCTTTGACGGTAAGATTTTCAAAATTTGGAATAACATATACAAGAAATCCCTGCATTCCAGTACGGGTGGTTCCATCTTCCCCAGTACTCTGGATCGTCATGGAAAACACAGCAATAAACACAACAAGCAGAAGCAAAAGGGGCATGATCACTTTGGAAAAGGATTCAATTCCCTTATTCACCCCTCGGAAAACCACAACTGCTACCAACAGCAAAAACAAAACCATAAGAATGATCGGCTGTGCTGTACTAGTGATATATCCAGTAAAATATCCATCCTCTGCCGCTGCCATCCCATCGCCTGTCACAAAAGCAAGAAAATACTTGAGCACCCAGCCGCCGATCACACAGTAATAGGGCATAATGATAACCGGAACAAGGCTCGCCGCAACTCCCAATGGCTTCCATTTCTTACTCAGCTTCCCATAAGCAGTAAGCGGACTCTGTTTGGTCTTTCTGCCAATAGCGATCTCCGTCGTCAGCAGTGCAAATCCAAAGGTTACTGCCAAAACAAGATAAATCACCAGAAACAAACCACCGCCATCCTTCGCCGCCAGATATGGAAACCTCCATATATTTCCTAATCCTACGGCACTTCCCGCCGCTGCCAGCACAAAACCAAGTGATCCTGAAAAGGAATTTCTCTTTGCTGTTTTTTTCATCTCTTTGTCCCCTTTAAAGTTTTTCCATATTATATCATCTTTCTTTCGCTGGGACAACTATAAAAAAATCTTTTACCGGATAGGAAAAGAAAAAAATTTTGTTGTTAATTCATTTCCTTGCATTGCAATCCATTATTTTCTACCTCACAGCCTCATTATGTTCCTGCACATACGCCAGCCTTTTTTCCTGTAAGGTCTCTATCTCTCCTTCTACCGCTGCCCACGCATATATTCGAATCGATTTCCAGCCGGTAACTTTGCAGCCCCATTGGTTCAGCGTCATTTTTTCATTTTTGTATCGTACGTATTTTGCATCCAGCAATGTAGCCAACGAATCTTCCTGATCAACCGAACTTAATGTGATATATAGCCGGTCACCTGGTTTCACCATGTTAAACTCAATCAACTTGTCCATCTTAGGCAGCGACAAATCCATTTTCTTTCGACTTACTTTTTGGATACGAGTTAAATCTACCCCGGGCTGCGGTAAACATATGTCGAATAATTTATCTGCTAAATCATCACTTCTTCTTTGTATATCCCTATATGAATTGAAGAAAGAATACTCTCTTAACGAAATGGCAGTATTTTGTCTTACTGAATTTTTGTCTCTATAATAAATCCGCAGATTTCCTATCCGATTTAATATGTTTTGTGTAAATGTATCATAATCCATCCCATCAATAACAATAATCTCTGGAAAATCATGACCCTCTTTTAACACTAAAGCATCTTTATCTTCATTTTTGTAGTATTTATACTGAGTTGAATCGGCGCCTGGGGTCTGTGGCAACAAATGATCCAGACTAAATGAATCCGTGAAAGAAGCTAATAAAGTATAGGCTTGATCATATGAAATGATCTCTTTGCCTTTATTAACAGAAGTCGACTCATATAACGCCAACAAGGTGATGGTAATCTTTCTGTTTTGTTCATACGCATCGAGCGAATTTATATCTGCTTTCAATTTTTCTGTCGTAATCCCCTGCTTTAAATATTCTGCAGCAATAGCATTCACAACGGTATCTTTCACTACTTTATTTTTAGCATATATTTCTGCCATAATACCAGAAAACATGGTAATAGCATCTTTACTATCTCTGCTGCTGATCGTCAGAAACTTGATCATAAAACTTATTGTTTCAGATACAATCTCTATGACATCTTCCTTTGAAAGTTTTCCTTCCTTATATTCAATTAATGTTCTAAGAAACTGTCTCAGTAGAGGAAAGCATATTATAGAACTCCACTTTTTCATACATATCATCAAGCAGCCTCTTAAACGCCTCATTCTCGGAATTGACCTTATAATATGGAAGCAAATCTCTTATACTAATCGTTTTAAAATTTTCAATCGTTATACTTTGTCTGTAAAAACACAAAAAGGCCTTTATAAAATTGTATAGATAATCGTAAAGATTATCATTTGTTTTCGTGACTAATTGTCCCCATTTATCTAAATATGTAGCATAAGATGCCTCGTCCAGTTTTGAAAAAATATACGTTTTTATCAAGTCGATCTGTTCAAGTTTTTTACCCTTACTATTGATTGATTCAAACATCGAAAATACTTTATTCTCCTTACAGTTCGCTTCAATTGCTATAAACTGAACATACTGAAGAATAAAATCGGCATAATCCAGTATCTCTGTTTTATTTGTACCGGTTACCTTCTCCCTGAGGCTCTGACAGATAAAAACAAAATTATTGATAAATTTTCTAAATTCCACATATGGGGTTCAAGTGTTTTTCTTGACATTCTTTTCCTCCATTTTGCTGTCAAACTATTTAGCATTATACTCAAAATGTTTCTTACGCAGCAGACTATTTACTAATTCTGCAAACTCTCTTAAATCTACTATCATTCCAATTATTACACCAGCATAAAAATATCTTTTGATACTGTACAGAATCAAAAATTAAATTGTCATAAAAGAAAGAGTTTGATAGAATAGCAAAGAGGAACAATCGTGTTGCAGGGTGGCGTTGACCTCTATTCTATATAGAATGGGGGTGATGCTATGAAAAATCAGAATAACTTTGATTTTAAGGATTTATTGACTTTCGGTATATTCCTTTTAGCATTGCTTACATTCGTTTTCACGTTTTGTAAGTAGCTATACATAGAAAAACCACCCCAAAACTTTGACCGAG
>CAQOJF010000028.1:0-36896 GCA_948848225.1 uncultured Eubacterium sp.
TCTTGTTTAGAATCAAGATCGCAAACGAGCTTAGCGAGTTTCGCAATTACCTAAATCTTCTCTAAAATATAATCCATAAACTGTCCTATAGAATCGTTTCGTCTGTATGATTGGACCGAGCTTCCTCACTAAACTCAAAAATCATCTCCGCAAGTTCTTTTTCTAACTGTGCAAAGTCCTTATTCATAGCGGTTACCTCCCAATTAATTTCTTCATCTGTGTTATGTGCCCTCGTTCACTTCCGGAACGTAATACTTATTAAAGAGTTCCTCTGCATATTCTTTTTCTGAACTGTGGCTTTATTCATAGTGGTGGCCTCTCCAATTCACTCCCACTCCGATCCACATGATCAACAGCATCATTCCAATCCCCAGAACGATACACCTGGCCGCCCCCGTAGCCCCCAGCAGCTGCAGAATCACAAAAAGGGCCGTCTCTGTCCCATATACACCAAAGGCCCGTTTTCTATATTTGATAACCTCGTACTCCTCCAAAGGTTTGTTTTCATGCTCCACCGGAGCAAATCTCCACAGGCTGAGTCCTGTGATGACCAGAATGAGAATCTGAATCCATAAAAGCCCAGGAGCAAATCTATACAAAAATAAAATTCCAAAAAATAAAAGCCAGGTCTTAACCGCGCACTGCATCGGCGTCCTGGCATGGTAGCCGCCAACATAGATACGAAGAGGCATAAACGCCAAAAGGATCACCACTCCCTGCCAGAACAGATTCATAAACAGACCTGTACACAACAAAAGGATGATCTCTATCAAAGTGCGGAGCCCCTGAACGATACCAAAAGACACCAGGGGAGCATCTTCTTTGGGAAATGCCTGGCTGGCGAGCATTTTGCCCACCAGCCATCCGGCAAACCTTTCCAGCACCGCTTATCTCCTGCGGAGCCGTTCTGCCCCTTTCGGCAGTTCCGGCTGATGCATCAAAAACTGACAAGCAGAATTCACTGCACCTGAAGTAACTTTCATCGAAAGTCCTGCTACCTTTGCTGCCAACTTTTTCTTTGTGTTTTTCATATGTCATTCCTCCTAAAAAAAGATGTGATATAAGTTAATTATATCACATCTTTTCGCGGTTTTGGGCGTTTTGGCGTGAACGACACAAACTTGCGACAAACGACACTATGACCTACAGAAATAGGCAGATCTTCACTTCAAAAATTTCGTTTTTTGTGTTGATCTCTAAGGTTCCATCATACTTTTTTACGATCTTTCCCACCTTCCGTAATCCATAACCATGATTGGTTTTATCTTCTTTCGTGGTGCGAAAATTTCCTCCAGTCATTTCCCTTTTTCCCTTATATGGATTTCTGATCCAGATAAATAACCGCTCCCCCTTACTGCTGTAACGAACACCCAGCTCAATTCTCTTTTGTCTGATATCACGGACTGCCTCCATACTGTTATCCATCAGATTTGCCAGAATCAAGTTCATATCATAGACAGACAGTTCCAGCTCCTCCGGGATCTTGAGCTCCATATCCACTGATATATCGGTAGCCACTGCCTCCTGAAGTTTATAATTCAATATACCATCCAGCACAGAGTTTCCTGTGTCCGCATATTTCTGATGCTGCAGGATATTTTCCTGGATCTCTCCCAGATATGCCGCAAGATGTTCCGTCTCATGCTGCTTGTTCAAATAAGAAATCATGGAAATATGCCTGATGAAGTCATGCCTCTGCTCTCTTACCTGCTCCACCACCTGGTTCATCAGCTCCAGCTGGTTTTTTTGATACTGGTTTTGAAGTTCCAGCGTATCCTTTTCCACCTGCAGCCGAAAGCTGTGAAGCTGCCGGTCATACAGATAAATGACAAAGATATTGATGGCAAAGAGCACAGCGGCACAGGCTCCCACTGACTGAAGTCTTAGTCCTGGCTGCTGATAAAATAAGATAAAAAGATAAACCGATGAGATTGGCAGCGCCACAGAAATGATCCAATAAGAAGCCGGCACCTCCTCTCCCTCCCTGATATTTTTGAGATTCCGGATGAATAGTACGATCATGAACATCACGACCGGAAGACTGATCGTCCCAAATACTGAAAAATACTCTGTGGATGAAAAAATGTCCAGATTAATATAACCAGATAGGAGCGCCACAACACACTCTGCCAGAGTAAAAATCACAAAAACAAAAACTCCAGATAAAATCTGCTTTTTCCAGCTCCCCTTGTAAATGATAGTGATGAGCAGTTCCCCACCAAAGGAACAGGCCAGATTTACCATAGGAATGCCCAAAAGCAGATGGGGAAGTGTCAACATGAGATACAGCCCTGCATAGGCGCAGAGTACCCCCTTCCCTCCGAACCGGCTCTTTTTGAGAAAACACTGCATGAGCAGATACACCTCATAGGTCTGAAAAGCAGAGGATATCAGGAAGATCACTATGGACATTTACTTCACCTCCATATCATAATCCACCCACGCCTTTTTTACTTTTTCTACATACCGTCTCCCCACAGGAATCTCCGCACCATTTTCCATAAACAAACAGTGATCCAGATAGCGGACCACATAACTTAAGTTCACCACATGAGACCGATGGCACTGGCACAAAGAATAATCTGCATATTTTTCCCCAAGATCCTGGAGGTTTTCCCGTATCCGGATTCTCTTATTGTCTTTGGTCATTACCTCCAGCATTTTATCCACCGACTTAACATACATGACATCCCTCAGCGCAATCCACTTGAGAATTCCATCCTCTTTATACCTGAGCACCTGTTTGCCATCGCCGCTTCTCCTGACCACCTTATCCAGATCTGCAAAGATCTCGTCACGATGCAGAGGTTTATGATGGAAATTCAATGGTTCCAGTGCAAAAAGATATCTGCAGTATTTTGTTTTTCCTGAAATATAAACAATTTGAACCGCTTCATTTTTCGTATTATCCCGAATAAAATGCCCCAGCTCCACGCCGGAACCCTCCGGAAACTCTATATCCAGAAAAACCACATCATACCAGGAGCCCTCTGCTACCTGATTTAAGAGAAGCTCTACTGTATTAAATATATGTATCTCCATTCTGATCTTTTGTGCTCTTCGATACATCTTGAGCCATCCTTCAAGCCGCGAACAGCATCCCTGATCATCATCGCATATTGCTACCCGCATATCGTCCTCCTATATCATAAATATTTGCCTTCATTATACCAGATAATGCCATAAAATACAATATTTTCGCTTTTATGACATAATACGACAACGTTATAGATATCCAAAGGGCTGCACAAAAAATGACGGATACAAAATCCCTTTTTTTGGGGATAATGTATCCGTAGTTCAGTTTCATGCCCTTAAGCTAAATACAAGCTAAGCTTTATAACAATGCCAGAAGCCGCCCTCCGACTCAACGATGATCTTCCCGTTCTTTTTTATCATGTCATCAAAATACTTCAGAAGCAGATCCTTTTTCTCCGTCAGATTTTTTTCCACATGCTGGTTGTGGCCCACCGCCCTCTCAAATACCTCTTCCACCGTGTCGTAAGCCATGGGGGAAGGAATGGTAATATAAACAACGCGGTCAAAGTATTGATTTAAAAGCTCTTGAAATTCATCATGGTGTTTCTGTTTGTCTGTGTTTAATTCTCTCACGAAACTTTCATCCAGACCTGCTTCATCAAATACCCGCCGCCAGAATGCCTGCTCCCCAGTCATCCCGAAATTATTTACCGAGAACATACCGCCAGATTTAAGCACCCGGGAAACCCGGGAAACAAATCCTTCCACATCTTTCAGGGTATTCAGCAGGTAATGAGCCACCACCATGGAATAGGGCTTATTATCTTCAATCTCTTTCCATGTGGCTTCCTGTTCCACATCTCCCCAGTGCAGCACTGCTCCTGTACCATCTGCAAGGGTCCCTCTGTTCTCATCAATGAACTTTTCAAGATCATCTGCCCAGCTGCCACGCAGATCATAACCATCTATGCTCACATTTTCGGGTATTAGTTTCCAACTGTGTCTCCACAGTTTCCCAAAGCCACACCCCAGATCCAGAATGGTCTCCCCTTCCTTTATTTCCAGTGAATGATATAGTTTCACATACCAGTCCAGCCCGTCTGCATTATGTTTCAGCGCATGAAAATGTCCCTCATCGGATGACTGGTCTACCTCCATTTTCTGAATGATCTCAGCCACATCATCCCAATCCGGCTGGCCATTGCTCCTTGCTATCACAGCCTTCATACATTTGACTGCCTTTTCCAACTCATACCGTTTTCTTTCCATCATTTCGATCTGGGACTGAAGAGTTTCTAAAACGTTATCATTCTCTGCATGTTCCAGATGCTCCCTGATCTGCTCAAGGCTGAATCCAATATGTTTTAATGCTATGATCTTCTCCAGGATCAGAAGCGACTGCTCATCGTAAAGCCTATAATTACTTTCGGAATAATCCACTGGCTTAAGAAGACCCTTTTCATCATAAATTCTTACTGCTTTCTGTGAAATACCGGCCTTTTTGGCGATTTCGCCGGATGTCATTTTGTCCATAACAGACCTCCTTTTTGATAAGTAATGATAGTTTCTGAACGTTCATGATCTTATCATAAAGGCTTCCCCAGGGGGAGAGTCAATAACCAAATTAAAATTCACTAATTATTTTTATTTCCACCATCTTCCCCACATGTCTCCTCCACTTTTTTCTCTATAGTCTCCAGCTGCCTCATAACTTCCGAGAGCATATGGATCACCCTGCTGTCACTGGCAGCTGCATATTCTTGTTCTATAGATAAACTTGTCCCACCAATGATATAGTTCAGATCATAGCCTAATTTTCTGTGCAGCATATTTGCCTTGTCCGCTGACAATGAATTGATCCCGTACTCGATGCGGCGGTAGCTGTCTTCTTCAAGATTCAGAATACCTGCGATGTAGCGTACTGTATGACCGTTTCTGATCCGCATTGTCTTCAGCCTTTTTCCCACACCGCAGTTACATGGATTTTTTTGTTTTTTCTCTTTCCTTTTATCTGACTTCGCCATAACCTTTCCCTTGCTTTCTTTCATAGAATTAATGCATACTGTCTCTAAATTCTATGATAACAACCAATGGAAATAATTTTAACGGATATATTGTCCATAAAACTACGGATAATGTATCCTCAATTCTCAAACAGCTACACCAGCAGCACCGATGCGATGATCCCAGCCAGGGTGGCAAACAGTGCCCCCGCCAGGGTGTACCTCGTGCGGGTCACCCTGGCAGTCATGAAGTAGACACTCATGGTATAAAAGATGGTCTCTGAGCAGCTCATCAGCACCGATGCCAGCGTCCCCAGACTGCTGTCCGGTCCAAACTGCTTGTAGACATCCAGCAGAAGGCTGGTGGCGGCAGAAGAAGAGAACATTTTTACAGTGACCAGAGGCACCAGCTCGGAAGGGAAACCGACACAGGAAGTCACCGGCGCCAGCACCCCTGCCAGATAGTCCAGACTGCCGGACTGGCGGAGCACTCCGATGGCGATCATAAGGCCGATCAAAGTCGGTAGTATCTTATACACCGTCTTAAAACCATCCACAGCTCCTTCAATAAATGCGTCAAATATGTCCACTTTCTGAAGAAGCCCGTATCCCGCTACCAAAACCAGGACAAATGGTATCATGCTGTCTGATAGATAATATAAGAACCTCATGCTCCACCGTCCTTCCTGCCGTCCCCTCTAAGCCCTGCAGAAAAAACTTTTCTAGCCACCACAGAAAAGACCACTCCCGCCGCCGTGGAGACCAATGTCGCCACCAGCCCCATTCCAATAATAGAAGTGGGTGAGACCGAACCGTACTCACTGCGGTATGCTATGATATTTACTGGTATGAGCTGCAGCGAAGAAATATTGATGATGAGAAAGGTGCACATATCCACGCTGGCGATATGGCTGCCCTGGTTTAATTCCTTCATCTCTTCCATTGCTTTGAGCCCGTAGGGCGTCGCCGCCCACCCCAGACCGAGCATATTGGCAATTATATTAGAAGCGATATACTCGTTTGCCCGGTGCCCTTCTGGAACTCCCGGAAACAAAAAACGAAGGGCAGGCCGGAGCGCCCTCGTCATGGCGTCGATCAGACCTGCCTTTTTTGCAACATTCATGATACCTGTCCACATGGACATAACTCCCAGCATAGCGATACAGAGTGTCACCGCCTCCTTCGATGAGTCGATGGCTGCGGTTCCCGCCTCCCCGATCTTTCCTGTAAAAGCTGCCACGATGATTCCCGCCAGCAGCATGATACCCCAGAGTTTGTTCAGCATAAAAAGAATCCCTTTTTCCTTCTTTTTATAAATCTATGAAAAAAATATGCTGTATATTCCTCTTTGGCCGCTCACTCTCTCTGTCCTGCTGCCACCTTCGCTTTGGAATACGCCAGTCCGACAGCTGCCAGCGCCGCACCAAACAACAGCTGGATCCCCATGCCCCGCCAGAGCTCTCCCATAGCCTGCCCGGGCACATAATGATCAATCCAGCTGGCTGATGTAATGTACCAGTATGCCGGAAGAAAATGTGCCGCCTTGATGAGGCCCTCTCCCAGAAATTCCAGCGGTACAAATATCCCGCACAGGAAACTCATACCCAGGGCGATAACGTTAGAGATCATGTTGAGCACAGAGCTTTTCCTAACCACCTGGCCTACCAGAAAAACAATGCCCAGCGTCACCACCATAAAACAGAAGGCATTGAGACAGTACAGCATCCCCTGGAAACTAAACAGCTGACTCCGTTGTTTCATAGCCGCAAACGCCATCAGAAAATAGCAGAGGCAAAAACCAATCTCTGTTGTTACCATGCCCCCATAAAGCTCAAAATTCGTCCGCTGCAGTGGATAGCAGGAACAAATGTTACGTTCTCTGACCTCTTTTTTATGGAATACCACAAGAATGGGGCCAATTCCCACAACGGAGATGGAGATAAAAATATAGGGAAAATAAGCAAAGAAATAGTACATCACCTGGTGACTGCTCTCCCTGCCTCCCTCTGCCAGCGTTACCGGAACCTTTTCCTGACATGCCTCTGCCGTCTTTTTCGCAACCTGCCGTGGGTCCATGCCTCCCTCCCGATATGCTTTGGCAATCGAGCTGTACCTGCCTGTCATAGTTTTAAAAGTCTCCGCATAGATGGTTCCGGGAATGCTCTGAACTTCTGGCCGCACTGCCTCTCCACCCTCCGTCAGCGATCGCCCATAACCTTTCGGGATTCGGATCACACAATGAATACTTCGATTATAGAGTTCATCCTGAATCGTCTCTTTGTCATCCTCTATCTTTACTTCTTCATTCCCCTCTCTCAGATATGCCGCCATGCCCTGACTCAGTTCCGATCCGTCTTCGTCAAAGATCACAAGCTTGTGGGAATGCGCTTTAAACATCCCGCTCTGGGTATCCTCCCCCTGATAGGACATAACAATAGAAATGCCAAAGAAAATTAACAGATACATAAGGATCTGAATCTTCTGCTTATTTAATATCCGAAAGAAAACTTTATAAACTTGCATACCGGCTCCTCCTTACCATAAAATAGCTTGCCAGCGTCAATACCACAGCCCCCGCCCCCAGACAGAACATATTGCCCCAAAATCGCTCGTCGGTTTCGTAAATATTCAGTGCATAGAAAGAATCTGTGATCAGAGCTGCCGGGTTAATGTCGTTTACAAGCGGCACATGATGCTCGATGCTGTCCTTTATACCGGATATCATAAGATCACTCATGGCACTGAGGGCAAGGCTGACGCTCACCAGCACTCCCATCTTTGCCCCCTCGCCCAGCCGGGGAAGAGATCCCACAAATATTCCTATCATGATGCCATAGCTGGTGCCGAGAAAAAGAAGAACCAGGATCTGGGGCAGATCATCTCCCAGTTCCAGACGCAGTACGAACTTCATGTATACCAACAGCAGTATTACGATGCTGTACTGCACAATCTCACAGGCTGCAAAATCTGCCAGAATGCTTTTTAATTTATGCACTGGTATCATGTTCCTGCGCTGTCCCAGTGCCGAGACATTGGCCTGAATCTTCAGGATCCGGTCACAGCCTGCAAAGCTGGCAAACAGACATACCATCGCCAGTACTGCGTAAAAATAGTTAATGACATTGTCCTGGTTACTCTCTGTGGAACTCTTTTCCTCCACATATTCTGCCTGGGATGTAAGGGCAGATACCGCCTGCATGACCTTTTCTGGATGCAGCTGCGCCACATCGGATATCGTTTTCTGATATTGTATAAATTGATCCAGGATCATCTGCAGCAGCGTCTGGTCCATGCCGGACTCCGCCACCTGCAGAGCCGGTTTTTCCCCCACCGTCAAAATTCCTTTTACCTCTCCCGCCAGCAGCATTTCCTCTGCCTTTTCCCTGGTGGTCTCATGTATCTCCAGCAGCTGGTCCTCCCCCTCTTCTGAGACCAGCTGGAGCATTTGTGAAAAGGCTTTATTTTCACCCTCCTGCACTACTGCCGCCGGAATGACATGAAACTGTTCCGTCGTCTCAAACAGATTACCGAAAGCCAGATACATAAAGGTGGTGAGGGCAAAGGGAAATACCAGCGTCCAAAATACGATCTCTTTCGTCCGCAGAAGGGACAGAAGCCCATATTTTAATACATGTCGAAACATTCTGCACTCCTTCCTACTGATCCCTCAGCTCTTTTCCTGTGATCTCAAGAAATACGTCGTTTAAGGTGGGCAGTTCCGTAAATACCCTGCCAAATGGAATCCCATCGGCGTGAAGCAGTTCAAGTACATGGATCAGATTCTGTCCGCCGCCACTGAAACGGATATGAAGTTGTCCCTTTTCCATCACGGCCTCATAAGCATGATCCAGCTCCCGGAAACGAGCCAGTTTTTCCTCCTCTAAGTCCGGGATCTCCACCGTGATTGTCTCTGTATTTTTGATCATCTTTTTCAATTCCTCTTTGGTACCGATGGCTACATTCTGCCCCTTATCCATAATGGCGATGCGGCTGCAGATCTGCTCCACCTCCTCCATATAGTGGGAGGTATATACAATCGTCGCCCCATTTTTATTCAGTTCTATGATCCCTTCAAGAATCTTATTCCGGCTCTGGGGATCTACTGCCACTGTGGGTTCATCGAAAAATATCAGTCTGGGCTTATGGGCGATGCCGCAGGCTATATTAAGCCTTCTAAGAAGTCCCCCAGAGAGCTTCTTCGGATAAAATCTGCGGAACTCATCCATCTCTACAAACTGGATCACCTCTTCTACATACTGTTTTCTCTTCTTCTTGTCTTTGACATAAAGCCCGCAGAAATAGTCTATATTTTCATATACCGTAAGTTCATCAAATACAGCTACATTCTGCAGTACCACTCCGATATCCCTCTTGCTGTCATAAGAATCCGGACGCATCTCTTTTCCAAATACCCGGACCCTGCCTTTGTCGTAACGGAGCAGGGACAGGATGGAACTGATTGCTGTGGTCTTTCCGGAACCGTTCGGTCCCAGTAGTCCAAAAATTTCTCCTTCCTGGATCGTCAGATTAAAATGATCCAGCGCCACCAGCTCCTTATAGCGTTTTACCAGATTTTCAACTTCGATCACCGCCGCCATACAATCTCCCTCTCTTCCTTTTATTCTGCCATTATTATAAATGATACTTCCCTGTTACGGAAGTGAAAAGTATCATATTTTACCTGTGACATTTGTCATTTGTTATTTTTACACATTTGAAGTATACTTAGTTTAGTGGCGCAAATTCGCACCATCGAGATAAGAAGAAATACAAAAAATCTTGAGGAAGGGGGGGTACTATGCAGGATCTGGGTAATAAACTGCTGATTTATCTGGCTGGCTGTTATTTCATCTGGTGCCTGGGTGTGGAGGATCAGGCCATCATCGCCGTTACCCTGTCCCTGCTGTTTAGCTGTCTTTGCAGCTTTTTTAAGGATACCATTGTCTGTGGTATACTGGTGCTGCTATCCTCTCTTTTATGCCTTTTTATCCCACCCTTGCTCTCCTTTCTTCCCCTTTTCATATACGATGCCATATACCGACGGCAGAACCTTGTGCTGGCTGCTGGCGCCCTCGTCGGAATCCGCGTTTTTCTATGGTTTCCCCAGGTTCTTTTCTTCCCTTTTTTACTGCTTTTCGCCGTCACTTTTTTACTTGCTGGATATTCCAGAAAAAATCAAGGGCTTCTACAGGAACTTCATCTGATCAGGGACCGGAGCACAGAAGCTGAGATCCATCTGAAAGAGCGCAACCAGGCGCTGATCCAAAAACAGGATTCGGAGATACGCGCAGCGACACTTTCTGAGCGGAACCGTATCGCCAGAGAGATCCATGATAATGTGGGACACATGCTGACCCGTTCCATCTTACAGACCGGCGCCCTCAAAGTCATCAACCAGGATCCAAAACTGGAAGAACCTCTGGATACGCTGGGCGACACATTGAATACCGCTATGACCAGTATCCGCACCAGCGTCCACGACCTCCACGATGAATCCATCGACCTTCAGAACGTTATGCGGGAAATCGCATCTTCTGACCCGGAACTTTCGATCCATCTGGAATATGATGTGGACGAGGATCTGCCCAGAGAGATAAAATATGCTTTTATTTCAATCGTCAAAGAAGCGGTCAATAACATCCACAAACACAGCAGCGGCGACTCCGGCAGAATTATTGTGAGGGAACACCCTGGATTTTATCTGTTACAGATCCGCGATAACGGTTCTCCTGAAAAACTGCCGCCTGAGACAGATGGCATTGGGCTTTCGGGAATCCGGGACCGGGTACATTCCCTGGGAGGAACCATGCGCATCGACACAGCACATGGGTTTTTATTAAATATTTCAATTACAAAAGAAGCCAGATAACTCTGGCGGCGATGTTTAACTATGTTAAAATGGGGGATTTTCTATGAAAGTTTTGATCATTGACGACGATAAACTCGTCTCTCTTTCTCTGAAGACAATTCTGGAAGCCAGCGGTCAGGTAGAGATCGCGGGGATCGGAAATAGCGGTATGGAGGCAGTTGAACTCTATGATTCACTGGCTCCAGACATCCTTCTCATGGATATCCGCATGGAAGGCATGACCGGCCTGGAAGCAGGAGTGCATATTATTTCTGCACATCCAGAGGCTAGAATTTTATTTCTGACCACCTTTTCCGATGATGAATACATCGTAAAAGCATTAAAAATGGGAGCAAAAGGATATATACTCAAGCAAAATTTTGAGAGCATTGTCCCGGCGCTTCTTGCGGTAGATGGAGGGCAGAATGTATTTGGCGATGAGATCACTGGCAGGCTTCCTGATCTTATGGGCACGCCTGCCAGTGGGCCGGATTATAATAAATATAATATTTCAGAGAGAGAACAAACGCTGATCTCACTGGTAGCAGAAGGTTTGAACAACCGGGAAATCGCAGAAAGACTCTTTCTCAGCGAGGGAACAGTCCGCAACTATCTCAGCAGTATTCTGGAAAAACTGGAACTGCGGGACCGGACCCAGCTGGCGGTATTTTATTATAGAGGGGACTGCAGGTCATAATTCTCACAAGTATAACCAAAGGGTAATAGTCTGTTATTGACATATCTGAAATACCATGTATAATTCAAGTAAAGGCAGAACTTTAAAAAACTACATAATATATTTTAATTGGGAGGTAATACATAACATGAATGAAAAATTGCAGTATATCGTCGATAATCTAGACATCATAAGCCAGTTGTTTGACAAAGAACTGATCCTATCCGTTCTGGATAAAGACAAGGTAGTGCAGGGCTTCTCACTGCCTAAGGGAATCCCCCCGCAGGTAGAGGTTGGCTCCGTGTTTGAGGATCCCAGCGGGATCTTTGATGAAGTTATCGCAACAGGTGTTACAAAGCATAATTATCTTCCGGAAGAGGTCATGGGCTTTCCCGTTGAGGGAAATCTGGTGCCAGTTAAAGACAACGGAGAAGTGGTGGGCTGCATAACATGTTCTTACTCTATAGAAGGCAAAGAGAAGATTAAGAATATCGCCACAAGGTTCCAGGACTCCATTCAGGAAATTGATGATTCCATTCAGGATGTCATCGGTGGCATCGAAAATCTGTTTCATATGCTGACAAATATGAATAAGATGACTTCCGATGTGGAGAAGGACGTCACCAAAGCGGCAGATGTTGTAAATAAGATCAGCAATAATGCTTCCCATTCCAATATACTTGCACTAAACGCCTCTATTGAGGCCGCACGAAGCGGAGAAGCAGGCAGAGGATTTGCCGTGGTTGCTACACAGATGGGAAAACTGGCAGAAGACAGCGGCAGTTCCGCCACAGAAATAAAGAAAACTTTGTCTGAAATTGTTACTCATCTTGAGACAATTGTAGACTCTATAAAAGATGCAAATGATGTGGCAAAAAGCCATATAGACAGCATAAGCTCCATCAGAAACGCACTGGAACAGACGGTTTACATTGCAAAAGAACTGGAAAGTGATATTAAATTATAACAGAAATTTGGCATAAGATTAGCTCGACGGTATCGTCGAGCTAACTTTTACCTGAAAGTCTCCCTTGTCAGCTGATATCTGAACGGGCTGTATCTATGGTTTCACGTCAATGAGGACATACTCTGAATGTCCTCCCGTCCGCACCGCATATCCCCACCCGGCGATGCCGGAACTGACGATGGCATGGAAACCGTCTATATTTTTTAATCCATAATTCATCTCGTTGATTCCCAAAAGTTCCGCCAGCTGTCCTGTCGGCCAGATCTGCCCCGCATGGGTATGCCCCGAAAGCTGCAGATCCACCCCGGCAGCTGCATTTTCTTCCAGTTCCACCGGTCGGTGGTCGAGAACGATCTGATAAGAATCAGGTTCCAAACCTGCTGCCAGTTCCTGAACGCTCTTTCGGTTTCGGTCTAAAGACTGTTCCATCCGTCCAATAACTGCCAGTTCCGGTGTCACCTGTACCGCTTCATCTTCCAGCACCCGGATTCGGCTGTCGGCAAGCACACGTCGCAGCTCCTCCATACTATATTCCGCCTGTGCTGAATAATGATTGGGATCATGGTTTCCCCAGACATAAAACACACCATATTTTGCATCGATGTGCCCCAGTATGTCTGCTGCTTCCTCCATCATCGGCTTTTCTGTCCTCTCATCAAAGATATCTCCTGTGAGAAATACAATATCTGGATTCTTCGTCTGAATATTTTCACAATATCCACGAAGTTCCTCCACTCCCATGGTCGTTCCCATATGTAGATCTGAGATCTGGGCAATTCTCAGCCCTTCTCCCGATATTTTGCCGGACTGCAGTGTGTAAACGGTCTCTCTCACCTGATGGATATTGACATAACCATAAGTAAACAGTATGCTGACAACCAATACAGGAATGATTCCACTTTTATGGATCACATTCCATATCCGCACCCCGCTGTTTTCTTTCAAGTACCTTTTAAATAGCCGGTGAACTACATCCAGCAGCAGTGAACACACAACAAAATAAAGCACCGCCACAGAACCCACATCATAAACCCGCCAGCCCGCCGCTGCACATGCCGCTGCAAAGACCACAGAGATGATCTTATCTGTTTTTTTACTACGTTTTATGTGAAACAACGACAAGAGCCGTTTCATAAAATGGTACAGATAAATTCCCACAGGGATATAGACAACTGCCGGCATCAGATAAAACAAGATCCTCATTTGCGCGAACCTCCATTATTTTTTTGCTTCCCCTATCATAACATCTATAGCCGGCTCCAGGGCAAGCTTTTTTTGAAAGTTCACAAAATCTACACACTTTTCCGACTGGCAGACCCCCGGCTTAGAAGTCCTGGTTTAAAATTGGAACCCCGAAATACACAACACTCTTATCCTCATTTTCATCATAGGTGATCGCCACATTCATGTTAATCATTTTTCCATTCACCCGCTGCACCATATTGATACCATTGGTATAGCCATAGGCAACATAGTATCCCTTCGTCTCCTGTTCCATAATACTTCCACCGCCCTCGTAGCCGAACAAACTCTGCGCTATCTTCTGCTTCTCCTCAGTGGACAGTCTTCCAGGCATTTTGCCCATAATCCAGCCGCCCTCCTGACAGATATCGGGAAGCTCCCCGCTCTGCGCCGCGATGGCAAGCTGGTTTCTGGCAAATGCCTGAGTCATATCATTTCTGTTCACATAAGCCTTTGTCATAATAATCTGGGCAAACACCACAATCCAAAGTGTACAGACCACAGATATCATAATCTTTATTTTTCTGCTCATACGTTTCTCCCTTCCCGTCCGATGGCAATATCGGGCGAACCAAAACCTTTGTGGCTTCTTTGGGAAAAGTATGTCCATTTCCTTCAAAATTATACCAGATCAAAGACCAAAAGCATAACCCAGAGCTATCCAGTGAATTATTGCATCTTTTATTTTGCTTTTATTTTCGTTTTTTCCAGGTTTGATATAAAATATCTAAAATTGGATATTTTTCACCAGACTTACCAAATTCGCCCGATAAATTTACTAAGTCCGATTTTGCTCTAATCAGTGGCAGCCGCCACTGCAGTTTTTGCAGTCGCAGCCACACTGCAGAGATTTTCCCTGCTTTTTATCCCGAATCATACTTCTCACAGCAAGTATGACTCCGATCACAACAACGGTGAGTACTATCGCTGTGCCCATATCGCATTCCCCTTTCCATGAAATGTTAAAGATTCTCTTCGTGTCGGACGAAACAACAGATACAGAAGGGCAATTAACAGTGCCGCCGCCACAATCGTTCCGATTCCAAACGTCCCTGTGATAATAAGGGAGCCAAACTGATATATCATCAGCGCTACCACATAGGCAAATACACACTGGTATCCAATGGCAAAACAAAACCACCTGATGTTGTTCATTTCACGTTTGATAGCACCCATCGCTGCAAAACATGGGGCACACAGGAGGTTGAATGCCAGGAACGAATATCCGGCGATCTGGGTCATTCCCTCAAAGTCTAGTACTCCAAATACCCCCACAACCTCTTCCTTTGCCACAAGTCCCATCACAGTGGCAACCGCAGCAGTAGCCTCTCCAAATCCCAGCGGGGCAAATACCCACTTTAAGGCATCTCCAATGTGCCCAAGAACACTGTCTGCCAGCTCCAGATCCGCATTGAAACCAAAGACTCCATCGGTCCATCCAAACACCGATCCCATCCAGATAATGATGGAAGAAAGCAAAATGATAGTTCCTGCTTTCTTGATAAAGGACCATCCCCGCTCCCACATGCTTCTGAGGACAGTACCCACCGTCGGCAGATGGTATTCCGGCAACTCCATCACGAAAGGAGCAGCATCTCCAGCAAACAGCTTTGTCTTCTTCAATATAATACCAGAGACGATGATGGCCGCGATTCCAAGAAAATAAGCGCTTGGTGCTACCCATCCCGCACCTCCAAACAGAGCGCTGGTGATCAAAGCGATGATCGGCAGCTTTGCCCCACATGGAATAAATGTAGTAGTCATAATCGTCATCTTGCGGTCACGGTCACTCTCGATGGTACGGGAAGCCATGATTCCCGGCACACCACATCCAGTTCCGATCAGCATGGGAATAAAGGATTTTCCTGAAAGCCCAAACCGGCGGAAAATACGATCCATGATAAATGCCACCCGCGCCATATAACCACAGGATTCCAGAAATGCCAGAAAAATGAACAATACTAACATCTGTGGTACAAATCCAAGGACCGCACCGACGCCGCCGATGATCCCCTCGATCAGGAGCCCCCTGAGCCACTCCGCACAGCCGATGGTTTCCAGTCCACGTTCCGCCAGTACTGGTATACCCGGCACCCAGATTCCATACTCAGCAGGATCCGGCTGACCTGCCCACTCATCCTCTACATATATATTCCGGGCTTCCATCATGCCGCCCAGATCATATCCTTTTTCCTCAAGATCGGCTCCAAAAGAACCATAGGCTTCCTCGAATCCACCAAAATCTTTATCATCAAAGGCTGTTTGGATCTCCTGAGCACCAATGACCTCTGTATCCGCAGCGGCGGCATCGATCACCGCTTTGATCTGTTCATTTTCAAACAGCGTTTCTTCCGCCCAGTCATCCGTGGCCTCATCCAAGTCTGCTCTTCCAATGCCCAACAGATACCAGCCGTCTCCAAAAAGACCGTCATTGGTCCAGTCTGTCGCTAGTGTTCCCACAGAAGTCACCGATATATAGTATACTATAATCATGACAACCGCAAAGATTGGTAATGCCAGAATTCGATTTGTAACAATTTTATCGATTTTATCTGAAAGTGTCAACTTCTCACGGTCCGCCTTCTGGATACATCCCTCAATAATTCCAGATATGTATTCATATCTTTCATTGGTGATGATACTTTCCACATCATCTTCAAATTCCCTTTCCAGTTGTTCAGAAAGTCCAGATACATCCGGTGGGTTTTTCATCAAGTCGTCCATCTTCTCGTCCTTCTCCAAAAGCCGGATCGCAAGAAAACGTTTCTGTGCCTCTTCCGTCTCTGAAATCAACTCTTCCGCCTGATTGATTGCCTTTTCTACCGATTCACAGAAAGAATGTTCCGGATAAAATATTTTATTTGCTCTGGCGGCAGCCACTGCTTTTTCCGCTGCCTTACTAATACCGGTGCCTTTCAGGGCAGAGATCCCCACCACTTCACAGCCCAGCTTTTTTCCCAACTGTGCCATATCGATGCTGTCTCCACGTTTTTCCACGGCATCCATCATATTCACCGCGATCACCACAGGAATTCCCAGCTCCATGATCTGAGTGGAAAGGTACAGATTTCTCTCCAGATTCGTGCCATCTACGATGTTGATGATGGCATCCGGTCTTTCATTAATAAGGTAATTTCTCGCCACAACTTCTTCCAACGTATATGGTGACAGCGAATAGATCCCCGGAAGATCTGTGATCACCACCTCCTTGTGATTTTTTAATTTTCCTTCTTTCTTCTCTACCGTTACTCCCGGCCAGTTGCCAACGAACTGATTGGAACCCGTCAATGCATTAAATAATGTGGTTTTTCCACAGTTCGGGTTGCCGGCCAAAGCTATTTTTATCGACATAATTTACATTTCCTTTCTTACATTGTCAGCTTCCACCAGGATCATTTCCGCATCTGCTTTGCGCAGAGACAATTCATATCCCCGCACTGTCACCTCCACTGGATCACCAAGAGGCGCCATTTTTCTCACGAATACACTGGTTCCTTTTGTGATCCCCATATCCATAATACGCCTTTTCACACCGCCTTCCCCTGTCAGCCGCGTCACTTTGACCGTGGCACCGCAGGGAATGTCTCTTAATGTCTGCATAGCCTCAATTCCTTTCCATCATGATTTTATTTGCCATATTTTTTCCGATGGCAATCCTGGAATCCATCACACTGACGATCATATTTCCTTCCACCCTGTTGATCACTGTGACAGAACTTCCCTCGACAAAACCAAGGTTTTTCAGAAAACGCTTTGTGTCATCCCTGCCGGAAATCCGGTGGATCATCCCGGATTCTCCAGAGCAGAACATAGATAATGGCATAAACATCACTTCCCATCTAAATTACTCGTTCCTTACAATCGTTAGTATATACTAACTATCATTAGTTGTCAACAACATTTTGTTATTTTATAAAAGCACTTTGCGTTTAGTCCATCAATTTGTATAAAATAAGGGACTACACTTGGCAGCCCCTTGTCCTACTTCTGATATATGATTTTACCTTTATATATTCTCGTAGTATCGCAGATTTTTAGTTTTTCCTTTTTTAATCAGTACCCCTTCATCGGTCAACTCTCTCAAAAGCAAGATTGCTGTAGATTGGGATACACCTAGTGTCATTTCTACATCGCTACGAACGATAGAACCTTTACTGCGACACAGTTTCAAGACAGCATTAATTCGTTCTTCTTTTTTTGTCACACTAGTAGAGCCACCTGTTTTAGAGTAATTCAGAACCTTTTGTCTTTCTGCGTGGAAGTTTGTATTAGGTAGCATAATCTTAAAAGCATTACCTGTTGTTTCGATTATAGGTTGCACAACATAATCATTGTAACATTCATTGATTTTAAGAATTCCTGTACCGTATGCTTCGATCAGCCGCAGACGATAGAAGATATTAGCTAAATACTGATTGCGCAATGCAGACACACCCAGCATTACGTCATCCAATGCAATACCTTTTACCAAACCACCAATTGTTATGAATTCAATTCGGTCTTCAAAAATACTGATAAGAGTAGCACCGCTGAAAGAATAGTCCCGATGGACAATAGCATTCAGTAAAGCCTCACGGATTGCCTCTGGCGGATAATCCCGCATATCTAAGCGATCCAATCCAGAGAATTCTGCACGGGTGCGATTATAACGATCAATATAGTCGAAAGCTTCCTCCAACTGCTCCAGCAGTGAACCTGACAATTCTCGGCGATCCTTGAATACGGATTTCTTACTCCCCTCAAAAACAGCCAGTTTTATCATATGTGTACACTGCTCAGACAACAGAAACGCCAGATTGGTATACGTATCATCCTCACCAATCAGGTGAAGTGTACGCATTTGGGCTTTTTCAAATTCTACTTTCCGCTTTTTAAAGAAATCTGCTGCCTTATTAAAAGTAAGATTCTGGTCGAGGGAACGGGCCGTCTCGTAACTGTCACCGCTGGTCTCCTTAATCATATTCAGGATGGCGGCATCTGTTGCCGGAACTGTCGATGCTCCCTGGCGAACATAAACACCCTCCGGCCTAATTCCTTTCCCTCGCAGATAATACGGTCTTGCTGTTCCACGCTGGACAGTTACACACACAATGGATTTTTCGTCCATGACGTCATTACGACATTCCACAAACATAGTAATATCTGGACGTACAGCATCTCTAATTGCATTGGTTACACGTAACATAGTACCATCAACATTGTCAACGCCATACACTTCTCCATCATCGTTCACTCCGATATAAAGTGTACCGCCATCACAGTTTGCAAAGGCAACAATTGTATTTTTAATATCTTCAACATATTCTCTCTTGAATTCAGTCGTTTTGTTTTCTACAAACATAAAGTATCCCTCCAACTAATTCAAATCATATTCTAATCTAATAATTATTATAATCATTTTTTGGCTTTTTACAAGTAGAAACTACTCTTTTTATAAACAGCGTATTTAGCAGCTATTCTTTTTCCCTTTTGTTGATTTCATTTTTTTGATATGTTATACTTAATTAAATAATACATACAATTCCGAATATACCGGGCAGGTTATGGGGGAGATACTTATGACGTTAAATGAGTCATCTGAAAATTATCTGGAGACAATCCTTATGCTGAGCAGGAAACTTCCTGTGGTTCGCTCAGTGGATATTGCAGAAGATATGGGATTTAAAAAATCCAGCGTCAGCGTAGCTATGAAACAGCTGCGCGAAAATGATTATATAACGGTAACGAAAGCGGGATTTATTTATCTTACAGAAAAAGGAAGAGAAGTGGCAGAAATGATCTACGAACGCCATGAATTTTTGTCCTCCTGGCTGACGGAGCTGGGGGTGGACGCCAAAACCGCCGCCGATGATGCCTGCCGGATGGAACATTATATCAGCAAAGAAAGTTTTCAGGCGATCAAAGACTATATCGCCGGTCGTAAGAACACAAAATAGTAGTAAATCCGCCTTTGATCCTATGGTATAACAGAAGAGCCGCCGGATTTCCCCGACGGCTCTTCTCACATTTATACGACATCCTCATTTACTGAAAAGACCGCTCCCACAGCCCATGCTCATTACAGTAAGCATATACAGCCGAAATAGTCTCATCCTCTTCTAAAAGAAATTTTGTCTCTGGCTCTCTTCCCGCCTCAAAATCCCTGCGGTACATTCCATGATTCGTGTGAACTGCCACCCAGCCGATATAATGCTCTTTAACCATCGGATGAAGAACACTGCCGACTCTGACCGTCACCGCATTTCCCTGAACTTCCACCTCTGGAATGTGTTTTTCTCCGGCGCCTTCACTGGTGTTCGGATGAATTTCTTTAAGTTTCACACTACAGCAGTCACCGGCGCCCTGTCCTTCCACCAGTTCCATGATCGAACTGCAGTCCTCACACATATAAAATTTTGCTTCTTTCTGCATCGATTTCCCTCCTTGCGTTTTCTCTGCCCTTCCTACTTCAGACCGACAGAATTTTAACTATAGTTTCTACACATTTAGGAAAATTATACACAGCCCAACGACGCCAATCTGAAACCTATTTCGGATTGTGACAGCAGCAAACCCGCAAGCAGTTCCAGAAATCACTTGTCCCGCCTTACGTCTCCTCTCGCCTCTACCACCCGGTATCCGGCTGACGCCACCTGCTTTTTCAGAAGGTCAACGCTCTGTGCGGCCTCTTCGCCGGTAGATATTTTATTTTCATATGGATCATAAAGTTTCCGCACTCTCAGGGGAGACAGATTTGGCATAACCACGTTGGCACCTGCCTGCAGTCCCAACTCACGCCCTCTGGGGTGGATCGTTCCCAGCGCTGTCGTAGCAGGGATCAGCGCATAGGGAAACATCATCCTAACAATAGAGACCAGACGAAGCGTCTGGGAAAGAGTTCCGTTGCCCCAGCCGGCTAAAGGCGTCTCACCATGATTGATATAGGGACCGATCCCAATCATATCCGGCTTCAGTTTCTGCAGAAAGCGCAGATCCTGAATGAGATGATCTGTGGTCTGATAAGGCGATCCCACCATAAATCCAGAACCAACCTGATAACCAATCTCTTTCAGGTCATATAAACAGCGCTTTCGGTCTGCTGCCCTCATCTCCTTCGGGTGGAGCTGGCCGTAATGTTCTTCCGAAGCAGTTTCATGTCGGAGCAGATACCGGTTAGCGCCGGCATCAAAATATGCCTGATAGCTCTTTTTGGACTTCTCACCGATGGACAAGGTGATTGCACAGTCTGGGTGCTCATGCCGGATCGCCGCCACGATTTCACACATTTTATCATCAGAAAAATATGGATCTTCTCCACTCTGCAGAACAAAGGTCCGGAATCCCAGACCATACCCCTCCTGGCAGCAAGACAGGATCTCTTCTTTCGTAAGGCGGTACCGCACAGCCTTTGTATTGCCTCCGCGGATCCCGCAGTAATAGCAGTTATTCTTACAGTAATTGGAAAATTCAATCAGTCCCCGGATATACACCTCATCACCATAATACTGGCGGCGGATGGCATCCGCCTCCTCTGCCAGACGGGAAGCGGTCTCTGGAGAATCATTTTCCAACAATTCTTTTAATTCGATATCTGAAAAATCTCTCATTGTTAATTTTACCTTTCTATTATTTAACATTCCTCAAAACATGGACAAGGAATTCCTCTCTCTATAGATGTTTTGACTTTATGATAATAACGTACTTTCTGCTGAATATGCTTCAAATCCTGCTGCATTTTCTCCATCTGACAGATTATGTTTCTTTCGTGATCTTCCATCATAAAAATGATATCATCAATATGACAAGGAAGGTTTTTAGAAAATTCAAAAAAATCATACATTTTAGAAATAGAGAGTCCTGTTCGTTTGAAACAATTGATGGCATTTAGACGATCAATATGTTCATCCGTGTATATGCGCTGGTTGGTCTCCGTTCGTTCTACCCTCGGAAATAGCCCTGTCTCTTCATAATAACGCAGAGTTGAAGAGGGAATATTAAATTTATCCCGAATTTCTTTGATGGTGTAGGTATTCATTGAACCAGTCCTTTCCGAAAAATATTTTATGTATTTTTAGAAAAAAATCTCTTGACCTCAAGTATACTTGAAGTGTTAAGCTATGTAAATAGATCAAAGAAAATAAAAATATGAAGATTGGAGGTAATGAGACATGGAATATCGCAGTATGGGAAAATCCGGACTAAAGGTGAGTGAGATTGCAGTGGGGAGCTGGATGACAGATCTCACCGGAAGCGAAAAGGCAAAGATAGCAGAAGAAACGATACGGCTCGCATATGATAAGGGTGTCAACTTCTTTGACTGCGCTGACGGCTACAGCGGCGGAGAGGCAGAGCGCTTTTTGGGAAGGGTACTTAAAGATTATCGCCGAAGTTCTTATGTTGTATCCAGCAAAGTATTTTTTCCGACTGGACCCTCTGTCACTGAAGCAGGATTATCAAGAAAGCATATTTTTGAAAATATAGACCGCACTCTTAAAAATATGCAGTTGGATTATATCGATCTGTACTACTGCCACCGCTTCGACCCAACAACCCCGGTGGAGGAGACGCTCCGTGCCCTGAGTGCCTTGGTGGATCAGGGAAAAATCCTTTATTATGGTGTCAGTGAAGAGTGGAGCGGAACCCGGCTGATGGAGGCACAGACGATTATTGAAAAATATGGTCTTCACCCGATGACCAGTCTACAACCACAGTATCATATGATGGATCGATATATCGAGCATGAAATTATGGAAATCTGTGAAAAATACGGCATCGGCATCGCTCCATTTTCACCCCTTGCCCAGGGGTTGCTCACTGGTAAGTACAAAAAAGGCCAGCCATATCCAGAAGGCTCCCGCGCCACCCATCAGGCAGATAAGCAGGTAAACCATCTTTTGACGGATGAAAATCTGGACAAAGTGGCAGCGATGGAGAATATTGCAGGAAATCTTGGCATAACAATGTCTGTCCTCGCCCTGTCATGGATTCTGCGCAAAGGTATCATCAGCAGTGTGATCACAGGAGCAAGCAAACCATCCCAATTAGAAAGCAATCTCGCGGCCACCGGATTCAAAATTCCGGCGGATGCCCTGGAAGAGATTGATAAAATCCTGGGATTCACACCATTTGAAAGACATGTGGGATGAATAGATGGGTTTATCAAGTAAAGTGTGTAAGTTTTTTTGATTTTTTGGTGGTCGAGTTATTCGACCACCTTATTATTGACTAACTGCATTTCCAGTTTATGTTCAGAATACTCAGGTGAACGTTCTGCAAAGTCAAATGTGTATTCATCTTTCCATTCATAACTCATCCAGATATTCCTGTAATTTATCTACAAATTGCCCAATATGTATGCCATCTACAAAAGAATGGTGTGCCTCCTTCTTACCCGAATTTGTATGGGAAATGTGGGTATATGCCATCCATGGCATAGGAGAACATTGAAATACATCATTATCAAGTGGTCCGGCAAAATATTATTTTTGTTTTTCTGCGGTTTGTGCTGCCAATTCAACATATTCTTTCATTGTATTCTGGTAATGGTATAGTCATAATGATTGGTTCATCAATCAATTCGTATTTTAAACACAAGAGGAGCATTTGTCTTGTAATCTGTTTCTAATTTTAGTCCTTCTTCATCCTGTGTCCAATGAGGAGCTGATTTACTTCCCAACAATGTGACATCACGAATGATGCCACTAAAATGAGCTATTTTGGATGCATCCATAATTCCCAAAGACTTAATACAGTATTTACCATCGTCACTGCAATTCAATGGGATCGCATAAAGATAACCATTTCCTGTAGTAAACCGTATATCTTCACTTGTAAAGTTTTTCTTAATGCCGTCTGTAAACTGTCCTTCTAACACTTTTGTAGGTCCCTCGCCATATTTCCTCCAAACACTGCTCCCATATACAGCTTCTCCATTTATACGCAGCCATTCTCCTATTTCCAAAAGAATGTCCGTCTCTTCCTGTGTAATTGTTCCATCTGGTTTTGGGCCTATATTTAACAACAGTCTTCCATTTTTACTTACGATATCTACCAGATCACACAGTATCTCATTTGCCGGACGAAACTGGTTATTTTCAGTATAACACCATGAATTCACTGCAATAGATGTATCTGTCTGCCAGATATAGGGCTTCATATCCGCAAACTGCCCCCGTTCCACATCGGGTACAGCGGTTCCAAAGAAAAATGCATCGTGCTTATAATTGATCACCACTTCCTGTCCCCACTGAACAGCACGATTATAATAATAAGCTGCAAGTTTTCTTAAATATGGCTTCACACTAAAATGTTGAATCCACCAATCAAAATACAGAATCTTAGGGTGGTATTCATCAATAATCTCACAAGTTCGAACAAGCCAGTCCTGCAAAAATTCTTCTGTAGGCACGGAATCCGTATGTACGCTTCCAAATTCGTTTCCATCTCCCATAGACGGCCAGTAAAAATCTCCACGTTTAAGAGGTTCCTTGATATCACTGTCAAAATCCTTTCCATGTCCCATAAAGAACCAATGTTCCACACGATGGGAGGAAGCCCCATTTACCATACCCCTTTTTTTCGCTTCCCCTGATAATTCCCCCAGAATATCCCTTTTCGGCCCCATTTCACTGGAATTCCAATGGGAAATCCTGCTTTTGTACATTTGAAATCCATCATGATGCTCTGCCACGGGTACAATATATTCCGCACCTGCCTGTTCAAAGAGATCAAACCAGTCTTGGGGTTGGAACTTGTCAGCCGTAAACATGGGAATAAAATCCTTGTACCCAAATTCCTTGTGTAACCCATAAGTTTTGATATGGTGCTCATATTCGGGAGAACCCTGTATATACATATTTCTGGAATACCATTCATTGGCAAAGGAAGGAACCGAATAAATTCCCCAGTGAATAAATATGCCAAACTTAGCCTGCTGGTACCAGTCAGGCACTTTGTATTTTTGAAGAGATTCCCAGGTATCTCTGTAGGGTCCCTGGGCAATTATTTCTTCAATTTTCTTTAAATATTTTTCCATAAAAAACTCCTCCTTTTGTTCATCGTAGCATAAAGTTATTTTTAATTTCATTATAACAACAGCTTTTGTTTTTACCAGTGCTTAACCCGACATTTTTTATCCTGTTGTGTCGTATTTTCTTCCGTGCAAGCTTTTAGTACATATTCTATTGATTCCCCCTCACCAAAATGATAAAATGACTATAAAATCTGAATGGAGGTTTTTATGTCATTATACTTTCGCAATACACTGATTTCTTTTACAATAGATGCCATTCCTTTTCAGGCAGATAACTTTTCTTATGGGCCAATCGAAAACACCATTCCTGGGCACAGCCACGCTACTGGAAGTTATGAAATTCATTATATTCCTTATGGCTATGGTAATTTGGTCCTTCCTGACCAAACCTGCCAGGTCGTACCAAACACTCTTTATGTAACAGGTCCTCAAGTTCAGCATGCTCAAATTCCCTTAAAAGAAGATCCTATGGTAGAATACTGTATTTATATACATACGAACGTTATGCCTCCGGCTTCCAATCCAAACAATAAGTTCTCTGATTTAATGTCACTTTTTTTATCTACCCCATTCTGGTTCGGAACAGACCAGCAAAACATTTATCCTTTATTTCAGACATTGTTTGAGGAACTCAGCAATCATCACATAGGATATATCTGTCAGGCGGAATCACTGATTCGCCAGATTATAGTGCAAATTGTACGAAATTATAAGCAGGATCACATTTTTTCAAATGTACTGGAAAACCACAAGCCAATCTCCAATCCGTTTCTTCTTTTAGAGGAAACATTTTTGATGGAATATGACTCATTAACATTAGAAGCGTTATCGTCTCATCTAGGCCTAAGCACCAGGCAGACGCAGCGTTTATTGAAAAAGCAGTATGGACAGACATTTCTCCAGAAAAGGACCCAGGCAAGAATGGCCGCCGCAGTCTCGCTTCTGTCTGATCCCTCCCTGACTCTCACAGCCATTGCGGAAAAAACCGGCTATTCCTCTGTGGAACATTTCTCCACTGTCTTCCGCAAATTTTATAATATCAGTCCAAAAGAATACAGAAAAAATAATAGAAGCAAATAAAAGCAGAGCCCTTAATGAGCTCTGCCTTCCTATACTTCAAATGTTTAGTTAAATCTCAGCTGCATCCCGCCTCTTTCATCACCAGCAGAACGTCTCCTGCATTGATCAGATCACTCTCCAGCTTATTGATCTCCATGATCGTATCCGTAGTTGTATAAAATTCTTTGGCGATGTCCCAGAGTTCATCCCCTTTCTGAACGACATAACCGATCAGGCCGGGCTCCCTCGCCCTGGCATCACAGTCCAGTGATTCCATCTTAAAGTCTGCGATAATTGGTTCTTCGATATTGTTAAAGGCAAGAATATCAATCATGACCACTGCCTTGATATCCGCTTCATTTTCTCCCAGAAGAGAACCACTGATCTGCTCGATGCCCGCCGTCATGCGGATATCACTGTCCGGGAGAATATCCGGGATCTGTATATGTTGTTCAAAGGGCAAAATCCCCGAAGAAGCCGCCAGCGGTACCGCATCGTCCGACGATTGGTACAAAACATTTATATCAATAATACCTTCTACTTCCACACCATCCTCTACAATCCGCTTCCCATCTACACGCACAGCCCCCGTTACCTTCCAGATCTGCAGCGGGGTATTGGCGCCGTCCAGAGGAATTTTTCCATTTACCCTGGATTTACTCTTATTCTTCATAATGAGGTTCTCAAAATAAGAGGTTTCAAATACCGGCCTGCATTCCTTTTCTGTGGAGTAAAAATCTGTAAGAAGTTCTAGCCTCTCCTCGCCAAATGCTTTTATATCCAGATCCAGGACGATTTCCACATCAATAACGCGATCTTCGCCATCCTCGTCCTCCTTCACCTCGATCTCTCTGCTGTGGATACCCACATCTGCCTGAACCACGTTGGTCTCGTCGCAACCCCCGCAGTTTACCTCCCCACTAAGGGGTATGATACACTCATGAAAATTTAACTGCGGTGTCTCGTCATTACTCAGATAGATCAGGAAAAGGCTGGCTTCGCCGGAAAGCACCAGCTTATCCTCACCGACCCTGGTCTCCACTTCCAGCAGGCTCACATCATCATACAAGATGCGGCCGATGGTATCCTTCGTTCCAGGAATCTTACATTCATCCCTCACCCGGAGAGTATCCTTTTTAGCCAAGATAAGCCGGGTGATATCCATGCTTTTTTTGCGTTTGAGGATCGACTCATCCCCCTCAATGTCAATAGCGCCCTCTCCATCATAAACCGATTCAGACACCACTTCCATATTTACGATAGCCTTTACCCCAAATTTTCGGGAGTTAATCAGTTCTCCCCGCAGGTCATCAATGGATGAGTGTACCGAGATCTCATCCTCCCTGGTGGAATCACATCCCAGCGCCACCGTCTCACTGATGGGAATATTTCCTGTCAGATCGCAGACCGGCATCTCGTCTTCTCCGGCATACAGGATCGTAAAATACAAAGCGCCTTTTATGTTGGCTCTGCCATCCACAACCCGTATCTCCTCTATTACCACCTCACCCTTCTCCTGCATGATCGCCCTGGCATCCGGTTTGATATCCGGTACATTAAAATCTGCATCCAGTGTGATCTGAACATTTTCCCGGCTGTTGCACCGGTTCATGTGAACTCTCTGTTTTATAAGTTCCATATGCCCTCCTCACTATAGCCTGGCGCGCAGGCAGGCTACGGCTTAATTACTTCTAAACTATCTATATTCCGGGGGCATCACGGATATTCCAGCTTTTTGTAAAAATAGAAGGAATATTTTTCCGATTGCCGCATATAATAATACTGTTATTTCATTGCGCAAAAAGAGAAGAAGAGATACAAAAATTGACAAACACAATATTATGTGGTACAATAGAATTGTATTTCTATATATCGTGGTAATACACTGAAGGGACATGGGACATCATATTACCTGTCCGGCGACAGGAGAAAGGTCGGTATTATTTATGTTGAAAACAGATGTTGGAAATGTGCGTAAGGCAGTAAGCAAGCACATTGGAAGCAGAGTAGTCATACGTTGCAACTTGGGAAGACATAAAGTAGACGTTACAGAAGGTGTTATCACGGAAACATTCCCAAGTATATTCCTGATCACAGTAGAAAATGAGCTTGAGAACACAAGCCAGACGATCTCATACAGCTACACAGATGTATTGACAAAGGACGTTCAAATAACGCTTTGTAAAGCATAACAATTCACTTTTCTTATACGATTTACTTTTCTCAGCAAAAAACGGCTGCCACGGCAGTCGTTTTTTGTATTTAGTAAAGGCGTCAGGCCAATATTATTTTTATTTCTTTACGATCACATCAAAGATCGTCGCTGCCACCTCTTCCTTCGACATGCAGGGAAGCTCAACCAACCCCTCCTCCATGATCAGTGTGACAATGTTTGTATCGGAAGCAAAACCAGCTCCCTCCGTGTTCAAGTTATTGGCGACAATCAGATCCACATGTTTGTCCTTCAGCTTCTGTTGTGAATTTTCTATCATATTTTCCGTCTCCATAGAAAAACCACAGATATATTGCCCCTGTCTGCGGCGGGCGCCAAGGTAAGCAAGAATATCCTGGGTGCGCTTTAGCTCCAGTGTACTCTCCCCCTCTTTTTTCTTGATCTTCCCCTCATGGTATTCCACCGGAGTGAAATCTGCTACCGCCGCCGCTTTAATAATAATATCCATATCCGGCGCCAATTTTTTCACTTCTCGAAACATATCTTCAGCACTCTCCACTCTGACTAGCTTGACACAGATCGGAGGCTGCAGCTGGGTCGGTGCACTTACCAGCGTCACCTCTGCTCCCCGGTACATAGCGACCTTCGCCAGTGCATAACCCATTTTTCCGGTAGAATGATTGGTGATAAAACGCACTGGATCGATGGCCTCACGGGTAGCCCCGGCTGTAACCAGTACTTTCTTTCCTTCCAGATCCTTTTCCAGATGGATTTCCCGCAAAATGTATTCCAAGAGGATCTCCTCCGAGGGGAGCTTTCCCTTCCCCACTGCCTTACAGGCGAGGATACCAGTATCCGGCTCGATCACTTCCATGCCAAATTCCCGCAATCTCTGTAGATTGTGTTGTACAATGGGATTCTCATACATATTAGTGTTCATCGCCGGCGCCACCAATTTGCGGCAACGGCAGGCAAGTGCCGTCGTCGTCAGCATATCGTCCGCGATGCCCCCCGCCAGCTTTCCAATCACGTTGGCAGAAGCCGGCGCCACCAGCATCAGATCTGCCTTATCTCCCAGCGCCACATGTTCTATATTATAATTAAAATTCCTGTCAAATGTATCCACAAGGCACTTATGCCCTGTGAGAGTTTCAAAAGTAATTGGATTAATAATATTGGTAGCATTCTTTGTCATGATCACGTGGACGTCACAGTGAAGCTTAATGAGCATACTCGTGAGATTCGCCATTTTGTATGCCGCGATACTTCCTGTCACTCCAAGCACTACCGTCTTTCCCTTTAACATTCTGCTGCCCCTCTTCTAAAATCATTTTCCCAATGTACTACTGATAAAAATCAGTGGCATAGGCATAGCATAGTACATTAGCTCAGCTGCCCGTGTTTTTCATAGGAAGAAATTCTCTGCACCTTATTGTCATCATTCACGAAAACCACTTTGGGACGGTGGCTTTTCGCTTCCTCCGGCGTCATCTCGCAATATGCCATGATGATAATATGATCCCCTACCTGAACTTGTCTCGCCGCAGCGCCATTCAGACAGATCATGCCGGAATTCTCCTCTCCCGCTATGGTATAGGTCTCAAATCGGCTTCCATTTTCCACATCCACGATCTGGACTTTTTCATATTCAAGAATTCCTGCTGCTTCCATAAGCGCCGGATCCACCGTGATACTCCCTACATAATTTAACTCAGCCTGCACAACAGTGGCGCGATGAATCTTTCCCTTTAACATTGTAATATTCATAGCTTACCTCCATTATTTGTATAAATCTTACTTAACACTAACTTCCCGATGATCGATGTATGTTGAAAATACGATCAAAGTCTTTGTCCTTCCATAGATCTGGAGTTCACCGATAAACTGATCCAGCTCCATAGTGCTTTTAAACTGAACCTCCAGCAGCATAGAGTAATCCCCCGTAACACAGTTACATTCGATCACATTGGGGCAGTCCTTGATAAACGGATAAAATTCCTTCTTATCTTTGGGCTCAACTTCCAGATTTATAAACGCTTTGATATGATATCCCAAAAGTTCCGGGTTCAGGCTCGCATGAAACCCGGTTATATATTTCTCATTTACAAGATGATTGATCCGGGCAGAAACCGCTGGCGCCGTGAGAAATACCGCCTGGGCAATGTCTTTTACCGGAGTTCTAGCATCTTTTTCCAAAATCTCGATTATCTGCTTGTCTATGGCATCCAACTGGTCATTTTTCATAACAATCTCCCCATTACAAATCAAATCCCTCATAGTATAGCACTTATTTTCCCCCTCGTCCATAGCCACTTTAGAAAATAAACAAAAAACAACGAAACTCTTTTGTTTATAACATATTTTACTATAATTTATAACGTTTCAAGGTCTTTCTGTTCATGTATTGACTTTATGCATATAGTAGGATAAGATGGCATTCTATCCGTGGCAAATAGCAATAATTATAGAACTGCTGCATTTGACCACATTTTTCCTTATAATATCAAACAAAAACAGGGGCTTCTGCATTCGGTGTTTGTACCGTGCACTGCCTCTGTTTTATTTTCTGAAATTCCCAGTTACAGATTCATCCAGAATTCGTATAGGAGACACTGTCCTTTGGTTTGACAAACCACACCGTCATAATATAATATTAACTTGTGCCAAAATATATTGATGAGAGGTATTTGATATATGTTTGATTACCGAGATTATTGACGCCAGTACTCTGACAGGAACATGGGAAGTTCCCATCCCCCAGGAAATCCCCAGAATGCAGGAGCACCCAGAGGACTCTGCACTGACAATACAACTAAGAATTTCATATATATGGAAGCCCTGTGAAGTCATGGAATCATCTGATGAAAGAAGTTTGGGTGTAGATATTTTACTATCGGAAATAAATCTCCGGAACGAGTGACCCCCGTCAAAAATCTCCCTGGACAGCCGGGGAGTTATCGTTCGTATATATTGAAGTTCATCGCTTCACTCGGCTCAATGACATCCATGACACCCTCCACAGCCACCGCCACAGGCATGTCCTTCTCCGTGATGATCACAGTTCGGGGTATTATCCGTCTCAAGAATTCCTTTTAGAAAGTCTGCCACTGCCCTGTCTGCATCACCGGAAGCCCCTGGTACAACTAGGATTCCTTCCTCACTGAGCGCCATCATGGCGCCTTCACCGATTCCCCCGCAGATCAGCACCTTTACATTTCCTTTTGCAAGAAATCCGGCGATGGCTTCGTGTCCCGTTCCGTTGGTATCCACTACCATCGTATTCACGAGACCATTTTCTCCAAATTCAAAAATCTTAAATTTTTCTGTATGTCCAAAATGCTGGAATACCTGTCCTTGCTCATCATATGTTACGGCTATTTTCATATATATCCTTCCTTTCCCGTGCTATTTCGGCAGAACCCGGCTTCATGGTGTTAGCCTGATGATGCCAGGCGGCGCGGATCCGGCCCCTGCCGAATATTATGATTATAACAAAAATCGCGGGGTTTCGCAACTGCCGCGCCACTCTGTGGGAAAAAAAGAAAAGAAATTGAATTCCCTCTTGTCAGCTTCGCCAATGCTTGATAAAATAAATTTGTAAAACGACCTGGACATGTCATCAGAAATCCAGGATGTATTGCCTCACAGAGTGGCATATCACTTTAAATAAGGAGATTATCATGGGCGGATTTTTTGGCGTTGCAGCAAAGAACGACTGCATTTTTGATTTATTTTTTGGAACAGACTATCATTCTCACCTGGGTACGAGGCGCGGCGGTCTTGCCGTGTATGGAGAAGACGGCTTTGACCGCGCCATCCATAATATCGAAAATTCTCCATTCCGAACCAAATTTGATAAAGATGTACAAAAAATGAAAGGATATTATGGCATCGGCTGTATTTCAGATTACGAGCCCCAGCCATTAATCGTGCGCTCCCACCACGGCACCTATGCCATTACTACAGTCAGTAAGATCAACAATACAAAAGAAATTGTAGATACTATTTTTTCCAATGGCAATTCCCATTTTCTTGAAATGAGCGGCGGTGATATCAATCCTACAGAATTGGTGGCTGCCATCATTAACCAGAAGGAAAATATTATTGAAGGAATTCACTATGCACAGGAACTCATCGACGGTTCCCTGACCCTGATGCTCATGACACCAAAAGGCATTTATGCTGCCAGGGATAAGTATGGCCGCACTCCTATCGTCATTGGCAAAAAAGAAGATGCTTACTGCATCTCCTTTGAATCTTTTGCATATCAAAATCTAGGATATCAGGACTTTAAAGAGTTGGGCCCTGGTGAAATCGACGTGGTGACAGAAGAGGGTGTACATGTACTGATGGCACCTGGAAAAACATTGAAGATCTGTACCTTCCTATGGGTATATTATGGTTACCCATCCAGTTCTTACGAAGGGGTCAGCGTAGAGCAGATGCGCTATAACTGCGGCGCCAGCCTGGCGAAGCGGGACAATGTCAAACCGGACATCGTAGCCGGCATACCGGATTCCGGTACAGCCCATGCCATCGGCTACTCCAACGCTTCGGGAATTCCCTTTTCCCGTCCTTTCATTAAATATACGCCGACCTGGCCCCGTTCTTTTATGCCTACGATCCAGAGCAAACGGAACCTGATCGCGAAAATGAAACTAATCGCCGTCCATGATCTTATAAAGGACAAGAGCCTGCTCCTGATCGATGATTCTATCGTCCGGGGCACCCAGCTGCGTGAGACCACAGAATTTTTATATAAAAGCGGCGCAAAAGAAGTCCATATCCGGCCGGCCTGTCCGCCTCTTGTATACGGATGTAAATATTTAAACTTCTCCCGTTCCACTTCAGAGATGGATCTGATTACAAGACGCGTCATTGTCCGTCTGGAGGGCACAGAAGATGTATCCGATGACATATTACAGGAATATGCCGATCCAGAATCACCTAAATATGAGCAGATGGTTGAAGAGATCCGCAAGGAGCTGAATTTTACAACACTGCGCTATAACCGTCTGGATGACATGCTTGCCTCCGTGGGAATTCCCCAGGAAAATCTGTGCACCTACTGTTGGAATGGAAAAGAATAAATGACTGAACCAGATCGTGCTGTCTGGCTTAATCTGGGATCTGCTTCAAATTAATTGAGGCAGGTCCCTTTTTTCTACATTCTTTTTCTTTTATCCTCATATATCTTCACTTTTCGACATTTTCCGCATAAAATGTACTAACAAACCAAAGAATGGAGAACTCTATGTATCTCACAATCTCTATTATAGTACTGATCGCCATTATATGCCTTATTGTCTTTCACTGGAGGAAGAAAAAGATCATCTGCAAGATCTGCTGTATGTCTGACATGCACAAATGCCGGCTCCTGAATGAACTGGTGGAACCCCTTGGCTATAACTACTATTCCAAGCAGGACATCTTTTCCAGCCGTTTGGACGCCTGGCAGAAGGATTTTGGGTATGGAGCTATCTATGACCGTGGAGCACCATATTTTAATATGGTCTTCGACAGTTATCCAGTTTATTTTGACCATGACGGCAAAACATGGCTGATCGAATTCTGGAAAGGACAATACGGCATCAACACCGGAAGTGAGGTGGGGATCTATCATACTGATCACATCATTCCTCCGGCCGCCCGCAAACTTACCATTTTTCATGCAGCCTCAAACGAAGAAATGCCAGAGATCACCATGCGTCTCCGGCGGAGAGGATGCCCTGTCGCAGCGCTTCAGAAAGAACACTGGTGGCTGACCATTTTTTCCATGGGACTGTTCTCCAGGCCCAAAGAGCTGTCTGTGGATATCACCCTCCGCTTCCACGACCTGTCGATGAGGGATGCCTTTCTGGATGCCCTGCTGGCCAGCGGACACGATCCCGATGATATCGACGTGATGTATACCAGTGTGTCTTTCGCCTTTCATGCCGGCAGTCAGCATTGGTTCTTCTTGAAAAGATGGTACTGCCACTATGTTCAGTTTAAAAACCGGATTTTCTGCAAACTCTTTTGTTTTGTCACAAGACCTTTTGAAGATTCCGGCAGCAAACTTTTGTACCTGTATTATTACATTCCCTTTGTATTCCGCCGTATTTTCAGGCTGAGACGTTTTGGACGAAAGGGAAAACATCACAAAAAACACTGAAAGGAGATCTGGATGAGCTGCCGAAGACGACTAAACAAATCCTTTCGCAATGTTCCCGTTCTTCCTCTGAACTCTGGAAGCCGTTACGTGCTTTTCAGTGACTGTCACCGGGGAAGCGGTAACCAGGGCGATAATTTTCTAAAAAACCGCCATCTCTATCTCGCCGCTCTGAACTATTATTATCAGAGTGGTTACACCTATATTGAACTGGGGGATGGAGACGAACTCTGGGAAAATCGGAACATGGAACAGATCAAAGAAATCCATGGTGACGTATTCCGGCAGCTGGCCCGGTTTTATAAGGACAACAGGCTCTATATGATCTACGGAAATCACGATATGATCAAAAAACGCGCCTCTTTTGCCCGAAAAAAATGTTCCACCTATTATTGCATTTCCAGCCAGTGTCAGAAAGAATTATTTCCTGATATCATTTTTTATCCGGGACTGGTACTCCGCAATGAGCAGACGGGAAAAAGCCTGTACCTCACCCACGGGCACCAGTCTTCCCTGCTAAATTCCACATTGTGGCCTGTAAACTGTTTTCTCGTCCGTTATCTGTGGAAACCGTTGGAGCAGGTGGGAATCCTGGACCCAACCAGTGCTGCCAAAAATAATACCACCAAACAGCGTTCCGAAAGCAGGCTGGCGGCATGGGCAGAGGAATACCACCGGACATTGATCACAGGACACACCCACCGCCCCATGGTCAGTACCGAAGATTCTTCTTACCTGAATACGGGAAGCTGTGTCCATCCCCAGTGCATCACCTGCATTGAGATCTCCCGTGGGCGGCTCACTCTGATGAAATGGTTTATGAGTGCACGGGCCAGCGGCAGCCTCTATGTGGAGCGGGAAGAACTTGCTGGTGATACTTATTTTAATTTGAATTCAAATGAATATTCCGCTTACAGCAACACTTCTAGAAATGAATGCTGCTGGCGACATACCCATTTTAAATGAGACAGTCCAATGCTGCCATCATAAACAGCGCCAGTCTGGAAATCCCCCAGATTGACGCTGTTGTATCCTAAACCTATCATAATCAAACATCTACAATAGATCCCTTAAATGCTGCAGCAGCTTCGTCTCCATAGGAATATTTCCGGGCATTGGGTATTCCTGTGCCACTGCCAGCCCTTCCGCGATCACTTCCAGGATCTTATCGGTATCTGCCTCTTTTCCATAAAGATAATAGGCATACACCCTCCTTCCATTCAGATCCATATCGTTCTCGATCATAGACGGAGCCTGGTTTTTATACCTCTCTGCCTTACTCAGATCCTTTTCCAGATACGAATAATAAAATATAAGTTCACCGCAGATACCGCCTAAAAAAGCCGGTACATTTTGGGGCAGCGCTTCCTCCATCTTATGTATCAGCTGGCTCACCCGCTCCTCATCTCCTTTTTCTAATGCTGAGAAATACTGAAACTGAATATATCTATTTTTTTCAGCGAGACCTGCACCGGATAATTCCACCTCTTCTGCCAGCCAGTCCCCAAGCTGAGCCGGGTGTGTTCCTTCCATTATAAATGAGAGAATCTGTTCATTCTTCCGATGCATTACAGCCTGAGTTGAATTTCCCAAACCTGAAAAAATCATAATTAAAAATTGATAAAATCCAAATGCAAAAACAATGATCGCCCCCACCATAAACATCCGGAAAAATTCTGTGCCCGCTGCCAGGCGGTACACCAGCAGACAGAACAAACCATAGACTGTAAATCCAGAGAGAGCACCCGCTGACAGTGCCACTGTCCTGCGCCTCTTGTCTGCCATTGACTCAGGTGTATGTAATATCTTAAACTGGGGAAGAAAACAAACCCTATCCTTGCTCAGCGTAAGTTTTCCCTGACTTTCACCAATGTTGAAATTCAAAAATCGGATAGAATGGAACTTCATACCGCCCAAAATCTTTCCTGACAGCATATTCATGATCCCTGTTACCAGCTGCCATATAAAAAATGCACCGTAATATGCTCCCACAATCTCAAAAAATAACATTTCTTATCCTCCTGTTTTTCAATCCATGCTTTTTACAACAATGACTGACTCAAGTATAACAAATTTTTTCCAATTATGCTACAGCAACCGGTTATTTCCATTTTTCAGCTTGCTTTAGGATAGAAAGAGAACCGCCCGAAAGGCGGTTCCCTTCCCCGATATCAAAAATTATGTTCCCGATTCCCACCTTTTAGGATCCATACATCTTTATCCCTAAATTAAATTTGCACTCTGGATCTGTATAGCTCCTGTCAATACGCTTCTTCAGGAAAAATCATCTTTATTTACCTTATCAAAACAAATTCCTGTGATCTTTCCATCTTCATCGCTAACATAATCGAGCATGTACGAAGGCTCTTCCAAAAGATGAAAGAACTTTGCCGGATCCTGATATTGACACGCCTTACCTTCAATATGAACCGTAAGTCCCTGCTTTTTTGCTCGATTCAGCTCTTCCTGGAGCCACGAAGTTTCTCTCATTTTATCCCTCCCGTACTGCATGAAAAAGGAAGTGTACACCGTGATGCGTAAAATCATCCCCTTTACATAAAGTGTAAAGATAAAAAATATTCAACTTGATAATCAACTGCTTATTCACATGTTTAACGGAATTTTGAGCGACCCTGCTTGTTAGAAAAATAGACTGTTCTCAGGAAAGTTGCCAGATTGAACCTTCCGCTCCAAATCAAATACATCCCCCCTTTACGAACATTTTTTATCTCTAGCCATGAGCAAAACTCAACAAAGTAAGTATTTATACGGTTTTGCCCACTGCTT
>CAQOJF010000029.1:0-35879 GCA_948848225.1 uncultured Eubacterium sp.
ATGTTCGCTGCCAGTAATAACTGGCTATAATCACTCAGGATTCCGAGAGATTATAGTGAACTTAAAACTCTGGTTATACAAATTCATTATACTACGAAATGATCATTTGTGCAATATGTACACTGCACAAATTTTTTTTATAAATATGATGCTTTTTATTGATTTTTTTTTATAAATGCTTTAAAATAAAGTTACTGATTTTGATTAAATTTTAACAGAATAAATGAAAGGATGGTTTACTAACATGAACAACATGCCAGAAATGAAAATCGGAATTGTTGCAGTAAGTCGTGACTGTTTCCCAGAGACGCTTTCTGTAAACAGAAGAAAAGCTTTAGTTGAGGCGTACACAAAGAAATATGATGCAGCTGACATCTATGAGTGCCCCATCTGTATCGTAGAGAGTGAAATTCATATGGTACAGGCTCTGGAGGACATTAAGAAAGCCGGATGTAACGCACTTTGTGTATATCTCGGAAACTTTGGTCCTGAAATTTCTGAGACTCTTCTTGCAAAGCATTTTGACGGACCTAAGATGTTCGTTGCTGCTGCTGAGGAGACCGGAAACAGTTTGTTAGACGGACGTGGAGACGCTTACTGTGGTATGCTTAACGCAAGCTACAATCTGAAGCTGCGCAATGTAAAAGCATATATTCCTGAGTATCCGGTGGGAACTGCTGAGGGATGTGCTGACATGATCCATGAATTCCTTCCAATTGCCCGTGCCGTATATGCACTGGAGAACCTGAAGATCATCAGCTTTGGTCCTCGTCCACTGAACTTCCTTGCTTGTAATGCTCCGATCAAACAGCTTTACAATCTTGGCATTGAGATCGAAGAGAATTCAGAGCTTGATCTTTTCGAGGCATTTAATAATCATGCAGGCGACGAAAGAATTCCTGAAGTTGTAAAAGATATGGAGAACGAACTGGGTGCAGGTAATAAGAAACCTGAGATCCTTGAGAAACTTGCCCAGTATGAGCTGACTCTTCTTGACTGGATCGAAGATCACAAAGGTTACCGCAAATATGTTGCTATCGCTGGCAAATGCTGGCCTGCATTCCAGACACAGTTTGGTTTCGTACCATGCTATGTAAACAGCCGTCTGACAGCAAAAGGCATTCCGGTATCCTGTGAGGTAGACATCTACGGAGCACTTTCTGAGTTCATCGGAACTGCTGTAAGCCTGGATGCTGTAACCCTTCTCGACATCAACAACTCCGTACCACAGGATCTGTACGATGAGGATATCAAGGGCAAATATGCCAGCTATACACTGAAAGATACATTTATGGGATTCCACTGCGGAAACACCGCTTCCAGCAAGCTGTCCTTCTGTGAGATGAAATATCAGAAGATCATGGCTCGTTCCCTTCCAATCGAAGTTACCAACGGAACACTGGAAGGCGATATTGTTCCTGGAGACATCACATTCTTCCGTCTTCAGAGTACCGCAGATACCAAACTTCGCGCTTACATAGCACACGGTGAAGTACTTCCGGTTGCTACAAGAAGCTTTGGTGCCATCGGTATCTTTGCAATTCCTGAGATGGGAAGATTCTACCGCCACGTATTGATCGAAGGCAACTATCCGCATCACGGTGCCGTTGCATTTGGACATTTCGGAAAGACATTATACGAAGTATTCAAATATATCGGTGTAGATGTAAATGAGATTGGATACAATCAGCCGGCAGGCGTTCGCTATCCGACAGAAAACCCATTTGCATAAATACATGCAGTTGAATTATCGTTTGTAATTTACATGCCAGCGGCCCTGAGGTCGGCACCTCGCCCCTCTCTGGCCGCTGCTTTTTTATAATTGCTTGGCTTTATGATTGCTCACTGCTGGCAGTTATTTCTTAACATAAAGTTTATAGGAGGATTTACTGTGAAAAATTGCATTGATATGCCAATTTTTCACAGGAGTATTTGTGCCGAGAACGTCACAAATACCCCCTTATCCGACACGAGAAAAGCTGCTACAGCAGTTTTTCTCGTGCGGTTCCTCGAACAAAAAACGTTCTCGGAATGGAGGATTTATATGTATTACATAGGTGTTGACCTCGGTACATCCGCTGTGAAGCTTCTTCTTATGGAAGCAGATGGATCGATCAAAAACATTGTTTCAAAAGAATATCCCTTGTCTTTCCCAAATCCCGGGTGGTCAGAACAGAGCCCTGATGACTGGTGGAATGCTGTTGTTGAGGGAATCAAGGAACTGACAAACGGTTTCGAAGCTTCCCAGGTGGCAGGCATCAGCTTTGGTGGACAGATGCATGGGCTGGTGATTCTGGATCAGGATGATAACGTAATCCGTCCGGCGATCCTCTGGAATGATGGACGTACCACAAAAGAAACCAACTATCTGAATGATGTCATCGGTAAAGATAAATTATCCCAGTACACAGCAAATATCGCTTTTGCCGGTTTTACTGCGCCAAAGATTCTCTGGGTAAAAGAAAATGAACCGGAAAATTTTGCAAAGATTGCAAAGATCATGCTTCCTAAAGATTATATCGCCTATAAAATGACAGGCGTTCACAGCTGTGACTACTCCGACGCTTCGGGTATGCTTCTTATGGACGTAAAGAACAAATGCTGGTCAAAGGAAATGATGGAGATCTGCTCCGTAAAAGAAGAACAGCTTCCTAAGCTTTTTGAGAGCTACGAGATCACAGGCGCTCTCACCGATGCTGCTGCCGCAGAGCTGGGACTTACCACAGAATGTAAGATCGCTGCCGGTGCTGGAGACAATGCCGCTGCCGCTGTCGGAACGGGAACTGTAGGTGACGGCGGATGTAACATTTCTCTCGGAACCTCCGGAACCATCTTTATTTCCAGCAAGGAGTTCGGTGTGGATAAATTCAATGCCCTTCACTCCTTTGCTCACGCCGATGGCAATTACCATCTCATGGGCTGTATGCTCAGCGCTGCTTCCTGTAACAAGTGGTGGATGGACGATATCATCGGCACAAAGGATTACCCAGCAGAGCAGAAGCCGATCACCGACGACAAACTGGGCGAGAACAACGTGTATTATCTCCCTTATCTGATGGGTGAGCGTTCTCCTCATAACAATCCAGATGCCCGCGCCCTCTTTATCGGCATGTCCATGGACTCCACAAGAGCTGATATGACACAGGCAGTTCTGGAAGGTGTGGCATTTGCCATCCGTGATTCTTTTGAAGTCGCTAAGGATCTCGGTATCAACATCACGGAGACAAAGATCTGCGGCGGCGGTGCAAAAAGCCCGCTCTGGAGAAAGATCATCGCTAACGTTCTCGGAATCAAGGTAAACATTATCGAGAGTGAGGAAGGTCCTGGTCTTGGCGGCGCCATGCTGGCTGCCGTAGCCTGCGGAGAATACGCTTCTGTGGAAGAGGCTGCTGCTAAAATCGTCAAAGTCATTGACTGTGTGGAGCCAGATGCTGCCCTCACAGCTAAGTACGATGCAAAATATGCTAAATTCAAGGAAATCTATCCGACAGTGAAAAATCTGTATGATACGTTAAAGGCTTAATATAACGCCCTTTATCTAAAAGTGGAATCTCCCATAGAATCCAGTGTTTATCTGGGTTTCTATGGGAGATTCCTGTTTCATGATGTTTCTAAGAATTTTTCTTTTCCAATCTAGTTATCACAGTGTTTTGATCTTTACCTTTTTTTCCAATCCGCTTTCCCGCAGCATCTTCGTGTACTTTTTCTTCCTGCTCTTTGGCACCTTGACCACTACTTTGGAAGACAGACCGGAAAAGGAGCCTTTGGCAATGCTTTTTACCTTTTTTGATTTTATTTCGATCAGGCGGAGGTTTTTGGTTTCGTAATCATCAGTATCATATTTCTTGAACACCTTTTCTCCTGAATATGTTCCGTTTTTTATCTGGGTTACATTTTCATTCAAAGAGATTTTTCTTATTCCCGTTCCTGAAAATGCAGACATATAAACGATTTCTACCGTAGATGGTATGTTCACAGATTTTAAAATCTTACAATTTTTAAATAGTTTTTTGTCAATCTTTTTTAGTCCTACAGGCAATCTGACACTTGTTAGAGAAACGCAATTCATAAAAGTCTTTGGTAATATTTTATGAACACTTTGAGGTATAATAACTTTCTTTAATTTTGTGCATTCGCTAAAGGTCCCGATTGATTGAATTTGGTTTGGTAGTTCTATTTTTTTCAAACTCCAACATCCGCTTAAGGCTCCATCCTCGATTCTTTTCAGTGAGTTTGAAAAATTAATTTTTTTTAAATTTATACAATCGTGAAATGCCCATGTATCTATTCGTGTCACTGTATCTGCCATATCAACGGATTCCAATTTTTTAAAACCATAGAAAGCGCCTTTACCAATTCCTGTCACACCTTCTCCAATAATCAAATGTTCTGTTTTATTTGCGAATTTATACCATTTTGGTTCAGTACTATGACCATCTAATGAAGCATTGCCGTCTATGGATTGATTTCCCACAAAAACAAGCGTCTTTAAAGCAAAATCGTATTTCCATGTATCTCCACTCATTTCGATTTTACTTGCACTTATAAATGATGTACCTGAAATTTCATAAAAACAGAAAGCAACGCATATTATTACTCCAATAACTTTTTTTATTTCCATTGTTCCACCACTTTCTTTATATACATATTGCTAGCATTATTTACAACTTTCTGTAATTTTGTGTCGTTACCTGGCTTTAAGTATTTTGATAAATTTAAGATTCCATATGATCTTATTAAATATAACTTTTTTTGATTAGCACTAGTCAATTTATTTGCTTTATTAATCTTTTTATAAAAAAACACTTTGCAAAATACTTTTTTTGTTCCCTTTTTGTGATTCATAATTGCTTTATTAATGATTTCTCCACATACCCTTTTTGCACTTTTTTCATACCTGCTCGATATACATTTCGTCATATCAGCAAAATTTTTCGAAGCGTAAAAAGTTCCATCTTTCTTTTTCGGACCATGCCGTAAAACCTCCCATTTCTGGGCTAATGATTTTACTGAATCCTTTTTTAGTTTATTCCTATCTCTTCCTTTAACTCCTGTTGTACTATGAGAAAATATATCTGCAACTGTATGCAGTGCCATTCCATATACAAACTCTGATTTCTCAGAATTTTTTAAAATGTTATGTTCTTTAAATCCTGCTTTAGCCGCTCTTTGAAGATTCTTTTGGAAGTTGTTTTTAGCATTAGGGAACTTTCCACTTGTATATAATTTTGATGCTATATTAGTTATGTATAAATATGCATTAATATAATTCTTTTTAAAATAACCGTGGAACTCTGGATATGATTTCATTCCTTTTACCCCGGATTTCTTATTATCTGGCCAAACTGCTCCCAATTTTCTGATCTTATTATCACGTGCAGTTTTTTCGTGTTTTTTACCACCCCAGTACCCCCGAACCACTTCTTCATCTGTCAGCAGTAATGTATGGTCATTATCCGCCAGCAGGGACATCTTCTCCGTGCCTGCTGCATGATATCCTTCCGCAAACTTCCCATACTGCTCCAGGGCGTAAGCGCAGTCGATCAGGCCGTACCCATACTTTGCAGGTTCGCCAAGGGGATGTGCAGAAGCATCGATCAGCTTCCGGATGAAATCGGCAGGCTGGGAGGGATCCTGCTGCCACAAAATAGCAGCCAGGGCGGACACCTGTGGGGCTGCCATGCTGGTTCCAGACTGGTTTGTCAAGATCTCGAAGGGACCGTAGGTGGTTATGTCTTCCCCCGGTGCGACAACCTCAATCTCGTTTCCGGTGGGGGAGGATCCGGTCTGCTCCCCATTGCATTTTACTGAGCCAACTGCCATCACTTCCTCATACTTCGCCGGATACTGGACGGTTTTTCCGTCCCCCGCTGCGGCAACGATCAGTATTCCCTTGGCAGAGGCGTTTTTGATGGCGTTATGTAATTTCGCCGAATCTTTTTCCAGTCCGCAACTGATGTTCAGGATCTTAACCCCCTTTTCCACGGCCCAATTGATTCCATTCACCAGCTGGTCCACAGTGGTCTTGTTGGATTCGTCCAGTACTTCGGCGGAGTAGAGTTTCACATAGGGATTGATTCCACTGACTTTTTCTGTGGTCAGCTGCTTTAAGTATTTGTTGTCAAACTGGTAAGAGTCTTCATTCCGGGATGAATCCGAAGCGAGGATCCCCGCCACGGCTGTCCCGTGCCCGGATAAGTCCCCAAAGATCGGGTTCTTTTCGGTATAGGAGGTGACAAAGTTTTCAGAAGCATCCACTTTTATATTCGAGGAATAATCGATCCCCGAATCAATGACGCCTATTTTTATCGTGTTCTTGTTTTTTTGAAGCGCCGCCAGTACTGTTTCATCGTTGGCACGGATCATGGTCCGGTTCCATTCCTTGTCAAAATCAAGATACCAGTCATCTTTCCGGTACTGGTATAATTTGATGTCATAAGGTTTTTTGAACTCTGCCCCCTCGGGAAAATGGATCTGCATGCCGAAGGTTTCACTTTCCCCGGGCCGGATCACTGAATTGTACTCACAGTTAGTTATTTTATATGTATTTCCGTTCCGGCTCTCTATTTTGGCCCTCCAGATGTTCGGTATCTCGAAATCGAAACCGTACTCCATGGACCAGTTTTCGATATTTTTATCCGAGTTGTTGTACAGGGTGGCATTCATGATACAGCCGTCATGCCATTGGTTGACCACATCGAACTGGATCCGGCATTCCTTATTGTTCACCACAAGCCTGTCCCCCAGAATTTTATAGGACCGGGGAATATCCACGGATTCTCCTTTGTATGCCGCCTGGAAGCCGAAGGAAACAGACTCCCCCGGCCGGATGTTCTGGTTAGCTCGACGGCACCAATTTGAACCCTGTTTCGTCCTGCGCTAGCACCAAAATAGCGTTGTTGCTTTCATTCGGCGATACCACCGCATCGCCTCATTCAAGCGCCTAGCTATTTTGGTGCTATCACAATCCGAAATCTCCGACCTCCGCTTGTGATTTTCCAATTTACAAGGAAACGGAATGAAACGTACTGGAGGTACGTTGATTGACGTTGACGCAGCAAATTGGAAAATCACAAGTCGGAGGCAGGGTTCAAATTGGTGCCGTCGAGCTAAGTCCTGCATTTTTTATATTGTAATAGTTTGCCCCGCGATAGTCAACACTGGCGTTCCAGATATTGACGTATTCATCTGCAGACTGATAGGACAATTCCCAGTTTTCTATCGTTGTACTGCCTGTATTGAATATGGTTACATTGGCTATGTAGCCGTGGTCCCACTGGGATACGATCTGATACTCGATCCTGAAATTGTCTACGGTATAGGTGGTGGTCTGCTGGTCTGTTCCTGCAGAGCAGGCTGTTTTGTTGAATGGCTGGCATATCCCTGACAGCATCATTCCAATAAACAATAATATTGCTAAAGCTCTTTTCATATTTCACCTTTTCCTTTCTGCTGGTTATTTACAACTTCTTCTGTATTTTTGCATTGGTATTGTAGTTGTTATTTACATTATACATAATCTGACATAACACAACAAGAACAAACGTTCGGCATATATCGACAAGTTTCGACAAGGAAAATGTGACCGTTTTGAGTCACATCAACCTGCATATTCTTAAAAATGAAAAAAGATGGCAAACATCAACCATCTTTTTTTCCATAACATATTATAATTATTATGGAACGCATATATAGTAATGATCTACATCACTTATGCGTATCCACAGAATTTCAATTCCCATTCAGAAGATTTACTGTCTCCATCCGCACAATAATCAGAAAACAGCACAATCTCATTTGTATTGTCTGATCCTTCTCACTCCCTATTACCAAATGGAATTTCTATAGGTGATCTGGTAGAACAAATGATTTGTCCATTATTACTATATCGATCTGATTTCGTCACTTTTACATAATGAATAAGATCTTCTATTTTCTTCTTATTCTCTCCTTTTTGTATAAGTTTCTGCCAAAGAAATCTTTCCTTAGATTCTATTCCTTTGGGAAGTTTTTGACGCCCTGGTGAAACAATAAATGCATGCTTTTCAACCCTATGATCTACTAAACCTTTTAATTGCTCTTCCTTTTTTAAATAATCCACCGTATCACTAATTTGATTATAGGGATTATACCCTTCTTTAATTGAAATGTTTTCCCCTTTAAGTTCAATAAAACATGACTGTGACTTACTTTGACAATATATTAGAAAATCGCATTTACGCTGACCTTGAATATTAGGAATCAGTTTTCCATCAGGCTTTGTTAAAAATACTTGTTCATCAACTACTTTTACCGGCATAAAAGAATTTTTATCCGATTTTGTATCCTTAAGCGTCTTTTTCTCACCTATATTAAGATGCTCAAAGGAATCATTATACTTTCCAAATGCCAATGTACATAACGGAACAGATGCCATCCTTTTATCTTTCTCTTCTTTCCTCATCATTTTGCTCCTCTCGTTATTCTTTTTCAGTTAAAAGGTAAAACAATTCTGTGTATTTCTCATTTACTCTATCTGAAATTTCGTCAATCATTTCCGTATTAAGTTCACCATATTCATCGTTAATTAAATTTTGTATACTTGTATCCTTTTCTATTTTTAACGCCATAACTTTGTCTGGAAAAATCTCATATCCATTTCCAATTATATCATACACTTTCTTTTTCAGATCAGGAAATTCCTGAATTGTTTTTCCTGCACAATATAATGCATTTACAGAAGTCAATACATACGGACTATGCGTTGTAACCATAATAGAACTTTCGTTCACATTCGCAAAATAAGCAATAAATTCAACCACCTTATTCTGCAGATTTGGATACAAGTGAGCTTCTGGTTCCTCTATAATTACAAATGCTTTCTCCTTTTTTAACATCAAAATATATAGTTGATTGAGCAGCCACAAAACTTCCTGCTGCCCCGATGATGCAAAGTTAATTGGTATTTTTTCATTATGCAATTCTTTATCCTTTGCAATGATATATTCTTTTCCCGCATTATATTGATAGTCACCTTTCAAATCAGAGATTAACATTTCAGATATTTTTCCAACATCAAACTTTCTTTCCCCATCAGGATAACGTTTATGAACATTTCGAATTCCATCAGTAAATGCCCCATGAATATTGTCAATAATCCGCATAAACTCCCGTGATATTAAATCCAAATTTTCATTCTCAATTAATGAACGATTATTAACCAGCAAGGTAATCATACTTCTTCCAGCCGGAATATAATAAGTTTCTTTATAATCATCAAATATTTTATTAACATTGTTTCTAAAATTATCATAGTTTCTCAATCGTTCTTTACTTGCGTAAGAAAGGCTGACATTAGCATCCAGTTTTTGATGATACAGGTTTAAAGCATCTTTTTCTAACCTCTTTATTTCCTGGGTTAATTTGGAAGAATATGTGACACTTATATATCTTTTTTTAGCAAATTTATTTAAATCTACTTTAATCCAAATATCATCTGTGTATTCATATTTTAAATACAAGCGTTGATCCAAATCCCAACTATAGCCAAATAATGAAATGAAAATTGACTTCAATTCCTTTTTAATAACTTTTTTAAATCCGCCACTTACATCATTTCCATTATATAGAGCGTCATCATATAACTGACAAAGATAGTCCGTTATAGTAGCTTTTATCATTCTAAAAAAATATGTTGCCTTTGCCACTGTACTTTTCCCAGTTGCCTGTTCACCAATAAGTAAATTAAAATCTTTTATCTGCATCTCTAATTCTCTTATAGGACCTAAATATTTTATTTCAATTTTCTGCATTTTTCACACTCCCTGATATATTTTCAAACTGACAAAACATGGACTCCCGACTCTGCCGGACCGCCCATGTTTTTAGAAATCAGATATTAACGTGTCAGCACACCAGTACTGTCCCACTAACTCAATGTAGCCGCATAATCATTAAAGACATAATCCATAATGGAGGCCGTTCCCACGATCTCACATCCATAGATATTATAATCCTCCATCTCCTGCTGACGCACGATCCGCACCACACAATTCAACGCACCACTATCACATAGGACAAGCCTGGCATTAAAATAATATCCAACCGGCAGAACGCTTTTGGTCTTAAAGCCGATCCCCACCTTAGAAACATCAAACACCTGGATCGGCGCATTGATATTTTCTACCTTTACATTATCCTGTTTAAACAATGAAGAAATCTCCAGCTCTAACTTCGCCGGCCATCTCTTTTCTCTTCTCATCTCAATCATGACTAGTCCCCCTTTGTCTCCTAAAACAGCATTCTAAATATTATCTAACATCCAAATGAATAGATTCTGGGTTCAACATATATTATCCCCAACTGTTACTACTATTATCTCTTAGAAACTGCTTTACGTCAACAACTTTCTTGTACAATCGAAAGACTAATGCAGCAATTCTTTGAGGATCTGGTTTACCATTCCTGGATCTGCCTTACCCTTCATCGCTTTCATGGTCTGCCCCACCAGGAAACCGATGGCTTTGGTCTTTCCTGCCTGATAATCCGAAACTGATTGTGGGTTTTCAGCAATCACTTTTTCTATCCTCTCCCGGAGCGCCCCCTCATCATTGACCATCCTCAGACCGTTCTTCTCCACATACTGCTCCACATCAATATTTTCAGAAAACATTTTTTCAAATACTTCCTTTGCCACGGTAGAGTTGATGGCGTTCTCATCGGTCAAATGAATGAGCGCCGCCAGATTCTCAGGCGAAAAAGTAATATCTTCCGGTTCCATCTCCTTATCCTTTAAAAGGCGCATGGTCTCTACCATAAGCCAGTTGGATACCTTTTTTGCATTGTGGCAGATCGCCGTGGCCGCCTCAAACATATCCGCCAGACATTTTGAGCTGGTAATAATATTGATGTCGTATTCGGGGATGTCAAACTCTTTCTTGTATCGTGCTGCTTTTTCTTCCTGAAGCTCCGGCTGGCGCGCCTTCACCTCCGCGATCCACGCATCACTGATGCTGACAGGCACCAGGTCCGGGTCCGGAAAATAGCGGTAATCCTGGGCATCCTCTTTGGAACGCATCGCATAGGAATATTCCTTATTATCATCCCAGCGCCGTGTCTCCTGAACAACCTTTTTGCCCTCCTCGATCAGTTCAATCTGACGCGCCCGCTCTCCCTCGATGGCTCTGGATATCGCCTTGAAGGAGTTCAGGTTCTTCATCTCGGTACGGGTTCCAAACTCGGAAGCGCCCGCCTCACGGACCGAAAGGTTGACATCCGCCCGCATGGAGCCCTCATTGAGCTTGCAGTCTGAGGCCCCCAGATACTGAATGGTCATACGAAGCTTTTCCAGATAGGCGATGACCTCTTCAGCGCTTCTCATATCCGGTTCTGACACGATCTCGATCAATGGTACACCGGAACGGTTAAAATCTACCAAAGAACAATCTTCCCAGTCGTCATGCACCAGTTTTCCAGCATCCTCTTCCATATGAATCTCGTGGATTCCAATGGATTTTTTTCCTGCCGGGGTCTCTATATCCACATGACCGTCCCGGCAGATCGGCAGATAAAGCTGGGAGATCTGATAGTTTTGCGGGTTATCCGGATAAAAATAATTTTTTCGGTCAAATCTGCAGTACTGGGTGATCTTACAGTTGGTGGCAAGTCCCACCGCCATAGCATATTCCACCACCTGCTTATTTAACACAGGAAGAGATCCCGGCATGCCGGTACAGACGGGACAGGTGTGTGTATTGGGTGCACCGCCAAACTCCGTGGTACAACCGCAGAATATCTTTGTCTTTGTGGCAAGTTCTACATGAACTTCCAGTCCGATCACTGTTTCATATTGTTTTGCCATGATTTCCCCTCCTTTTATTGTTCCCGTGAACGATTCTGCTCAAATGTATAAGCCGCGCGAATGATCTTTTTCTCCTGAAAACAGTCCCCGATCAGCTGCATCCCGATGGGAAGCCCTTTGTCGTCTTTTCCACAGGGAAGGCTGATCCCAGGAAGTCCCGCCAGATTAACCGAGATGGTATAAATATCTCCCAGATACATCTTGATGGGATCGCTCAGGCTCTCACCGATCTTCGGCGCTGTGGTGGGAGCTGCCGGTGCCAGTATCATATCATATCTCTCAAATGCCTGGTCAAAGGCTTTTTTGATCAATGCCTTGGTCCGCAGCGCTTTCAGGTAATATGCATCATAATAACCGCTGCTGAGCACGAAAGATCCCAGCATGATCCGGCGCTTGACCTCCGGACCAAATCCTTCCGAGCGGGTTTTCTTGTACATATTGTGGAGTCCCTCGTAATCCCCGGTGCGGTATCCGTATTTTACCCCGTCAAAGCGGGACAGGTTCGAACTTGCCTCTGCAGAAGCGATCACATAATAGGCAGGGATTGCATATTCCACAAGGCTCAGATCAAATTCCTCCAGGAGCGCCCCATTTTCCTCTAAAACCCCCGCCGCCTTTTCTATCGCAGCTTTTACCTGGGGATCTAGCCCCTCTCCAAAATAATCCCTGGGAATCCCGATCCTCATCCCCTTGACGTCTGCCACAAGGGCAGAAGTAAAATCAAGATCCTCCCGCTGGATGGAAGTGCTGTCCTTTTTGTCATATGAAGATATCGCTTCCAGAATCGTCGCACAGTCTGTTACGTCCTTTGCGATGGGACCGATCTGATCCAGAGAAGAGCCGTAGGCGATCAGTCCGTACCGGGAAACAGTGCCATAGGTGGGCTTGATTCCTGTCACCCCGCAGAATGAGCTGGGCTGGCGGATGGAACCGCCGGTGTCAGATCCCAGCGCGTAGGAACATTCCCAGGCCGCCACCGCCGCACAGGAACCTCCAGAAGACCCTCCCGGAACGTGATCTGTATTGTGGGGATTCCTCGTGATTCCATATGCTGATGTTTCCGTGGTACTGCCCATGGCGAACTCATCCATATTTGTCTTTCCTATGATAACCGCCCCTGCTTTTTCCAGGTTTTGTACCGCTTCTGCAGAGTAGGAAGGAACAAAATTCTCTAAAATCTTTGAACTGCAGGTAGTCAGAATTCCCTTGGTACACATATTGTCCTTTATCGCTGTTGGCACTCCCGCCAGAGGACTGTCCAGTTCTCCGCTGTCGATCTGCTTTTGAACCTCTTCGGCCCGTGCCAGAATAGTTTTATCATCCAAAACTGTCACATAGCTGTTGATCTGCCCCTCACGCCTTTGGGTCTCTTCCAGAGCCGCTCTCGCCGCCTCTGCCACTCCGATCTCACCGCTCTTTATCTTTTTGCCAAGTTCTACTGCTGTTAAACTCATGATACTCATGGCCGCTTTCTCCTTTCCCCGGATTAGTCAAATGTCTTCGGCACCATATAGGTCCCCTCTTTTTTCTGCGGGGCGTTGGCTAGCATCTGCTCTCTGTCGTCCCCATTTGTCACAACATCCTCCCGGAACACATTATGAACCGGAAATACGTGAGACATCGGCTCCACTCCCTCCGTGTCCAGTTCATTTAATTTGTCTATATAATCCAGCATACTTCCCATGTCTTTCTTTGCCTGTTCCTTTTCCTCTGCGGAAAGCTCCAGCTTGGCAAGTATGCCCACATATTCAATCGTCTCATCTGAAATAATATTTGCCATAATAATCCTCCTAAATATATATACCCGGCTGCCTGTCTGTTATGGTTCCAGGCGTGACATGTCACGGGGAAACAGTGTTGTCTCTCTGACATTCTCTTCTCCCAGAAGCTTCATTGTGATCCGTTCCAAACCAATTCCCAGTCCTCCGTGGGGCGGCATACCATGTTTGAAGATCATAAGATAATGCTCCATCCCCTCCTCTGTCATGCCCCGGGCCTCCATCTTTTCTTTCAACATATCCAGATCATGTATTCTCTGGCCTCCGGTGGTTACTTCCAGCCCTCCAAACAACAGGTCAAAACTGAGGGTATATGCCGGATCCGACGGATCATCCATAGCATAAAATGGACGTTTTCTCGATGGGTAATGCGTCACAAATACAAAATCAGCCCCGTACTCCTCCTTAAAATACTGACCAATCAGCATCTCCTCTTCTGGCTCAAGATCATAGGGGTTGCGGATCTTTCGGTCATATTTCTCAGAAACCAGTCTTTTCGCCTCGTCAAAGCGTACCCGGGGAATCTGATCCACCTTCGGAAGCTTCACCTCTAGCAGACTTAATTCCTTTGCATATTCTTTTTCCAAGAGTTCTACTGTATACTGCAAAAATCCAGTCTCCATTTCCATAATATCCTGAAAACTTTCGATATACCCCATCTCAAAATCCATGGATGTATACTCATTCAAATGGCGTTTGGTGTTGTGTTTTTCTGCGCGGAATACTGGCGCGGTTTCAAAAACCCGGTCAAATACGCCTACCATCATTTGTTTGTAAAATTGTGGGCTCTGTTCAAGAATGGCTGGTCTGTGAAAATAATCCAGCTTAAAGATATTGGCACCGCCCTCCGCACCTTTGGCGCCGATCTTCGGTGTGTGGATTTCTGTAAATCCCTGTGAAAATAGATAATCGCGGAAGCCTCTGACAACAGCCTCCTGAATTTTAAATTTTGCCCGCTCCCTAATGTTTCTAAGAGCAATGGGACGAAGTTCCAGCTTAGTCTCCAGTGAGGTATCCAGCCTCCATTTACCCACCGGAATCGGCATAGGCTCCTTCGGTTCCGATAATATCCTAACCTTCTTAAGTCGGACTTCAAAACCATGGGGTGCTCGCTCTTCCTTACTCACCCTTCCCTGAATCTCCACGGCAGCGGCTTCTTTCAGTTTCTTCCGCGGCAGATCCACCGCTCCGGTTTCAAAGACGGTTTGCACCAGCCCTTCCCGTTTTCTGAGAATGACAAAGGCGACCTCTCCCATATCGCGGATGGTGTGTATCGCTCCGTTCATGGAGATGTCCCTGCCTTCATAGTCCCCGGTGAGGATGTCTGAGATTTCCACTACATCTTTTTTTGTCTGTCCTGAAACAAATTCCATAATCCTTTCCTCTCTTTCTTCGTTTTTTTGAGGTTTTGTTCCATCCGGGACAAACATAGGCCAAACCCCGATCGCCACGCTTTGCGAGCCGCTCAGGGCCGCAGGTGCGCTCAACTATCTGCGAGTAAGCCCGCAGATAGTTTCACTTTACCTTCGCGCAAAAAGCCCGCCCCAGTGAAACAAATGTTTCGCCTGGGACGGGCATGAACGTCTTTTATTCATAACCCGCGGTACCACCCGCGTTGAAAATCATCTTAACACTTCAAAAAGATAATCTCCCTCTCAATATGCATATAACGGTGCCACCGTGTATGCCTACTTTATGTTCAGCATACCAGCTCCGGAATGTTCTCCTGCTTACCGCTCCCGCGAGACGCTCTCAGTCGGTGACGTCTCTTCCTGTCGTAAGTTCACTGCATAAGCAATCGTTTCCTTCAATGCCTTTGACTAAATTAGGCTTATTTTATCACAATTAATTTCTAAATGCAAGCACAACTTTGGCAAAATGCTGCTGTTATTTTGTGGTAGCCACATGAATCGTAAGCTTCGGTGACCAGCTTACTGTTCCGTGCAGCTTCGCACTTTCCACCCACGCAAAATCAGGATTATCCGTGATAATAACCGGTTCGGTAACCATTCCATTGTCATCGATGCCATTATTTTCTACGTAGATTTTGCACGGATTTCCATCGGCATCCGTTCCAGAAAGAATATATCTGGCAGACAGGGTTTCAATCTGCCCGTTGAATTTCAATCTCGTATCCACACAATCTGAAACAATTTTCCCCTTAAAATTCGCACAATCCGATGCGCCTCCGAAATGAATCATCGATGCTTTCCCTGTACTTCCTGTCACAGATGAGGTACTTCCTATATCGATGGTAAAGGTAAAGATCTCATTTGTATAGGACTGGCTCTCATCCGGCCGGATCACCGGGGGTGGGGCCACTGGCTCGGTATTTGACTCATTCCACAGAATATCAATAGTCTTTGTCCCATCACCCTGGTCCGTGATGCGCCCCTGCAGATCTGCTGTTTCAAGCCATGACAGCGTAGCGCTGTCAGTTATTATAATTGGTTTTGTGACAGACTTTCCGCTCTCATCCACAGTACCATTTTCCTCGATGAACATCGAACATTTTTTGCCCTCAGAATCCGTGCCAGAGATCATGTATCTCGAACAAAGACGCGTCTCTCCCTCCTTATAGTCTTTTATAACAACCGTACCTTCTCCCATGATCTTCCCATTCAGATATTCCCCGGTCACTTCACCTGTAAAATACTGCATATCCACGTGACAGGTATTTCCTTCTACAGAATGTAATTCTGTGTCAGATACGGTTACCGACATGACCTTTTTCGTATACAGATCAGGAGTTGGAGCAGGCGTCTCTGTGGGCTGCGACGTCGCCTGGGGTGTAGCTTGCGGAGAGGCCGCCGGCGTATTTTGAGGAACTACCGGCGGAGTCACCTGGGGCACATTTGTGGGCTGTGGACTTATGGATGGTTTATTTATGTTCTTCTTTTTACAGTTCACAGTAATTGCCCCTATCTTCTTTGATGATTTTTTAGCACCCTTTTTCAATTTCTGCATCACCGTAATCTTAGCCCTGCCCTGCTTTTTGGCGGTGATCACACCTTTTGAGCTGACTGCCGCAGTCTTCTTAGAAGAGGACCGAAACGTATACACAGCCTTTTTATTTTTGTTTTTTATCGCAATCTTTTTCTTCTGTCCCACATTCAATGTAAGCTTTTTAAATGAAAGCGTCGGTTTTTTAGCGGCACTTACCGTCTGCCAGTTTCCCAGAACCAATCCAGAAACCAGGACCAGACATAATAATTTTTTCTTCATATTCTCACGCCTTTCTGTAATTATAAAAATAGTTATCTTACGCAGATATACACCCAGTATCCGATATAAAGCAGTACCATACCGGCGCCCTCGGCGCGGTTCACACGCTCTTTTGTCCAGGTAAAAATCCATACGACCAGACTCATCAGGATCAACAGCACGACATCAACGAGATTTTCTGTGATCACAGCAATGGGACTGATCGAGGAACTGATTCCCAGCACAAATAGAATGTTAAAAATATTAGAGCCGATGACATTTCCCAGCGCCATATCCACCTGCTTTTTCCTCGCTGCCACCACCGAAGTGACAAGTTCAGGAAGGCTTGTCCCGATGGCACAGATCGTCAGACCCACCAGTGTGGGGCTCATTCCGAACTCAGTAGCGATCTTAGAGGCAGACTTTACGACAAAATCTCCGCCAAAAGCAATGGCCGCAGCGCCGCATACAATGAACAGAATACTTTTCCATACCGGAATTATAGCATACTCTTCCCCTTCATCTACCTCCTGTCCCGCTGCCCTGGCTTTCAGGGCAGACATCACCATATAGAATAAAAACAAAATAAAGATCGCGAGAAAGATCCATCCGTCCATCCGCTCCAATTCCATACCCAAATATCCCAGAACCCCCAGCAAAACGGCACATAGGATAGAAAATGTAAAATCACGTTTCCGGGTTTCTGCTTTGACAACCAGAGGTGCAAATAAAGCACACACGCCACATACCACCATCAGATTAAATATATTGGATCCCAGTACGTTACTTACCGCCAGAGAGTTTTCTCCCGTTAAAGAAGCATTGATACTGACAGAGCACTCCGGCAGGCTCGTTCCCATGGCCACGATAGTCATTCCAACAATAAGAGAGGGCACTCTCAGTTTTCTGGCAATACTGGCGCTTCCCTCCACAAAAAAATCCGCACCCTTGATCAGAAGTACAAAACCTACGATTAATAGTAAAAATGTAGGGATTAATGCTGCCATGAATTATTTCCTCCAAATCATTTTTAGTCCGACCATTCGTCGATTTAATTTATTGTTTGCAATTACTTAATAATTTTATAAAAAAAATATGTTATTGTCAATAAATACCGTTGCAAGTTTGGGTATTATAATCCATTCTTGTATATCCTAATTATTGAAAGGAGCGATTAAGTATGCCATTCTTTTTCCCTTATTTTGATCCCACTTACATCCTGGTCATTGCAGGAGTACTGATCAGTATTGCTGCTTCCGCCAATGTGAACGGAAGTTTCCGCAAATACAGCCAGGTATTCAGCCAGAGAGGAATCCGCGCCGAGCAGGCCGCTGAAATGATCCTGCGTGGCGCCGGGATTCAGGATGTATCCGTCCAGCGCATATCTGGAAATCTGACGGACCATTATGACCCCCGGTCAAAGATTCTCAGGCTGTCCGATTCCGTCTATGGTTCTTCTTCGGTTTCCGCCATCGGTGTAGCCGCCCACGAATGTGGTCATGCGATACAACACGCCAGAGGGTATGCTCCCCTTGCGATCCGAAGTGCGATTGTGCCTGTCGTAAACTTTGCCTCCCGTATCTCCATGCCTTTGATCCTGATCGGCCTGATCCTGGGTTATCTCCAGCTGGCTCAGATCGGCGTGATCCTCTTTTCTGCCGTTCTTATTTTTCAGCTGGTGACGCTGCCAGTAGAATTTAATGCTTCCCGAAGAGCGCTTAACATTCTGGAAGATACCAATATCCTTTATGGAGATGAAAACACCGGCGCCAGACGGGTTCTTCGTGCTGCCGCCCTTACCTACGTCGCTTCTGCTCTCGCCACCGCCCTACAGCTGTTCCGGTTGATCCTGCTGACAAACCGGCGACGGGATTAGCACAATGCCAGAATAAAAAAATTCCGATCCCCTTTTACAAAGGAAATCGGAATTCTTTTTATTTATACATTATTTTCTGTCACTGGGATCAATCCCCAATTACTCTTCTCGCACAATATGGCGTACGATAATTCATATTGCTGGTGGTAATTCCTGTGGTTGGATTGCTGGCATGCACGACTCTGCCGCCGCCAATGCAGATCGCCACGTGGTTTACACGACCATTTTTCGCATAAAAGATAAGATCTCCCGCTCTTGCACTGGATACGCTGATCTTCTTTCCTACACCGGACTGGGAACCAGATGTTCTCGGCAGACTAATTCCAAATTTACGGAATACTGCCTGGGTGAAACCAGAACAGTCTGTACCATGGGTCAGGCTGGAACCGCCATATACATACGGATTTCCTACAAACTGCAGGGCATAGGAAGCGATGGCAGAACCGTCGCCGCTTCCGATGGTACTGCTGGAATTGTTACTGCCGCCACTGTTCCCTCCAGAAGGTTTTTTCGAAGAATCGGAATGATTGGACTTTCCAGCAGATCCTTGGAGCGATGATCCTCCGCCTGAATTGTTACTTGAACTTCCACTGCCTGAATTTCCATTTGAACTGCCGGAGTTACCTGAACTGCCGGAGTTACCTGAACTGCCAGAATTGCTGGAGGGCTGGGATGGCTGTTGTGGCACCTCTTCTCTCGCTGCCGCCGCTGCCGCTGCCGCCTTTTTCCTTGCTTCCTCACGCTCTTCCTCAATAGAAACTGCTTTTTTAAATTTAACAGAGATGTCCACATATTCTTTGGAAACAAACCCTTTTGTGTCTCCATCGACCATGATCTTTACCCATTCTTTGTCCTCACGGAGAATCTCGAAACTCTCTTCTCCAGATACAAGGGTGAGCACTGCACACTCCGTATTTTTTGCTTCCCGGACTTTCAAAGTCTCTGTATTTATAGTTGCGATCTTAGTGCCAAATTTGTCTACCAGTTTCTCAGCACTGAAGCCAATAGCAAGATAATCTGACTTGATGTACCCCTCTACCTGACCGGATCGGATCTTCACCCAGTCTCCCGTCCTATCCTGGATCGTAGCCGCACTTCCCCGGTACAGTTTTCCAAGCACCTTGCTATCCGTATTTGGTTTTTTACGGACATTGACATAATCTGCCGCTACCGATATGCCGATATTATCGTATTCCGATTTTGGTTTCGGAGTTGACGATGGTTCCGGCTCTGCAGCCACGGCGCCATCGGATACCGCTGGAGCATTCGGATCTGTGCCCGGTGCTGCGGAAGAATTTTGTGATGGATCATCTGGAAACGCTACGATCGCCTCTGGGTCCGAAGCGGAGCCTGCCGACTGGGTATCCACAAACTGCTGTAACGTATAGGACATACCAGCCAGTTCCTTTTCTGTACACATCGTAGTAGTCAACGATGTAATGTGATTTACCATAACTCCGGCAGACAAAAATATGCCCGCCCCCAAGAAAATTTTAAGGACTCTTCCTTTCTGCATGTTATTCCCTCCAGTATGTACTCTTACAAACAAAAACATTCCTAAGTTATTCTTAATATTTTTTAAGAAATTATTACAAAAATATTACATCCAGGTTTTAAGTATACCAACATTATATTGCCTTGTCAAGAAAAATACCGATTTACCGTCATTCCTCATTCTTCCAGTAAATCCAGTTCCTATTTTTCAATAATCGCTTCAATCTCGATCAGTACATCTTTGGGAAGACGCGCCACCTCCACACAGGAGCGTGCTGGGAAATCCTTTGTAAAATATTTGGCATAGATCTCATTCACCAATGCAAAATCATCCATATTTTTAATAAACACCGTGGTTTTAATCGTATTCTCCAGACTGGCGCCGGAAGCCTGGATCAATGCTGCCAGATTGCCGATCGCCTGTTCTGCCTGTGCTTCTATTCCGCCATCCACCAGCTCTCCCGTCTCTGGTATGATGGGAATCACGCCGGATGTAAAGAGCAAACCATTTACTTCAACCGCTTGAGAATACGGACCAATTGCTGCTGGAGCTTGTTTCGTAGCTATAATTTTTTTCATGTTTATCACCTGAACCCTTTCCTATCTTTATTTTAAGTTTAATTATAATACATTTTTTAGATATGACAATACTTATTTTTCAAAGAATTCACTAGTATTTCCGCCAAAAATTTTGTATAATTAAAATATCAGTTATGAATTTTTAAAGATTTGTTCTAAAATTGATAGAAAGGCATGGTGACTTTAAATGAAAACAGTAATCACGATCAGCAGACAGTACGGAAGCGGAGGACGAGAAATTGGAAAAAAATTAGCTGAGCAGCTGGGGATCCCTTTTTACGACAACGAGATCATTTCCAGGGCTGCCAAAGAAACCGGTTTTTCAGAGGCCGCTTTTGAATCTGTAGAAGATAAGGCGACGAACAGTCTCCTTTACTCCATTGCCATGGGTATGAACGTATTTACCAGTCAGGACACCGGATTTGCGGGACTTTCTTTAGATGACCGGATATTCCTGGCCCAGTCCAATGTGATTCGAAAGGTAGCAGAAGAAGGCGCCTGTGTAATCGTTGGAAGATGCGCTGACTACATTTTGAAAGATTTAGATGATATAGTAAATGTATTCATCAGTGCAAACCTTGATTTTCGTATCCAGCGCTCCATCGAGATCGATCAGCTCTCACCGGAAAACGCTGCCGAAACCGTATCCAAAAAGGATAAAAGCCGGGGAAATTATTACCGCTATCACGCTGGGGAGCGATGGGATAATCTTTTCAACTACGACCTGGCACTTCGCAGTGACCGCATCGGCATTGACAAGACGGTAGAATGTATCAAAAACTACGTACAATCTATTGAATGAAATAAAATTAAAGGAGAAGGAAAATGACAAGATTCAAAAAAACAGCCGCCGGGGTACTTACAGCAGCGCTCTGCATAACACTGATCGTTCCAGCAGGAGCAGAAGGTGCAGCAAAAAAACCGAAACTCTCAAAGAGCAGGCTTAGCGTAAAAACCGGTAAAACAGCGACATTAAAAGTAAAAAATGCTGCTAAGGCAAAGATCAGCTGGAAGAGCAGCAAAAAGAAGATTGCGAAGGTGAAAGCCAGCGGAAAATACGGTTGTAAGATTACAGGGGTAAAACGCGGAAACGCTGTGATCACCTGCCGGATCAAAAAAGGCAAAAAAAACACTACATTAAAATGTAAGGTGACAGTCCAGTCATCAAAGAAGATCAATTCATCGAAAAAAACGCCGGCTCCGACGAATACCCCCCCTGCCACTCCGGCGCCAACTATAACACCACCTAAGCCGGAGACACCAACGCCGGCTCCGACGCCAGATCCTAACAGCATTTTAGGAAAATACGGTGATATTTTCCCTTATCTTGGAAACTGCCTCAATAGCTGGCAGCTTCAGGACGCCAACATAATGAGCCATGTAAAAAAACATTATAACAGCTTTACCCTTGAGAATGAGATGAAACCGAACTCTCTTCTGGGCTTTTGGGCTACTCCTATCTCCAAAAAGCAGGCAAGGGAAAAAGGATATATTCTGCCAGATACATATAAGGAAACCTATGTACCCCAGCTCAATTTTGAGCAACTGGACAAATCTATTGAGACCGCATACAACAATGATCTTAAGATGCGCGGTCACACCCTGCTCTGGCACAGCCAGACGCCACAGTGGTTCTTTGTTAAGGATTACAAAAACGGTTCGACTGTTGTCACCGAAGAAGTGATGGACGCAAGACTGGAATTTTACATTGCCACCGTTATGTCCCATGTCATGGAAAAAGAAATAGAACTGACGGGCGAGGCAGGAAGTATTGTATACGCCTGGGATGTGGTAAATGAATATCTTCATCACGGTTATGCCGGCAACATCACCACCTGGACCTCTGTATACGGTGAACAGAACCTGAAACCTACCTATGTAAAGAAAGCATACGAACTTGCCTATGAGCAGCTGGTAAACTACGAGGCACAAAATAAGGTGACTCTCTTTTACAATGATTATGACACCTATTTCAATTCAAGTCAGCTTGTGAAACTGGTCAATTATATTAATGAAGGGGAAGAAACTGAGATCTGCAATGGTATCGGTATGCAGAGCCACTTAGACGTCGACCGTCCAACCCTGGATGTTTATAAAAAGGCATTGGATATGTTCCTGGGTACCGGTTTGGAGATTCAGATCACGGAACTGGATGTAACCATCAACTGGGATCACAAGTCCGCCTATGATTATAAAGATGAAGGTCAGACCGACGAAGACCAGGCAGCTTATGTCCGGGACTTTATGGAAATGGTTGTAAATACCCAGAAAAACCGGGACACAACCGTCAACGAAAAGGGAATCACCAGTCTTACCATATGGGGACTGTATGACAGTGTGTCATGGAGAGGTGGAGCCCAGCAGAAAGGAAACAGCCGCCCCACACTGTTCGGTACTTCCATTAACGATCCAAAACCATCTTTCGACGAGTTTTTAAGTGCAGCGGAAGTATGGCAGCAATCATAAACATCAATCTAAACTTAGGAGGTTATCATGAAACGAAAACAACACATTGCACTGCTGATGGCAGGCACACTTTTACTCTCGGCAGTGTTACCATACACTCAGGCATCTCAAACAGAAGCTGCCGCCAAGCCAAAGCTGAGTGTCAAAAAGATGTCGCTGATTCTTGGCAAGTCCAAAAAGGTTCAGGTTAAGAACGTAAAGAAAAAACAACTGAAGAAAATCACCTGGAAAGCAAAAAACAAAAAGATTGTTACTGTTAAGAAAAGCGGAAAACTAGCCGCCAGTATGAAAGGAAAAAAGACCGGCACTACAAAAGTAACAGCAAAGATCTATCTGAAAACAAAGAAAAAACCAGTATCGGCTGTCGTTACTGTAACAGTTAAAAAAGACACCAAGACTCCAGCCCCTACGCCAAAATCTCCTGCTGCAGCATCTCTTCCTCCCACAGCCTCTGGCACACCGGGTGTATCCCAGCCACCGGCAAGTAGTAACAAACCACAGGAAGACCCAACGAATATACTGGAAGCCTACGATGGTATTTTTAAATATATGGGAACCTGCGCGAACTACTATGGATACGATGAGAAAAAAGACCAGCTGAGAACCCGCGGAACACTGGATTTTATCACTGAAAATTTTAACAGCATCACACTGGAAAACGAAATGAAACCGGATGCGATGCTCAGTACCTGGGGTGTAGGAGTTCAGACACTTTCTCTCAGTGAAGCAAAAGAACTGGGCTATTATATCCCTGAGAACTATCCAGAGCCAAAGGTTCCTCTTATAAACCTGGAGACTGTAGACAGAACTCTGGAGACACTGAAAAAAGAAGGCCTTCAGATGCGTGGCCACACTTTTGTATGGCATCAGCAGACACCTGTAGAATTTTTTGTTAAAAATTATTCCGGAAACACGAAAGTGACTCCTGAGGTAATGGATGCGAGACTGGAGTTTTTCATCAGAAATGTGATGCGCCATGTCATGGATAAAGAAAAAGAACTGACGGGTTCCGCAGGAACACTGGTATATGCGTGGGATATGATCAATGAATATATACACCGCACCCACGATGCCACAAGAATCAGCTGGCACAACGTATATGGCGATATGGGCTTAGAACCTTCCTATGTAAAAAAAGCATTTGAAATCGCTTACGAAGAACTTGAAAATTATGGAGTTCAGGATAAAGTAGTTCTTTATTACAATGATTATGACACCTATGACTGCGCCGATGATATTGTTTCCCTCGTAAACTTTATCAACCAGGATGCCACGGATAAGAACGGAAATCCTGTGAAAATCTGTGGTGGTATCGGTATGCAGAGTCATCTCTGCGTGGATTATCCAACGATAGAGAGCTATGGTGACGCTCTGGATAAATTCCTGAATACAGGACTTGAAGTCAGCATCTCTGAGCTGGATGTCTCCACCAACTATGCCAAAACGGGTGAAACGGACGCCCAGGGCTGGGATAAATGGGCCTATAAGGATCTGGGACAGACTGACGAAGACCAGGCGGACTATATAAAGAGTTTAATGGAAATGATCGTTTCCAAGCAGAAAAACCTGGACCGAACCAAAAATCAGAATGGAATCGCCGGTGTGACGATCTGGGGCCTTTACGATAAGTGTTCCTGGAAAGCAGATACAAAACCTCTCCTTTTTGGCAAATCCATTATGGATCCGAAAGCATCCTACTATTCCTTCCTGGATGCGGCAGCAATATGGTATTCTTAAAAATTATTAATTAAAATTTATATCGAAAAGAGGATATTTCCCGTAAGGTAGAAATATCCTTTTTTTAGTTTAATCTGGTCTTTTTTTAAAAAACAGTAGATAAACAGTGACAAATATAGTATGATATCTTTGTATACAATAACAAAAAGGGGCAAATGAAGATGAAAACAATACAAGAAGAAAATTCAACCAAAAAAGATATACAGGCACTGCTTCCCATTCTAATCGCATTATGCCTGATTCCTCTTGTCATATTGACCAAGGACTATCAGACAGAATTCAGCAAATTTTCCTGGTTTAACAACACAGAACTCAACCAGATCGATTCCTTTGAATATGCCAAGGGTATTCTGGTCATCATTATGGGAGCCATCGCTGCAACAGTTATTGGCTTTAGCGAATACGGAAAAATTCAGAAGAAGAAACGCCTTTTTGAACATGCAGATTTAAAAGTTATTATACTATTGGCAGTATACCTGATCATGGTAATCATCTCTTCTCTTTTCAGTGAACACTCCAATCTTGTCTTTCACGGTGGCGGATACGGACAGTGGCAGACGATGTGGGTTCTTCTAGGTTATGGAATGCTTTTTTTGTATGCATATCTTTTCATCAACTCTGAAAAAAGAGGATTGCTTACCATTAAATTTCTTATGATCACTACGGGAATACTGTCTCTGATGGGTGTTCTCCAGACGATGGGACACAATCCCCTCAGCTGGAAATGGGTACAAAATATCATTACAAGTCAAAGCAGCGTAGAAGGCATCGATTTTAAAGAGGGAGTATCCAACGTTATCCTGTCTTTCAATAATCCTAACTACGTCGGTCCCTATATAGCACTTATACTTCCTATTGCAGCAGCTTTTATTTTTCTGCGGGCATCCGAAGAAAAAAGCAAAGCTATTGCGGCCAAAATAGCAGGAATACTGGTAGTTGTTGGACTGGTCAGAACATTGATCGGATCCTCTTCCTCTGCTGGTATCATCTCTGTTCTGGCCGGCGCTGTATTGGCGCTGATCCTGATCCTCTCCAGCGTATTCTGGGGAAGAAATCCGGAAGCAGAGGATCAAGTCTCCGACAGGAAAACCCATAAGAAAAACAAAAGAGGACTTATTATTGGTCTATGTACTGTTGCTGTACTGATCACCGCAGGAATCCTCTCTCTTCAAAGCAGCTCTATGCAGGAAACCCTCAATAAACTGCTGGAAGGTGGAGATGACACAAGAAATGTCGCTTCTATTGTCAATAATAAAGCAGATGAACTGGAAATCACCCTGCGGAATGATACCCGTTTTACTCTGGCACCGAAGGTAGATACGAATGGGCAGTTTACGATAACCGCCTATGACGATTCCAGGAAATCGATTAATATTCAGCAGACTGCTGAACAGGGTATCTATACATTATCCGACCAGCGTTTTTCCATGATCACTCTGGCTGTTAATAATTTTAGTATTGAGGACCAGGTTTATTCTGGCTTTAAAATTAATGATGCTCCAAATAATATTTCCTGGACTTTTGTGTTTAAGGATGGAAAGTGGAGATATTACACTCCTTTTGGAAAATTTACCCGACTTCATAAAGTAGAGAGCTTTGGCTTTAAAAATTACCAGAATATTGCAAATCGTCGTGGGTTTATCTGGTCCCGTACCATCCCTCTGATGAAGGATTACTGGTTTAAAGGAATTGGGCCAAATGCCTTTATCATTGCCTTTCCAAACGATGACTTTGTAGGATCAAAGCGCGTGGGCGACACTACTACTCTTGTAGACAAGCCTCATAATGCTTTTCTTCAAATCTATATACAGACTGGTGGAATATCTGCCTTAGCTTATGGGGGACTCTGGATTCTCTATATGATTGGTGGAATTCGTATTTTCTGGCGCAAGAAACAATACCGTAACATTGATATGATAGGACTGGGACTTCTGGTGGGAATCTTCGCTTTTGCTGTATCGGGTATTACCAATGATACGATCATCGGCACACAGGTGATCTATTGGACTTTACTGGGCACCGGATATGCGGTAAACCGCATCATCCGGTCAGAAGAACGGCAATAATAATTACTGACATAAAAACAGAGGTGTACCATGAGAAACTTTGATCCATATAAAAAGACAATTCTGTTCTTTTTATCCCTGCTCAATATCATTTTGATGACGGTACTGTTTTCTTATTTCTGGTATCACTATTTTGCAGAAACGATGTACACTTTTCGATTTTACCGAAGAGGAAACTATGTCGTCATCATTTTGTATGCTGTGTTCCTAATTTTCTTCACCCGTATGTATGGAGCAATGAAAATAGGACAGCTGCGTCGTATAGAGGTTATTTTATCCCAGTATCTCTCCATATTTATTTCAAACCTGATCACATATGTTATTATTTCCTTGTTGGCATTCCGCTTTGTCAATATACTTCCCATGCTCTTCATGACTATGGGTGACTTTGTGATCACTACTTTCTGGACGTTTTTAGCAGGACGAATCTATGGACGCATTTTTAAATCCTGGAAGATTCTTCTTATCTATGGAGACCGTCCCGCCACAGACCTCGTTTATAAAGTAGAGGAACGACGTGACAAATACGCCATTCACGACGCCATTAACGTAAATGAGGGAATAGGGGCAATCGCCAAAAAGGTAAAGGATTTTGAAGCCGTGATCATTGGTGATATTCCATCCCATCAGAGAAATGATGTCCTTAAATTTTGTTATGGAAATGGAATTCGGGCCTATGTCATTCCCAAGATATCCGATATCATTATGATGGGCAGTGACCGGATTCATATCTTCGACACCCCTTTTCTTCTCGCCAAAGGATATTCTCTCAGCTTTGATCAGCGCTTTATGAAGCGGGCACTGGATATCTTTCTCTCGATTCCTATGATCCTGCTCTCTTCTCCTATTATGCTCATAACTGCTGCTGCAATCAAGCTCTATGACGGTGGTAGCATACTTTACCGCCAAACCCGCTGCACCCAAGAAGGGCGAACTTTTTCCATTATCAAGTTTCGTTCCATGGTTGAAGATGCAGAAAAGGATGGTATTGCCAAATTAGCCTCATCCCATGACGCCCGCATTACTCCAGTTGGAAAACTGATTCGTTCTACCAGGATTGACGAGCTTCCTCAACTCTTTAATATTTTAAAAGGAAATATGTCCTTTGTGGGACCAAGACCTGAGCGCCCGGAGATCATAGAGGATTACCGAAAAGAAATGCCAGAATTTGAATTTCGTATGCGTGTGAAAGCAGGTCTTACGGGTTTTGCCCAAATTTATGGAAAATATAACACCGTCCCCTACGATAAATTGAAATTAGACCTTTTTTATATCGAACACTATTCTCTCTGGCTCGATATAAAGCTTATACTCATGACAATGAAAATCATATTTAAACGAGAATCTACAGAAGGTATTGATGATAAACAGACCAATGCACTAAAAGAGATGGACGATTCTGATGTACACCAGGTTCTCCAAGAAATTTCAAATAAAAAAAGGGGCGACTGAGAACGCCCCTTAAAACTTTATTATCGCAGAAGCACCAGTGGATTTATCGTCTCTCCCTTTTGCTTCACCTGATAATATAAGTTTGCACCTTCCACAGAATAGTACTTCGTAGGTTTTGCAATCTTACCAATCACCTGTCCCTCACTCACTTCGTCTCCCTTGGACACGGTAACATCTTTCAGCTGACCATAAATAACTTTAAAATCGTCTCCAATTGCCATCGTCACTGTCGTACCCGTCTCATCATTTTTCTCGATGCGTTTCACGATTCCCGCAGCACTTGCCTTTACATCTTCTCCCACTTTACTGCCAATAATCAACGCCGGATTGGTCTTAAACTGTGACAGGGTTGGAAAAAACACGACTTTATCGGCACTGTACTCGATCAGGATATCTCCCTCCACCGGCCACAGAAGTCCCGTTTCCTGGTCAAAATGAAGCCGGTCCTCAGCAGATACTTTTTTCATCGTTGTTTTTGCTTTTGGAGTTGGAGCTGGCGTTTTCTTTTTCACCTCAGATTTTACATGATCCGTTGTCGCTTCCTCCGTCTTCGGTTCCTGGGTTACTGCCGCCTCTGCCGGCGCCGTCGGCATGGGAGTTTCCTGCGCTACTGATAGATTGCCTTGATCTTTTCCGCTATCTGAAAAAACATTCATACAGATTGCGCCAAAAGCCACCAGGCACACGATTCCGCAGATCAGCGATATATAAAATCCTTTTTCTTTATAAAACATTTTATCACCTCAATTCAAGTTTTATCTATATTCTTGCCTGAATTCAGGTGATTATACAATTTATAAGTAAATTACGCCTGGTAATTATTTCTGAAAACCAGGAGAAAGCGAGGTTCAAATTCGCGCCAAGACGCTAAGAAAGATTAGTGCAGGATCTTTCCATTTGCCACCTGCATCAAATGTTTCCCATAGCTTGAATTCCCATAGGAATTTGCTTCCTCAATCAGTCTATCCCTGTCAATCCATCCATTTTTATAAGAAATTTCTTCTACTGCAGAAAGCATAATACCCTGTCTTTTTTCAATAACACGAACAAAATCACTGGCATCTGCCAAAGCATCCATCGTACCGGTATCCAACCAGGCAAATCCACGTCCCAATGTAACCACATTCAATTTTTCTTCTTCCAGATACATGCGATTTAAATCTGTGATTTCCAGTTCCCCCCGCGCCGATGGTTTTACTTTTTTAGCCAATTCTACAACCCGGTTATCATAAAAATACAGACCGGTAATACAATAATTCGATTTTGGAACCTTGGGCTTTTCTTCTATAGATATCGCCTTTCCGTTTTTATCAAACTCCACAATACCAAAACGTTCTGGATCATCAACATAGTACCCAAATACAGTAGCACCTTCCTGCCTCGCCGCTGCATTCCGCAGATGTTTCCCAAGCCCGCTTCCATAAAATATATTATCTCCCAACACCATCGCACAGGAATCTCCGTCGATAAACTCCTCACCAATCAAAAAGGCCTGCGCCAGTCCATCCGGACTAGGTTGTACCTTATATTCTAAATGCATTCCAAGACGGGAACCATCTCCAAGAAGGCGTTCAAAATTCGGCAGATCCGTCGGCGTGGATATAATCAGGATATCCCTGATTCCTGCCAGCATTAACGTAGAGAGCGGATAATAGATCATAGGTTTATCGTATACTGGAAGAAGCTGCTTGGATGTCACTTTCGTCAAGGGATACAATCTTGTCCCTGAACCTCCTGCTAATATAATGCCTTTCATTCTGTCCCTCTTTTCTTTATTTTTTTATAGAACTGCCACAGGCAATATTGCCTGTGGCAGTTCGGAATGTCTGAATATAGAATATCCAAATCACATATAATTATAACTATTATTCAAATACATCTTCCAATGTTAACAGTGGCTGCATTGTTCCATTATTGATGTCGATCACCATCTGCATAACCTTCTCATAGTAGGCAGCCTGAGCCGCATTCTTGCTCTCATCATAATTATGAACTGTTAACTCTGTAAACTGAACATCCAGTCCAAGCTCATTGAACAAGAATACTGCATTCGGAATACTATCAACAGCTCCATTTTTCGAAGGCTGAAGAACTTTTTCGTTTTTATCAAAGAAGGTGTTATTAGGACCTCCAAGATAGCACTGCATACCTACACCGTCAATCAGGTTACCTTTTCCTTTTTCATTTCCAAATTCCATGATGCTCTTAGCCAATGCACATATCGCATTGCGCTTGTCTTTCGTGTAGCATCCAAAGTCATTATAGAAAAGTTTGATCTTGATATCACGATGAGGATATTTCGCCTTCAGTTCGTCCACTGCTTCTCTTGCATAGAGGAAGGAGTATTCTACATAGTCGGATCCAATGGTATCATAGAAAAGGTTGTGGGTCCTCTGAATCTTACGAGGATCATCCCTGTCAGCATCACTTGGTACGATCGCTTCGTTTACTACATCCCAGGTATGGATCGTTCCAGGATATTTTTCTTCAAAATATGTGATCGTCTGTTTGATGATGCTTCTCATACGCTCCAGCATAACTTCTCTGGAAGCAAGTTTTTTCGTAGTGTCATAATCTTCATAGAAAAAGTATTTACAGTTTGTATCCATATTGGAATCACATACAATGGTATGACCACGAACGCCGATACCGTTCTCATATGCCCACTTAACCATATGTTCTCCACTGAAATCTTTTCTTAAAACAGGCACACCACTTTCAATCGTCTTATCCTGATCAAGAAGTCCATAGAGTTTCAGGTCATTATCAATCGTCATGCTGGAGAAGTGCTGATTTATTACCTTTTTGTAGCTCTCCTCTTTGAAGCTCGTGTTAGACATTACGCCACCGATTGAGAATCCAAAATCCTGCTCAGTATTTTTCCACAGCGGAGAATATGCCAGAGTCTCCTCGGAACCATCCTGCTTATCAGAAACAATCTCTGAGATCTTTACGTTTTTGATATAAAAATCATCAAAGCTGCCCTGCTGGTTACCATACCAGTTGATGATCATATAGACTTTAGGATAGCTCATCCCCTTCGCAGAGTAAACCGCATTAAAGGATTTCCAGTTTCCAGATGTAATCGGTTCCTGAAGAATTACAGGATAATCGTTTACTTCAGCGCCGTTTTCATCCATATACTTAATCTGTGCATAGAAAGATTCTCCATTATGCTTAAATCCTGCCTCATGCCTTACATCCAAAGCAATCTGATAGTCTTTGGCAGCATATTCCCCGGATTCATCTTTCAAATAATCCGTAATATCAATTTCAATTCCGTGCCAGTTCTGCTCACGTCCTGATACAGCTACAGCTGGTTCTCCGCTATCAGCAGTTGTATCCAGGGTATTTCCATCCACAACTGTTACCTTCGTGTTCTCAGTTGAACTTCTGGCATAAAAATCTACAGAGTTCTGTGCCGTATCACTATATTCTTTTGTATCCCAGTTCAGTTTACCGGTAGTAAGAATGGATTTAACACTTGTACCTGTCTCACCGATGGTATACAGAGATCCTTCCGATCCTTCCGATCCTTCCGTATCCGGTGTCTCATCTTCCATCAGTTTCATGGAATTAAGGGACTGTGTCGTCTCTGACGTAAACAATTCGTGAAGCAATTTAAAATTGTCTTTTGCTTCATACCACTTTGAAAACAATCCCGAAAAGGTTCCAAACTGGCTGTAATCATATCCAGTCGTCAGATAAGGATTGTCACGAAGTCCCCAGATCGTAACATTACTTATGATCGGATCTGCGATATTGCTCGAATGTTTGATTCGTTTCTCACCAGCATTTGGTTCAGCAGGGTCATCTGGAGTTGCTACTGGTGTTGCTGTTGGCGTCCCCGCAGGCGGTGCCTGTGGTGTAGTTGTCGGTGTACTGCTTGCCTTAGGAACCACTGTTGGTTTTGGTGCTGCATTCTTCACAGTAACATTAGCTTTAAGACTTACCGCTTTTTTCTTCCCTTTCAAGGTAATCTTTGCAGTGATCTTTGCCTTACCTGCCTTTTTACCAGTGATCGTAAAAGCTGTTTTTCCTTTTTTCTTTACCGTAGCAATCTTTTTCGCACTGGACTTAACTGTAAGTTTTTTGACTTTTTTAGCTTTTACATTTTTAACTGTTACCTTTTTGGACTTTTTAACCTCAATTGTCACTTTTTTCGTGCTAAGCGCCGGTTTCTTTGCAGCAGATGAATCCGGAGCCTGCACGCCAGCCATAGTAATAGCCATGGCAGCGATCAGCGTTTTGGCTAATGCACCTTTTACATTTTTGTGCATATGTAATACCTCCTTCTTGGTTAACTATTTTTTAAAAAAAGGTGCATACGCATAGGAATGCACCTTTTTTTGTTTTAAATCAGTTAATTATTTACCTATTATTTGATTGGTTTTACAAAATGTTCTTACTCTGCTGGCTCTTCTGCCACATCCTTCTTTGCATTCAGTACAACCTTATCAATTGTAACCTCAATGTCACCCTCTGTAAGATTTGCAGCATTCTGGAAAAGAAGTTTCAACATTGTAGAACCACTCACAACAGTCTGCAGAGAAGATGTTGCAGAAATAATCGACTTTCCGCCTCCCTCTTCGGTTGCTGCCAGTCCACTTGACGTAATATCAAACACAGTAACCAGTCCTGTGCTGGAGTTATCGGAATTCACAAGCTGCAATGTTAGTGTCTGACCAGACTCCAAGGCCTCTCCATTATAGGTGGCACTACCAAACAGTGTAATATTCTCATAGTCAGCAAGATTTACATCCTTGATAAGCTCTGAAATGTCAATTTTGCCACTTCCTTTATTTATAGGAGTATCCTTCGGAATAGTAACCTTGTTATCTGCTGTCAAGGTCAGTACCTTATCTTCAATCACAGGCTTCGTATCTGTAACAGTAACTTGTGTAGTGAAGACAGCAGTCTTATCTTTCTCAGTAGTAATCTCCAAAGAAACGGTCTCTACTCCTGCCTTCAGTGCTTTGATCGTTGCTTTTGTCTTATCCGCTGTATCCGGTGTGATAGAAAGTATGTCAGATGTTCCTGTTCCAACGCTCCATGTCGCCTCTTTCACAGCACCAACGATAGAAGCATTTCTTACAATAGCACTGGCATTGATCTCCTGACCAGTCTGAATCGTAGCTCTATCAAGTTCTGCCAAAATATTCGGCTGAACAGATGCGGTTTTGTCAATAGTATCTCCTGGCTTCTGCTGTCCCTCTGTAACTGTTACTTTCTCTGAGGTTAACACACGGATATTGCCAAGCTTATACTCTGAATTTTCAGTACCCTGTGTTCCATCCAGGTTTATATACAGGCAAAAACGTATTGTATTATTTTCAATACCGTCTACTAAGCCAAGCTTATCAGAATCAATCAAAATCTCATCCTCTACAGGTGTATCTCCTGTAGGACCATCAAAACTATAAGCATAACCAGAATCGGAAACATCTGTTGCATTTACAAATGTACCATCGTCGCTCTTATAATCAATTTCATTTGGAAGTGCATCTACATCAGTTCCCTGCGCTTTTGTGTTTGCAGCTATAAGATGTATCTTTTTATGACCCAGATCTCCGGCGATACCCTGGAATGCAAATTTAACACTGTGAAGATCCTTCACTGTAGCCCCCTCTGGGAGAACTACATCAAAGTAAGTGTATACATGACCATAACATGCCAGCTTATCCGGATTATCCTTGTTGTAAATCAAATGAGCTGTACCATCTTCTACCTTAAATAAAGTCAGTTCCTCGGCACCCTCACCACCAACCTGGATGTTCTTCACATTCATAACTTCCCAGTTCGGCTCTGGGGTTTTCGTTTTCTTTGGTGGTTTTGTAGTAGCTGTCGCAGCAGGTGTTAAATCCGGTGTTCCCTGCGCCGGTGGTGGTGCAGTAGGAGCTGGCGTTACTGCTGGTGTATTAACTGGAACTGATGATGCCTTAGGTGCTGTTGCGTTTTTAACTTTTACCTTCAGAGTCAGCTTTGTAGCCTTTTTCTTTCCTTTAACTGTAACTTTAACTGTAACTTTAGCATTTCCAGCCTTTTTACCAGTTACATTAACAGCTGTTTTTCCTTTTTTCTTTACAGTAGCAATCTTTTTGTTAGAAGTTGATACTGCAAGTTTTTTAACCTGCTTTGCTTTCACGTTTTTAATAGTTACTTTTTTGCTCTTTCCCTTAACTATTGTTACGGACTTCGAGGAAAGCTTTGGAGCTTTCGCCTTCTTAGCAGCGTCAGCTTCCGGTGCTGCGGTTCCTGCCAGAGCAACTGTCAGGGCAACTGCCATAACTTTAGCTAAAGTTCTTTTGAAATTTCTTTTCAAAACTCTTACCTCCTAATTTTTTATAGAATTTATAAAATTCCTTAAACAGCGGTCTCCCCCTGGGGGAGCCCCCCGCTTAATACATAATTACCGTGGCGTGATCTCAATGTGATCCAGCAGATATGCCAGAGGCTGCTCATCCGGAGAACCAATTGCCACTTCTGATATCTTTCCGGCTGCGACCGTAATCTTGGATTGGATCTGAACCCAGTCACCCGCGTTTGACAAGTCCACAGTTGTCGCCTTGTTCGTTTTCAGTCCGGTTACACATTCGTAAGCTTCATAGTTTTCATACTCCGGTTTCATAAAGTTCTTGGCAGCACGTATGGTCACTTTGCCGTCCGTTACCGTATCTGCCTTTACCCATACACTTACAGTATAGTTTTTATCTGCCTCACCGGTACGGTTGTCAATCAGGATGCCCGGTATATCCCCGGCAGCAACCTTCAGATAATGGGTTCCGTCTTTGGCATCGCCCTCGGCTACAGTTGAATTTGCTATTCCCTGAAGGGCAACATTCTCACCTTCCATGGACTCTGCAAACTTATCTTCCGGCATATCTGCCACAGGAAGTTTCGGTAGCTCACCCTGCGGTTTTGGTGTCAGCCGGAGAGAGTAGATCAAGAACTCTCCAGGACCATTTTCATTGCAGGCATTTCCGATAGCAACATATTTGACTGCATTGAAGTTACCCGCTGTCGCCTCTGTAGATTTCAGAGAACTCAACAGCTCTGAGAAGGTTTCAATACCACCTGTAACAAATTCACCCTTATCATTTCGATCTGGTGATGACCCATCAAAGAATGGCTGGGTCGCGACCGCTGCGTTCTTCCACCATTCAGCATCTGTTACTTTCTGATGTTCTGGCAAATTCTTATCATAGAAGTCCAGTGTCATCTGGAAGGTGGAAAATCCTTTCAGTTCTGCCTTCTGGTATGCTGACAGATTCACTTCCTCTGGTAATTTGAAATAGATTCTCTGGTTCTTATCTGTAAATGTAAACTTCCAGCACTCAGTACCTTCACTGTCTGTGGTCTTCTCAGGTTTGAGATCTCCAGAAAGCTCA
>CAQOJF010000030.1:0-35169 GCA_948848225.1 uncultured Eubacterium sp.
ACCTGTCAGACCTGATGGTTAAGCTGGAGGATCTGCAGGCGCAGATCGCCGACGCTATCACAGACTCCTGCAAGATAAAGCTGGAGATCGAAGAGGCACTGTGGAAGCTAGATGATCCGGAGGAAGCCAGGGTGTTGCGGTTTCGGTACATATACTTTATGACAGGAAGAGAAATAAGCAGCACTATGAGTTATAGTCCAAGGCAGATCTGGAGGCTACACGATAATGCCATAAAAAATTTAAAGATGGCACACTATGGCACAGTTGATTATGTTAATATATAAACTGAAAGAAGGATGCAGTAAGGGAACTGTATCCTTCTTTTGGCTATGCGGCAAGGAGGGGGGCACTAGGTACTACCTGACCCATACGGGGGTGCGGGTGGCGTTGACTGCGCAGTTCTTCTCTTTTTTTATACAAAAAATTGAGGGCACTTCCTTCCGCTTTCACAAATATACAACAGGGGGTGAGAAGTCATTGGAAGTGAATCAAAAAGAGCTGGCAAAAATACTTGGCATATCAGATCGACGGATCCGTCAGCTCAAAGGCGATTATGGACTTTTTGCCAGCGGGACGACCGAAGGAAAAGCACAGAAAAGATATGTGCTTGAAAAGTGCATACCAGAGTACATAAATTACAAAATAGAAACGGAAGTCAAAGAGGGTACAATGGTATCCAAGGAAAGGGAGCAGGCCGAGCACGAAAGAATCAAAAAAAAGATATCAATTTTAAAACTAAGGAAACTAAAAAAAGAACTTCACGAGGCCAAGGACGTGGAAGAATTCTTAACCGGAATGCTGGTGGATTTTAAGGATAAGTTATTATCAGTACCGCAAAAGGTGGCCCCTTTGATCATTGCAGAGGACGACGTGAGCATTATCCTGGATATTTTGGAAAAAGAAATATTTGAAACGATGGAGCGATTATCAGAGTACGACCCATCAAAGATTGACAAGGACACAATTTCATCTATCATCGAGGAAGACGAAGAAGAGGAAGAAGAATAGAATGCCATCATCAGAAAGACAGCGATCCAGACGCCGAACAGGAAAACTTTTCGTGGGAATCATTAAGATGATCCTGCAGAAACCGGAAAAGATATCGGTAAGCCAATGGGCAGAAAAATACAGAATATTAGACGAATCCAGCAATTTTTCTGGGAAATGGACACATGACGTCACACCATATCTTGTGGGAATCATGGATGCATTTAATGATCCATATATACAAGAAATCAATTTCTGCAAGTCGACACAGGTTGGTGGGACGGAAGTCATGTTAAATATAATCGGCTGGATCATAATGGAGGACCAGGCACCGGTAATGATCGTGTATCCGTCGGATGATCTTGCCAAAGACATATCAAACGACAGGATAAAGCCATCGCTTTCAAAGACACCGGAAATTAAAGAGCGGTTTTATCCTAATTCGTCCAAAGAACTAAAATTAAAGTTTAGAGGCATGACGCTTTACCTGCGGGGATCCCATTCAGCGGAAAAATTGGCGTCAAAATCCATAAAATATTTATTTTTTGATGAAATAGATAAATTAGACGGAGCCTCCAAAAAAGAAGCTTCCCCCTATAACCTGGCAAAAGAAAGGACGAGAACATACACGTATAGCAGAAAAATATATACATGCAGCACCCCGACACTTAAAACCAATTATGTGTGGAGGATTCATGAGGAGGCGGATGAACAGAGAAAGTTTTTTGTTCCCTGTCCTCATTGCGGTTCTCATATTATTTTTCGGTTTGACCAGATCAAGTTTCCAAAGGAGGGGACAAACAAGGAGAGGGCGGAGGAAGCGGTATACATATGTCAGGAGTGCGGAGGAAAGATTACAGACAGAGACAAGATAAAGATACTTCGCAAAGGGGAATGGAGGGATGTAAAAAAAACATGCGTCGGAAAAGCGAGGACAGTTTCTTTTTGGATCAATGCCCTGTATTCAAGGTTTTTGACCTGGTCGGAAATTGTCATGGAATTTTTGAAAAGCAAGGACGATCCGGATCAATTACAAAACTTTGTAAATTCCTGGCTTGCGGAACCGTGGGAAGATAAAAAAACGGAAATGAGTAAAAGCATGGTGCTGGACAGACAAACAGAAATAAAAGAGTTTATAGTTCCGCCATGGGCCAAGATTATCACTGGCGGAGTAGATGTACAGAGATCCTCTTTTTACTGGACGATACGTGCATGGGGCGACCATATGACAAGCCAGAACATCGCACACGGACAATATGCCTCAAGAGAAGAAGTTGAAGATGTAATGAATCTGGAATTTAAAAAAGAGGATGGAACACCAATGATAGTAAACCTCGTCTTAATTGATTCCGGGGATCAAACAGACACAGTATATGATATATGCGCAGATAACAGCGAATGGGCACTGCCCGTCAAAGGAGCCAATAAAGAGCTCATGACCCATTATAAGATCAGCATTGTAAACAAAGCGAATTCAAAAGCAAATGGGATGCAGCTTGTCACTGTGGACGGGGATAAATACAAAGATATGATTGCTGCCCGCCTGCGGAGACGCCAGGGAAGGGGAGCCTGGATGGTATACGCCGGTTGCGATGAAGAATATGCTGCACAGGTGACAAATGAACACAAAGTAAATGTAAAGACGCAGAATGGTGCAACGAAAAAGAAATGGATACCAAAAACCTCCAGACCTAACAATCATTATCTGGATGCAGAGGTATATTGTTTTGCGGCAGCAGACATGATGGGCGTACGGACCTTACATCTCCAGGAAGAGGAGAATGAGCCGGAAGAGCAGGAATATAACAAAAAAGAAGAGCAGGAATGGATCAAGAACAAAGAAGACTGGGTATAGAAAGAGAGAAGGCGAAAAAATGAAAGAACTAAAAGAAATGGAAGATATGGACGACGAAGAACTGTTACGAGAGGTTAAGATAGCGATCAGCAAAGTTGTAAGCGGCGGGCAGTCTTACCAGATCGGCACACGCAGCCTGACGAGAGCAGACCTTGGAATGCTCCGAAAATTAAAAAACGAGCTAACGGCGACAGTAAAACAAGAATCAGGCGTTCTAATGGATTCTACTTATGTAGCTATGTTTGATGGGAGGTAAGCATGAACTGGATTGATAATATAGTGGGCTTCATCTCTCCGGAAAGAGGGTATAAAAGAGAGCTATTCCGACAGGCATATGAAGCGGAAAGAAATTACGATGCGGGTAATGAAAACCGCCTCAATGCAGGGTGGCGCGTGACAAACGAAAGTGCGGAACAGACGGACAGAGGCTCACGCGATGTGATTCGGGCAAGGACAAGAGACCTGGAAAGAAATTCAGATTTAATGAATTCTGTGATAGGTGCCTACGGAAGAAATGTGGTAGGGGGAGCCTTTACTCTCCAGGCAAAAACCAACGACGAAACATTAAATACCTCCATAGAGGAGTTGTGGAAAAAATGGTGTAAAAAAAGGAACTGTGATGTGACAGGGCAGCAGTCGCTAAACCAAATCCTGAGAATGGCTGTACGGAGAAAAAAGATCGACGGCGCCATTTTAATAAAAAAGTGTTTTACCTCGGAAGGTTTTATACCTTTTCAGCTGCAATGCCTGGAAGTGGATGAACTTGATATATCTCAGACAATCCCTAAAAAGAAAGGAAACAAGGTGATTGGCGGGATTGAATTAAATAAATATAATCGACCAGAGGGATACTGGATCAAACAATACAGCCTGGATGGTTTTTCGGTCCAGCTTCCAGTATATGTGGAGGCTAAAGATATCATTTTTTACTGGCAAAAAACAAGGCCTAGCCAGGTGCGGGAAATATCAGATATGACACCTACTGCTACAAGGATCCGGGACACAAACGAGTTTATGACGGCGGTGTCAGTAAAAGAAAGAATAGCGGCCTGCCTTTCGGTTTTTATAAAAAAGATCACTCCGGCATCGGGAACGGTAGGACGTGGCATGGGGCCAATATCCCAAAAAAATAAATATGATGGGAAAAGACTTACCCCCGGCATGATTAAAGAGCTAAATGCCGGTGATGAAGTGCAGGTGGTAAACCCAAGTGGCCAGGCGACAGATGCAACGGCATATACAAAACTCCAGCAGAGAATGATCGGAGCCGGACAAGGCATTTCATACGAGGCAATGTCCAGGGATATGTCAGAGGCAAATTATTCTTCCGCCAGACAAGGGCTGATCGAGGATGATCTGACATATGACGGAGAAAAAGAGTTGTTGCAAGAAATGATGGATGAAATCTACGAAACCTTTGTTATTTCCATTGTGCTGGCAGGCAAAGTAGTGATAAAAGATTTTTGGGAAAAGAAAGATAATTATCTGGCCCATGACTGGATTCAGGCACCTAAAAAGTGGATTGATCCAATAAAGGAGAGTAATGCAAATAAGATTGCTCTGCAGACAGGACAAAAAACATTTCAGCAGATTGCAGCAGAAAACGGAAGGGACTGGAAAGATCAGATTGATGATATGTACAGGACATTGGAGTACGGAAGGGAAAAAGGAATAGAGCTTGGAGGTATTATCTATGGACAAAGAAAAGAAGAACTTAACACAAAACAAGGAGACAACCCTAAATAGGGATTTTTCAATAAATTTGCTGAAACGAATCAAAGGGGAAGGGAATGAGAGAAAATTCCGTATCAGTTTTTCTTCAGAAGAACCCTATGAGCGATATTTTGGGCTGGAAATACTGGATCATTCAGAGGGTTGCGTGGATTTGACACGCTTAAACGAGATTGGCTGTGTGCTGTTTAATCATAAGCGCGATGTTGTGATCGGAAAGATATTGCATGCAGAAATTAAAAACGGAAGAGGAGAGGCGGAAATCGAGTTTGATACTGACCAAGAATCAGAAAAAATTTTTCAGAAGGTTTCTTCCGGAACTCTAAAAGGGGTATCCGTAGGATATCGGGTAGGGAGCTGGGAAGATGTGCTTCCAAACCATACATCATCCGACGGAAGATTTAAGGGTCCGGCATCCATTGCTAAACGATGGATGCCTTTTGAAATTTCGATAGTATCTGTTCCGGCAGACCAGACTGTGGGTGTCGGAAGAGAATTGGAAGAAGTGTTTCATCAAAAGGAGCAAGAGCCGGCAACAAACAGGCTTGAGCGCCAGATTCAAATAAATAAAAACAGGAATGGAGGTTTAAGTTGATGAAAAAACGGTTAAGCAAGGCGATACAGCGGCAACAGGAGATTGTCGACAAAGCCAAGGAGGAAAAAAGAGATCTAAGCGAAGACGAACAGAAAGAATTTGACGATCTCCAGCGGGAGATTGATATCTGTACAGAGGCGCTGGCAGAGATCGAAAACCGAGGGAATGAGACAGGACGGCCAGAACAGCAGGACAACCAGCGGATTCTCGAAGATGAAAGGTCCAGAATCAAAGAAATCCGGGAACTTGGCCGCCAATTTGATTTGGAGGTGGATGACTACATTGATGGAGGGGATTCCGTTGACAAAGTCAGGGAAGCAGTGCTTGAGAAATTAAAGGAAGAAAACGGAGCCGTGGGGACGCGGGGAAGTGGAGAAGTATCTGTAAACGCAGATGAAAACGATAAATTTCGCGCTGCCGCCGCCGATGCTTTAATCCTGCGTGGTGGAATAGAGCTGGACAAATCTGCAGATGGAGCGCGCGAGCTTATGTCACTAAGTCTAAGGGATCTTGCCATTACGACAATGGCCAAGGAAGGACGCACAAACCTGAATGCAAGATCAAGCGACGAGTTATTTAATGACATGGCGAGAGATTTTTACAATCCAACGTCTGCTTTCCCTTCGATTCTCGATACAGCGATCAATAAGTCGTACCAGGAAGGGCATAAGAAGGCAGCAGTGACTTTTGATCAGTTCGTGAAAAAAGGAAGCCTTTCGGATTTTAAGATCCACGATAATTATTATGTGGCGGGAACCGCAGGTGCATTTTTGAGAGTTGGGGAAAATGGAGAGTTAAAACACGACGCTCCTTCCGACACTAAAAAACCAACAAGAAAACTGGAAACATGGGGGCGCCAGTTTACAATGACACGTCAGGCCTTCATCAATGACGACATAGGATTTTTAACGACCGTACCATCCAGATATGCAGCAAGCGCAAGAAAGACGCAGAATAAGCAGGTTTACGAGATCATGGTAAATAATGCGGCAATTTATGATGGGGCTGTTCTGTTCAGCAAAGTACATAAAAATGTGCTTGCGTCTGGTACGGGAATTACTCAGGCAGCAGTTCAAAAGATGTTTCTCGCCCTGCAGGCACAGAAGGACGAAGAGGGAGAAGCGATCATTATACGGCCGGCGATCATCGTAGTACCAATCGGACTTGCTTTCGATATGTTTACTTTGTTTAATTCTCCGACAATAAATACGGCCGGAAACACACAATCTGCAAACCCTCTATACAATTACAGGACTTCCATTATGATTGTAGAGGATCCTACGATCAATGCCCTTGCAGGGGACGATCCAGCACCATGGTTTGTAATTGGAGACAGAGGGGATACTGATTTTATTGAGATCGACTACCTGAACGGCCAGGAAACCCCAACGATCCGGAGGATGGAAAAACCGGGAACTCTGGGTTTTGTGTGGGATGTATATCTCGACTGGGGAATTTCCGTAATGGATTTCCGCGGAGCAATAAAAAACCCAGGCATTGCAATTCAATCACCCTTAGAGTAAAGGAGAAAATATGAAAACAGAATATTGGCAAAAGGGCAGTGCCCTTGATTACAAAAATAACACAAATACCACAATCCAGGCAGGAACTCTTGTAAAAATACAGGACAGATTCGGAATCGCGGGAGATGACATTGAACCGGGACAAACAGGCTCACTGGTCGTAGAAGGATGTTTTAAAATGCCGAAGGCCTCTGGGGAAGCCTATGACGTAGGAACAAATCTCTTCACAGACGAAGAAAATGACTGTATTACAAAAGTGAGTGGATCTGGCGACGCAAAAAATATCGCAGTTGGTTATGCTGCTAATTCTGCAAAAGCGACGGATACATATGCTATTGTGAAACTGATCGGATAAGGAGGGACATAATTGAAAATAATTGCAAAAGTACCCATATTATATAACTCGGTCAACTATAAACCAGGAGACGAATTACCAAGTAACAATCCGGAAATGACAAAGGCCTGGAAAGATGCAGGGACGGTAGAAATGATTTGTGATGAGAAAGAAGGGGTGGGCGATACAACTTTGGACGAACAAGTTCTGCTTCCTAACGAAAAAACCCCAGATCCGGACGAAGCAAAAGATGATCTGCCAGAGTTTTACACAGAGGAACAACTGGACAAGCTGAAAAGCAAGTCGGACATCATTAATTACGCGGAAAGTATCGGATTGACAGGACTGGAGGCAAACCTGCACAGGCCAGAACTGATCGATAAAGTACTGGCGTATATCGAGGAGGTCCAGCAGAATGAAAACATTTAAAGAGATGATCCGTGATGATGTCACGGATATTTTTTTAAACCCGGATGAATTTGGAGAGTCTCACACGGTAAATGGGAAAAAAGATGTCAGCATCATTTTTGATGATGTTGAATTTCTCAATCGGGAGAAATTCCGCTCGGAAGTGAAGGACGACGGAACCAGCCTTGCAAAAACCATGTTTTATATAAAGGCGTCAGATTTTGGGCGTCTTCCCAAAACAGGAACCCATGTTACGATCGACAACATGAATTTCCGTGTGGAAAAAGCGGTAAACGAGCAGGGGTTATACTCTATCACCATCCGGGCGGTAACAGCGCGCTAAAAGGAGGCGAAAAAGTGCCAACAATGAACATCCACGTAACAGGTCTGGAAGAGGTGAGACGGAGCCTTGGACGCCTGGCGCCGGCGGCGAGAAAGGTCATGCGCATGTCGGTAAACGATACGGCATTAAAAGCAAGAAAAAGGCTTAATGATGGAGTTCGTGAAAGATACGCGGCGAGAAAAACAAAGATTAATAAGCATATAAAACTAATTAGAGCAAATAATTCTACGCTTACTGCCGTGCTTCATGCCAAAGGAAGCCCCCTTCCTTTGAGTTATTTTGAAATTCGCAAGAACGGAAAAAGAAAGGCAGGACAAGGACACCAGCTGCAAAGTACATCGCTTATGCCGATTACTAAAAATGGGAACAAGGCTTTCGTTACGCGCACAAAAAAGAACGATCAAAAATCTGGGCATAGAGGGCTTTTTTACCGTGAAACGGAAGCACGATTCCCGATCATTCAGGTGTATGGCTCATCCGTTCCGACGATGATCGGAAGTCCAGGAGTGTACGGAAAACTAAAACCAGTGATCGAGGATGACTTAAACAACAATTTAAGTCGGCATATTGATCTTGTTTTAAGGAGGATATAAATGTTTACTACTTTTTTTCTGCAGGATATTTTTATCCAAGAGTTGGAGAATCTATTTAAGGATGATCGTTTTCCGGGAAAGAATGGGGATAAGGTTAAATTAAATGTGTTCAAACAATTTTTGCCGATTCGGGAATCAATATACTCGGAAGAGACAGAAGGAAGTATTTTGGACGCAAGCCCATTGAATGAAGAGAATTTTCCCTACATTATGGTGGTTCTTCTGGATGGAACCCAAAATACAAGGAATAAACACGGAATTACAAACTTATTGCTTTATTTTGGACTGAAAGATGAAGATCCTAACCGGGCAGGATATCAGTCGGCCCTACACATCATCCAGGCAATATGTGAGCGGTTTGAAAAGGATATTTATTTAAGTAACTACCAATGTGGAGAAAATATCACCTGGGAATTATCTGCCGAGGATGATCATCCATATTATTTTGGCGCAATGGCGATGGAGTTTAAAATTCCAGCGATAGAAAAGGAGGACAATTACTGTTGAGTGCAAAGAATGACGCAGCCCCCATACAGGGACCTGCGAAAAAAACTGAAACCAAGGCCCCTGCAAAGGGGACGAAAAAAAGGGGAAAGAATCCCATGATTTATCTGGGGCCAGACATAAAAGGAATCGCCAGATACTGTGATGTTTTCAGTGAAAAGGCTGGTTCCTTTTTTGATGCAAAGGCAAAAGAGATCCCCATTTTAAAAGATCTTCTCTTTCCCATCAGCGAGGGAGGGAAAAAGCTGGCTGAATTAAAAAAAGGAGGGCCGGTGTGCCGGCTGTACAAAGAGGCAGAAGAGCAGCTGAGGAAAGGAGATGAGCAAGAGAATGAATAAAACATACAACCATGGAGTGCGTGTAACTGAAACACCTACCCGTATGGCGTCACCGGCGAAAGGAACTTCGGGACTACAGGTCATCATAGGAACTGCCCCAGTACATCAGAAAAAGGAGTATAAAGATCTGGTAAATAAACCGATCCTTGTAGAATGCTGGGATGATGCGCTTGACCTGATGGGTTACAGTGATGATTGGGAAAAGTATACCCTTTGCCAGAGCATGTACGCAAGTTTTAAAAAATATAACATATCCCCAGTAGTATTTGTCAATGTACTGGATCCAGATAAGGACGTAAAAGATATAACGGCGATGGAATGGAAATCCGGGGAAACAAAAGAATTTGTTTTTGAAAGCCAGGAGATTGTCCGAAGAACCATCAAGGTATCCGATGGACAGGAAGAACTGGTGGCAGAGAAAGACTATGTTGTGACTGTGGATGAGAGTGGCTCCATCATTTTGACGCTCCTAAGTAGTAGCAACCATTACAACGCAGAAACGTTGACGGTAAACGCAAAAGAAATCAGTTATGAAACCGAGGAAATGAAGCTGCGCATCATCGGGGGATATTCCATGGAGGAAGGAAAAAACAAAGGCATCTCCTGTGTGAATGATGTTTTTCCACTCTACCAGATGGCACCGGGTCTGATCCTGGCACCAGGATGGTCCCAGTACACCGAGGTGTCAACAGCACTCCAGGCGGCTACGGTCAATATAAACGGAGAATTTAGCGCGAATGCGATTGTTGACATTGACTGCTCTGGAAATGGAGCAGTGAAATGTGAGGATTTCCAGAAGCAGAAAGAGGCACAGTGTGTTGTAGATAAAAATACCATTGCGGTGTGGCCGAAGCTCAGAAGCGATGGAAAAGATTTTTACTATTCCGCTCTGTATGCGGCAGGAATTGCTTATCTTGACGCATCCAACGAGGATATACCTAACCTCTCACCTTCCAACAAGCCCGCCCTGATCTCGGCTACGGTGTTGGAAAGCGGGGAAGAGTTACGGATCGACAAGCAGAACGCTAATAACTATGTAAACGCTTATGGTGGCGTGACCGCAATCAATTACGGAGGATGGAGGTTCTGGGGCAACAATACAGCTGAGTTTCCAGCGACCAAGGATCCCAAAGACCGATGGATCTGCGCCAGGAGGTTTTTCAACTATTACAAAAACCGTCTGATCCTGACAATGGCAAAAAGAGTAGATGACCTTGGGGACTTCCGGAAGATCACGGCGATCTGCGATGACGAGAACGTATGGTTTAATGCCATGAGCTCACAGTTATACATCGCAGGCGGAAAGGTGCAGTACAATGAAGAGGACAACTCGATCGACAACATAGTCAATGGAAGTCTTAAATTTCGGGTGAAACTGGCTACATATCTGCCGATGGAGGATATCGCATTTGATATTGAGTTTGATCCGGAGATTTTGCAGAAAGCATTGAGAGGTGAGTAAAAAATGAATGTACAGGGAGTATTGAATAATTACAGAGTATACAACCATGGGAACCGGGTCATTGGAGCCGGCGATGAATTTCCTCTGCCGAGCTTTGATAACACTACTTATACGGTGACAGGAGCCGGTTTTTTGGGGGAGTTTGAACAGCCTGTAGTCGGCCATATCAAGTCCATAGAGACCGAGATCCCTTTCCGGGTCATGGATAAAGAAGCCTTTGAGATGATGGGAAGCAATATCAACCTCACGATCCGTGGCTCATATCAAGGGCTGAAAACAGAAGACAACGAAAACAAGTATACGCCGGTGCGGATCGTAATGAAAGGAAAAAACAAGAATTTCGAGGGCGGAAAACTGAAGCTTGCCGAGGGAACCGATACGAAGATCAAAGCTGAGCTCTGGTACATCCTTATCGAGATCGACGGAGAAACGATGCTGGAACTGGATAAGTTTAATTCAAAGTATATCGTATGTGGTAAGGATATGCTGGCGGAAGTGAATAAGTTCTGCTAAATCTGTTGCTTTGGGATACATGGCAGGGATAGTGATAGCTACACGAAAGCGGTAAACCTTAACCGTTTCCCTGCCATTATCATAAGGGTTTTTACGGAAAGGTGGTAAATGATATGAATGAGATTATCAAGGTAAATTATGAAACGGACCAGCCGACTGTATCAGCAAGAGATTTGTATGAAAAAGTCGGAACAACAGAAAGATTTTCCTCATGGTTTGAGCGTCAACTTCAATTTGGGTTCGAGTAAAATAAGGAATATTCCAACCCGGAAAAAGTTTTACGGGTTCAGATTGATGTGGTTAAAAAGTTCTTGACTTTTTGACATTCATAAAATATACTTTATTTAGTGACATTCAAAAAGTGAGGTGAGAACAGTATGTCACCAATGGGCAGACCGAAGTCTGACAATCCCAAGTCTGAACAAGTCACAGTAAGGCTTGACAAGGAACATTCGCAAATATTGAAAAAGTATTGCGAAAAAGAAAAAATAGAAAAAGCAGAAGCGATTAGACGTGGGATAAGAAAATTAAAAGAGTAGCCGCTTAACTTTGGCGAGTGTCGGCTACTCAAGGAACCAATCCCATAAGAGATTGATAAATTTATTATATCAGCCTCTTATGGGAAAATCAACATATTTTTCTATAGGAGGTATTGTTATGCCAAAAATTGAACAGACTCTCACTTCAATCGAAGTGGCTAACATGGTAGAAAAAGAACATAAATTTCTTATGCGAGATATAAGAAGATACTTAAACCAAATAGCAGAAGGAAATGAGAAATATGGTGGAGGGTGCAAAATTGCACCGTCCGATTTCTTCGCAGAATCCACATATCGGTCAGAGCAAAATAAAGAACTCCCTTGCTACCGCATCACCAAGAAGGGTTGCGAATTTATAGCGCACAAGCTGACAGGAACAAAGGGAACCATCTTTACAGCAAGATACATAAACCGATTTCACGAAATACAGGACATTCTTTCACAGAAAGAGAATGAGCCGGAATTACCGTGGTTTATCCGTAAATTCAGAGGGAATTATATCATGCTGTTTCGTGACTTCAAATCACTTACTGGCGTTGAAATTTGCGGCAACTACACCGCATGGGCAAGATTGGACAAATTAGAGGGCGGTCGTGATTACAACGGGCGGGGTTGGTACACGGTAATAAACAAAGAGGAATTTCTGAAAGAATACGGATTTGAGTATGGAGATGAAGAAAAGTGCATGATGTATCTCTATCCGCGTGGAATTAAAAGAGCGTTGGAAATATACAAACGTGAGAGCGGAAGAAAGATAAATCATGAAGCCTATGATATGATTGCAAACGGATTAAAGGCTATCGAACCACCCAAGAAAGAGATAGAAGTAAATCAACAGTATGGTTTGCCTGTTCGTATCAATATAGTTTTGGGGAAGGAATCAATACAAATAGAAAATAATATAAAAATCTAAAATGATTGGTTTTTCAGGATGCGCGAATATGGTTTTATTGAGGGAAAGGACTTTTACTCAAAACCGAGTAAAACCTCTGAAAATGGCGGAAGACCATCAATGAATTATCATTTAACAATCCGGTGTGGAAAAGAAATCTGCATGATACAGAGAACAGAAGAGGGACTGTTTGAGATCAAGGAATATAAGAGCAGACACTCAAAGCACGCGGGGACACAAACACTCCTTACGCCAAAGGGCAGGGAGACGTTTAGAATGTTGTTAAGTGGTATTGACGAATAGTACTAAATATGGTACTATAAGATACAAGAAAGGAGAGCCGTTGATGCCCAACATAGAAAAAATATTGGAGAAAATGAAACGAAAACCAAATGGTATAAGGCCAGAGGAGGTCGACAAAGTACTTAGAGCATATGGCTATGAGCCCGCAAGGCAAAAAGGAAGCCATAAACAGTACCTTAATAAAAAAACAGGAAATTTAATTACGATCAAACAAGAAAATCCATTAAAAAAAGTATATGTGGTTGACGTACTAAAGAGAATAGAAGAATAAGCTTCTCGTGCTCTGGATACAATACCAAAAAGCAGTAGAAAGGAATTGAAAAAGTGAATGTGAAAGACTACATGGAACTACCGTACACAAGACTGGTACAGGAAGTAAATGATGAAAGCGGCCATTATTTTTATGGGAGGATTTTGGAACTGGATGGCTGTCAAAGCACAGGTGATACGCTGAGTGAATTATATGAGTCTCTCAATGAGGCTATAGAAGGCTATATAGAAGTTAAGTTGGAAAATGACTTGCCAATACCGACACCAGTATCGGGATCAGCAGATAATTATAGCGGCAAGTTTGTAGTTCGCCTTCCAAAAACTTTACATCAGAGATTGGCGCTAGAGGCAGAAAAAGAAGGAGTAAGCTTGAATCAGCTGGCTCTTTACAAATTAACTAAATAAAAAGAAACTTAAAAAAGCAAAGCGACCTCATTTTGGGGTCGTTTTTCTTATAAAAATTTTTAGAAAATATAGGAGGAATTTATCATGTCAGAAATCAAAAAACAAGAAAACCAGAATCACAACGAGGATCAAGACAAAAACAAGAACCAAAACCAAGCAAACCCATTAAAGATCGCCTTTGAAAAACCTTACATATTTGAGGGTGAAACCTACAACGAGATCGACCTTTCCGGCCTGGAAGACATGACGGGAAATGATTTTATCAATGTTGAAAAGATGCTACGGATAATGGGTATCAGAAGTTTGAACTTTGAAACAACACCGGAAGGAGCTTTTATGTACGCTGCACAGGCTGCAAAGGTTCCCTTTGAGTTTTTTGGCAAACTTCCACTGATTGAGGCAAGGAAGGTCAAGGTGGCAGTAATCAATTTTTTATGGAGATAGGATTCCAGGACGCAAAACAGATTAGAAAATGTGCGATACATCTAGGAATCCGGATCAACACATCAATGGAATATCTGCTCAATATTCCATTGAGTGAATTAAACGAAATATTAGAGGAGGTGGCTGAGTTTGGCAGCAAGTGAAAAAGAAGTAAAAATTAAGATATCCGGAAAGGTGGATAACTCCCTAAATGCTGTTAGTCAAAAAGTAGACAAGGCCTTTTCCGGGATAACGAGAATCGCCAAGTCGGCCACCCTTGCCGGTGGCGCGGCGGCTACGGCGGCGGTAACGGGGGCTGTAGAAGCGGGATCTTCATTTGAATCCCAGATGTCTACCGTTGAGGCGATATCTGGAGCAGCAGAAAAGCAGATCACACAGCTGGAAGAGAAAGCCAAGGAAATGGGCGCCACAACCCAATTCACGGCGACAGAATCCGGGCAGGCAATGGAGTATATGGCGATGGCCGGATGGAAAACAAAAGATATGCTGAACGGCATTAGTGGAATCATGGATTTGGCGGCGGCTTCCGGCGAGGATCTGGCGGGCACATCGGATATTGTAACAGATGCCCTTACTGCCTTTAATCTGAAAGCTAAAGATGCGGCGCATTTTTCGGATGTATTAGCCCAGGCAGCTTCTAATTCAAACACAAACGTGTCTATGATGGGAGAAACTTTTAAGTACGTCGCTCCTATTGCCGGCTCCCTTGATTATAGCGCAGAGGATACAGCGGTATCAATAGGGCTTATGGCGAATGCAGGAATTAAGGCCTCTCAATCAGGAACAGCACTGAGAAAGATCATGAGTGAGACTGCTGGAGGAATCACGCTGGTATCCAAGGCGTACGCAAAAGCAGGTAAAAAAACTGGTAAATATAAGATTGAAACAGCCGATGCAGACGGAAGCATGAAAGATTGGTCTCAGACCGTAGAAGTGCTCAGAGAGCAGTTTTCGAAAATGACCGAAGAAGAGAAGGCGATGAACGCGGAAAGTATAGCAGGAAAGACAGCAATGTCTGGACTTTTAGCTATTGTAAATGCCAGCGATAAGGACTATAAAAAGCTGACAAATTCCATCGACAATGCTTCTGGTGCAGCAGAGCGTATGGCCAAGGTCCGTCTGGATAATCTCCAGGGTGATGTGACAATCTTTCAATCCGCTTTAGAGGGGAAGGGCATTGAGCTGTATGACGAGATCAAGGAGCCTATGAGGGAAATCGTTCAGAGTGCCACGGACTGGTTGGAAGAAATTGATGTAGCACGCGTGGTGGATGATTTTAAAGATTTCGGCGGGGCAGTGCTGGATTTTGCAGAACCATTTTTGCAAGTAGGAGAATGGATGATTAAGAATCCGGACGCGATCGCGGGTCCCCTTGCAGGCATTGGCGGGACAATTGCCGGTTACAAATTGCTGGATACCATACCTAAACTTGGGCAGGGGCTTGAGGGTCTGATAAACGGCGTTACCGCATCGCCATACATTGCAGGGGGAGCATTGGTGGTAGGAGCGCTTACGGGAATTGGCACAGCTATCGTCAACACAGAAAGAGCGGCGGCGAATGCCAGTTTGGAGGATCATTTCGGGGATATCGCCCTTTCCATGGATCAGATTCAGAGCGCAGCGGATAACATTATCGGCAGTAAAAAACTTGAGGAGATAGAAAAGCTCATGTCCTCCATAAAAATTTCAGAAGGCTTTGAGCGGGAGATGAAAAAAGCAGCCGAATCCATCGAAAAAATAGAATGGAAGGTATCCGCAGGACTGAAGCTCGACGACGAGGACATGGAAGAGCTGGAAAAGAGCACGAAGGATTATATCCAGTCAGCACAGGAACAGATCGATCAGAAGGGGTACACGGTCAACGTGGCGACAAAGGTTTTGTTCGGGAATTCTGAAACTGGCAAGGATATTATTGAACAAAATAACGGTTTTTTTGGAAGACTAAAAATGGATGCAGACGAACTTGCTGCCAAGATTAATCAAATAACGAAGAAAGCCATGGAAGAAGGGCTGACACCAGAATTGCAGGTGGATCTGGATGGATACCTTGAGGAATTGCAAGAAATAACTGATGTGGTAGCAAGGGGCAAGGCAAGAGCGAGCTGGGATATTATCGAATCAGATTTTTCAGGAAAAGACTTGACGCCGGACACATTCCAGAAACTTCAGGATGCTACAAATAAGAACGTTGAGAAAGTGAAAGAGTCTGCATATGAGGCGAAACGATCATCCTTGGAAATTGCGGCAACAAAACTTGAACGTGGCTTCATGAGCGAAGAAGAGTATGAACAGGAGAGAAAAGCAACCGAAGATGCATACCAAAAAACTGTAGAAGATGCAAAGAAAAAAGCTTTAGAAATCCAGTACAACACTCTCATGGATACTTATGGAGAAGAAATCGCCAGCGGGGAGTATAAATACGGCGACATAAAAGCCATCGGGGAAATTACTAAGGGCATGAGTTCGCAGGATCTGCAGGGCGGTGAGGGAGAAATCCTAAAAATACTTGATATGGCTTTTAATGGTGGAGGAGATGCCTATTTGAGAAATGATGTTACAGGAACATCGAACAAAGAGGTATTCCAAAACATGGCATCCCAATATGCCAAGAATTATATTGATGGGAAAAGTGGCTTGAGCGAAGAAGCAGATAAAACAGGTGACAAATCAGCTTATAACCTTAGAGATGATTTTATTCTTTCTCGTGAAAGTACTCCTAAAATTAGCGAAAATACAGAAATTCCCCGATACGGAGAAGACGTTGCTATAAAAGAAGAGGAAAAAGGAACATCTGCCCAGAATACTACCTATGCCATAACAGAAAAGACAAAGGGCGGCCTACAGGCAACACCTGTAAATATGCTTGGTGGTTTTGTGGCAGCAGTTCCGACCGCTGTAGCAAAAATGGAGGAAGCGGCAAAAAAAGGAGGCATTGCCTCCGGGGAAGCATTTACAAAAGCGTTGTCTGATGAGATCCTGAAGATAAATCCAATAACTATACCAGTTGAGCTTATATCGCCAGTAGCACCAAGTACTGCAAAAAAGGGCACAAAGAAGAGTGGGGGCACATCACCCATCATCTACCCGCCTATCCCCGGACGTGCCGAAGGAATCATCAGCAATAAAGCGCACATCGCTGCCGTGTCCGAGGGAAACAAAACGGAGGCCATCATCCCTATTGATGGAAGTGCGCGATCCAGAAGGCTCTATGAGGCCACTGGAAAGCTCATGGGCTATAACAAAACATCAAGCCAGGGTGTGACCTTTGCACCTAACATAAACATCACGTTGACAGGAAAGGCCTCTGCGGAAGATAAAAATGAGATCAGAAACCTTGTTCAAAAAGAACTGGATAAGCAGTATAAAAAGATGATCCGTGACAATAAACGGTTTAATATGAGACAATAGGAGGCATTATGGGAAAAGTCTATATCACGTCAGAGGGAGATATGTGGGATAAGATCGCGTTCGAACAGATGGGCTCGGAAGACTACATGGGCGACTTGATTCAGTGCAACTATCACCTCATAGATTATGTTATCTTTCCATCAGGAGTTCAAGTGGCGATCCCGGAGATAGATGATACCCAGATGGAGATCCCAGCATGGAAAGAAGAGCTGGAGGACGAGGAAGATGGGCTGGATGAATTTCCGGAGGAGGACGAGGATGAGTAATGGTAAAAAGTTAAAATACTCCATCAGAATCACGGATAGGATCCCGGTGGATTATGCCAGGGCAAGGCGCGCTTACCCTAAGCTGCTGTACATCAAAAATGGTAAATCATCTAAGGTGATACCCGTTGACCAGGCGAGACACACCGCCAGTCAAATGAGGCGGTTTTTAAAAAAGTTTACCTTTACCGGGACAGCAGATGGGGAGGCGGACCGGATTGAGGTTACTTTGATCAACTGCGACTGGCGCTGGATGCGGTCGTGGATGCCGAAGAAAAAAGATAAGATATCGGCAAGTATCATCATGAAGCATTGGAAAAACGGAGAGACCACAAGAACCTTTCGCTGTGGTACATTTCTCATAGACAGCTTGGGAATGTCTGGACCGGAACTAGCCTGCACGGTAGGCGCTACATCCATACCAGAAACATCGTCTTTTCGTGCGACGGAGCGAAAGAAGGCCTGGAAAAAAGCTACTTTGAAGGAGATCGCAAAAAAAATAGCTGCCAGGTACCGGATGAAGTTGGTATTTGATGGGGAAGATTTTTCTGTTGGAACAGTAGAACAGAATGAGCAGACGGACTGCAGTTTTCTCACGGAGTTATGCCATGAATACAATTATGGGATCAAGATGTTTAAAGGCAAGCTGGTCATCTATTCCAAAGGAAAATATGAGGAAAAAGGCATCGTGGGAACAATCACCCGGAGAATGCTTCTGGATTTTGATTTTAATACTAATATTTCCGGCACATACACCGGGGCAAAAATGAGGTATACAAAAGCAGACTCTGACGAGGAAACCGTTGTAAAAGTAGGAAAAGGGAACCGGTGGTTTGTTGTGTCCGGTGATGCTGACAGCATCGCCCAGGCGCGCAGAAAAGCTCTGGCGGCTGTCAACAGGGAAAACGAGACCACCACTACACTGGAACTCACCATACGGGGCAACACAAGATACAATGAGACGGATACGGTCAGGATCCGCGGGCTTTACCGCCTCAGCGGGAAATATTTTATTGATCAGGTCATACACGATATCGATGCAGATAGTGGATTTACTACAAAATTGACGATGCACAAGGTACAGAAAAGGGTGACAAAATGAAAACTGCAATTGTAACCTCTGTAAAAGATGGGATGGCAACCGTCCGATATGGAGCAAGAGGGGAAGCCTCAAATCCTATGCCGATCTTAGAAAACTCCGCGAACGCCTCACTCAATCCAGGAGATCGCGTGGTGGTGGCGCCTCTGAATGAAAAAAAGGATGGCATTGTTTTAGGGCGTTACTGGAATCAAAATAATCTGCCGGGAGAGTGAGAAGATGATAGTTGGGAAATTTGGAAAACATCTGACTTTTGAGGTTTACAGGAAGCCCGCTTCAGAGGGAGAAGACAAGGTAAAATACCTGACGTTTCAGAACCTGCAGAGAAACGTCAGCAGCCGGGTGACGGAACATGCAAGGATATTAAAAAAACACAAGACGCAGTTTGGCGGCCCCAATCTTTCGGAAATGACATTTACCATGACTTTTTCCGCTTCTCTGGGTATCAATCCCAGAAAAATGTTGAGCAGTCTGGAATCCTGTGTCCGCCTGGGAAAGATCGGGTATTTTATTATTGGGTCAAAAAAGATTGGAAAGCACAAATATATCATTACAAACATCTCGGAGAGCTGGGGGCATATCATCAAAAACGGGAAGCTGGTAAGCGCCAGCGTCGACGTGACCATGAAGGAGTATTTATAAATGACGACGATGAAACAACCATTACTGCAATTTGAGCCTGACAATGAAAATGAACTGGAGCGATATAGGAGAGGGCTGGAAACCTTGTATGCCACGGTGGAAGGAACCTGCCCGGGAGACCGGAAATTTGGATTATCCAATGAATATGTGGACGAACCGCCGGAAGTGGCGAAAAGCACATTTTCGCTGGAAGTGTATAACAAAACTGAAATATACGTCCCCCAGGTGGAGATCCTTGATATCACTTTTGAGCATGACACAGAGGGAAGAATAAGACCAAAGATCACCATTGGACTGAATGAAGAATACAACGAGGAAGAATATGACGATGAGGAGGAAGATGGATGGGAATAGAAGGAATGAAAGAGCTGCCGGATGTGTCCTTTATTGACAACTTGTCATTGGAGGAAGTTAAAAATATTTTAATGGAAGAATACAAAAAGGAATATGAAAACATAACGGGAAATGAGCCGGTTATGGAGCGGAGTGATCCAATCCGATTGCTGATCTCTTCGCAGGCAGTGCTGGATATGCAGTTACTCTCTTTTATTGATCGTTGTGGAAAAATGAATCTCCTGAAATATGCCCAAGGGGATTTCTTGGATCACATGGGGGCTTTTAAAAACCGGGCGCGAAAGGAAGCTGAAAGGGCTTCTGTTATGGTGCGCTTTTTTATGGCGGAGCCAAGAAACGAAGTGGAGCCGATCCCCCAGGGAACCATGGTGACAGCCGATCAGAAGATCTTTTTTGAGACAAATGATTATGCTGAGATCCCCGTGGGGGAATTATCTGTAGAGGTCTGTTGCAGTGCCACGACAGCAGGGACGGCGGGAAATAACTACGAAAAGGGAGAGATTGCCACGTTAGTAACACCGACGGGCTTTATCTCGGCGATCTCCAATACCACAAAGAGCAGCGGGGGAATGGACCGGGAAACCGACGAAGAATACGCGGAGGGTATTTTCCGCGCCCCGGACAAGTATTCCGTGGCAGGCCCCGAACCTGCCTGGATCTCCCTGGTAAAAGATTTTGACAGCAATGTGGAGGACGTCTACCCAGACACGGTACCAGGAAGCGGAGTGGTGCAGATTACCGTTCTAATGAAACATGGGCGGATTCCGGAATCCACAGAACTACAGAGCATACACGATTATTTGATACGTCCGGATATACATACATTGTGTACTTTGGTGGAAGTAAAACCGCCGGAGCAAGTAAATTATGAGATTTCCCTGACCTATTATATCGGGGAGTCCAGTAAATCAAGGATTACGGAGATATGTCAGAATGCAGAGCAGGCGGTGGGAGCATATACCGAATGGCAGGATTCCAGGGTGGGCAGGGATATTAACCCTGACGAGCTGCTTGTCATGCTGAAACAGGCAGGAGCAAAAAGGGTTGTTATCACATCTCCAGTTTTTTGTCAAGTGCCGGACGGAGCGGTGGCGCATTTTGACGGAACTCAAAAAGTAACATACGGAGGTGTGGAGAGTGACTGATCTTAAAGATGTTCTGCTGACCGATATTTTGCCGGAAATTTTTGTGGATTTGGCAAAATTTAAAGCATATTCAGTGGCGGAACGAAAGGTGCGAAGGATCATTTATGAATATGCAGAGCGCACCATGATTTTTAGAAATCTTGAAAACTTGCCAGGAACTAGTTTAGATCTTTTAGCGGAGGAAATGAATACTCCCTATTATGAATCTTCTCTTCCGACTGAAATAAAAGCAAAGCTAATTCGCAACACGTTACCCTGGAAAATGAAGGCGGGGACACTCTGGGCTGTGCAGGGAATGGTGGAGACGATCTTTAAAACTGGCACGGTCACCCCATGGCACGATTATGGAGGGAGGCCATATTTTTTTAAGATCTCTACAGATGCGGAGGTGTCGCCGGAACGACTGGAAGAGATCCGGAAGATGATACATAAAATAAAGAATACAGAGACCACTCTGGAAAGCATTGTGTTTTTAGTGGATTTGGAACAGAATGTCAAGATCAAGAGTGGAGTAACCGTAGATGAATCCGTGTGTATTTTTTGCGAGGAGGTAGAAAATGTCGAAGTATAAAAATGTAGCCCTGACAGAAGAGGGAAGAGACCTACTACTCAGAACGCAGCTGGGAGAGTGTGACCTGGAACTTACAAGGGTGGCTGCTGGAGATGGTATATATGAAAACGAGGAAGGAGTATCTCAAAGGCTGTCCATGCAAAATGAAAAGCAGTCTTTTCCAATCAGTTCATTTACCAAGAAAGAGGACAAACTCCAGATCCGTTTTATCGCTTCTAATTTCGGATCAGAGGGCGGAGCTGATCTCCAAGAAGGGTACCATATGAGAGAGATCGGAATATTTGCCAAAGAAAAAGATGGTGAAAATGAGATCCTCTACGGGATAGCACTGGCGGAAGAACCGGTGTATATGCCACCCTATAACGAGGCGTCGCCCATCACGGCGACCTTTAGCATTTATATCTATATTGGTGGGTGCGAAAATGTCAGCCTGCGCGCTGATCCTACAGCCTTTGTATCTGTACAGGAGTTAGAGAGAATTGAAAATGAAATCAACAACAAAGCAGACAAAACCTATGTTCCGTCCAAAACAGGAGAAGGCGCCAGTGGAACATGGGGGATAGATATAACGGGAAATGCGGGAACTTCTACGAAATTAGCAGCTTCCAGATCAATTTTTGGGAAAACATTCAACGGATCTGCTGATGTAAAGGGACAAGGCTCCTTTTATGGCAGCTATAATTCTTCAGCGACGGGCAGATTTTCGTCATCAGCATTCCAGATACGGGAAAATGATCTTGTGGCCAATACTAAAAGCGATATTGCCTATGCACCTTCGATCGGATTCCATTGGAGCAATATGACCGCTGGTACTCTTGCTTTGGGAGCCAACGGGAACTACTATTTTTTGACGCAGCAAGGTACAACTGGCACTGTTGTTGCTAATTTGTCCGGCAATGCTTCTTCTGCCACTAAACTAAGTACATCCGCTGGTTCTGCCACAAATCCTGTATATTTTTCTGACGGGAAACCTGTGGCATGTTCCTATACACTTGGTAAATCAGTCCCAAGCAATGCTGTCTTTACGGACACGACCTACGGAACCGCCACGGAAAGTACAAATGGTCTGCTATCTGCTTCCGACAAGAAAAAACTGGGGCTTATATACAGCGTAAGCTGCACGAAAGGTGCATCTACTAGAAGTACCCTGCTTGGTACCGGGAACAAGGATACTGGTGACGAAAACATCATTGCGGCGGGCTATGGAAACACAATAGGAAATGCCACACAGAGCGCTATTATCGCCGGAAATGGAAACAACATTCCAGTGTCTAATACCTCTAATTGGTACAAAAATTCCGTGATTATAAATGGCCACGGAAATTATGTATCCGGTTCCAACGTGCTGATTGCAGGGAACAATAACCAGGCCTATTCCAATCAGATTGCTTTCGGACATTACTCCAAGTTGTCAACACTGGAAAGCAGCGATTCAGGCAGCGCGAGCAGGGCGGCGTTTATGATCGGCAACGGTTCTTCTGATTCTTCCCGGTCTAACGCCTTCCGGGTAAATTATAACGGCACTGTTTATGCGACAAACTCTACCATTGCCACCGGGGCAGATTACGCGGAGTACTTTGAATGGGCGGATGGCAACCCGGACGGAGAGGACCGGGTTGGTCTCTTTGTTACCTTTGACGAGCAGGACCCGGAAAAGGTAAAGACTGCTTCCGCTGGGGATTATATCCTTGGCATTGTCAGCGGGCATCCAAACACGATTGGAAACGGAGACGAAGACTGGCGGGGGCGGTATGTGTTAGATGATTTTGGAAGATACATAGAAGAAACTTATGAGTACGAAGAGATATGGCAGGATAAGGATGGCGTAAAACATACAGAAACCAAAGAAGGGATACGATATAAGGAAAATCCAGAGTATGTTCCTGATGAACTCTACATCCCAAGAGAGGAGCGGCCGGAATGGTCCGCCATCGGGATGGTAGGGGTCCTCTCTGTTTATGACGACGGGACATGCCTAATAAACGGATACTGCAGGTGCGGAGAGAATGGCGTTGCCACTTTAGCAAAAGAAAGAACCTTTGACACCTACCGGGTGATCCAGCGGATCAAGGACAACATCATTAAAGTAGTTATCAAGCCTTAAAAGGCAGATGATAAAAGCAGTAAATGAGCCGGAGGGCTCTTTTTTAGTTGCGCCGGCGCAAACGGGAAGGAGGGAAAAGAGTGACGCAGGAATGGGCAATGATCATTGTCGGTGTACTCTCTATGATAGGGACTTTTACAGGGTCCTTTATTACGGGGAGAAAAGCGATGGTATTAATCGCATACCGAATCGAGCAGTTAGAGCAAAGAGTAAGCAAGCATAACAGCCTGGTGGAACGGATGTACAAGCTGGAAGAAGAAAGCAGCGTGATCCAGGAGCAGATCAAGGTAGCAAACCACAGGCTTACAGATTTAGAAGAGAAAGGATGAAGAAAAATGAAAAAGATGGATTGGAAAGATATTGCAAAGAGAGCAGGAAAAACCTTTGCACAGGCGTTCGTAGCGTCCTTTGGTATTGACAGGCTGACCGAGATCACAGACCTGGAGAGTGCCAAAGCGGTACTATACCCCATGCTGATCTCCTGCGTAGCAGCAGGTGTATCCGCAATCTGGAACATGGTAACGAGTTATTTCAAAGAAAAGGAGGTTTGGTGAAATGAAGATTAAAAAAATGCCAGCCCACAAGAGCTGTTTCCACGAAAAAAGAAGCCGGAAAAACATAAAATACATCGTGATCCACTACACTGGCAACACAAACGACACCGCAGCCAATAACGGTAAGTTCTTCCAGCGGGAGCAGTTTGGCAGTAGACGCGGTGTAGGTGCTCACTTTTTTGTCGGAAAAAAAGGTGTGATTGTGCGGTCCATTCCCATGAACCGTGTCGCCTGGTCAGTAGGTGGTCTTGTCACCCAGAGTAACGGAGCTGGAACGTACTATAATATGTGTACCAATCAGAACAGTGTAAGTATTGAGCTGTGCAGTGCAACCAAAGGCTACACGGACAAGCAGGCAGAAGCGGTCAAATGGCTGATCACCCAGCACATACAAAAACGTTGCCCGAACGCAAAGGTGATCATCCGGCATTGGGACGTAAATGGGAAGAGTTGTCCGGCGCCCATGGCGAGGAAGGATAATAAGTTGTGGAAGGAGTTTCTGAAGAAGATCAAGGGGGAATGATGGTACAAATCCCAGACACTCTCCTACTTGACGGATTGGTTTAAAACTGATAATATATAAACATAGGATCAAAAAATAAACATTTTGTGGCCGGGCTACCTCCGGCCTCTGTTTTTAGGTGACATTTTTATTAAAAGGAAAACTGATTTAGAAGTGAGTAAGAACTACGCAATGGCAAAGCGTAAATAGAGTGATGAAATTAGGCACAAAAGTATATGCGATATGAAAAGGGGGGGGGTGCAGAGATGCCTGAATATACAGAGAAGCAGAAAGCTCAGAGGAGAAAAGCAGTTGCTGATTTTATGAAAACAGTTGACCGTGTGAATTGCCAGTTCCCGCTTGGCACGAAAGACCGCATAAAGACGTTGACAGGAATGTCTTGCAATGCCTTTATAAAAGAAACGGTTGTTCGGGAACTGGATAGAATCGAAAGGAAGAACGCAAGAAAAAAAATGGACACAGAATAATTTCGTTTTTATAAAAACCCATTGACATTAGGCACAAATAATACTATAATATAATTGTCCAAAGGGAACAGCGGGCAATAACCCGGAAGGGGGAAAGGAGAAAAAATGGAAGTAATGAACGAGAAAGAAATCAAAATCGTAAAAAATTCAACAATTTATGAAATCCGTTTAGCGTTTGCCAATGGCGATAAGGAAGACTACAAGAAAGAAGAGATTTTGGAAATGCTTGATAAAATCGCACTTGCCAAAGAGCAGGAGTAAGAAGGAACACAAAAAGGGCGGCAGACACACAAGCCGCCCTTTTCATATTGTCTACATGAGACAATTTAGAATCCCCTTGCTATAGGTTTTTCGCTACATTTAATTACCTATAGCCTACATGGGGATATAAATACGGTCCACCGATGGCGGTCGCTCCCCTGAACATGGTACGGCGGGTAGTAGATTATGCGGTGACAGAGATCGATCCGGCGAAGATCAATCTGGGAGTGCCCAACTATGGTTATGACTGGCCTCTTCCCTTTGTGCGCGAGGAGACGGAGGCGAGAACCATCGGAAATGTGGAGGCGGTGCAGATCGCCATCCAGAATGGCGCGGAAATTCGTTTTGATGATATAGCCAGGAGCCCATATTTTGAATATTTGGATGAAAGCGGAACCGAGCATGTGGTCTGGTTTGAAGATGTCAGGAGCATCCGTGACAAATATGCCCTTCTTCCGGAATACGGTCTCAAGGGGATCGGCGTGTGGCAGATCATGCGTTGGTTTCGGGGGATGTGGCTGGCAGAGCAGTTACCTTAAGAAGAAGTTCCTCGGCAAAGCGGGCGATTTCTTCTGTGGGTTCCTGCAGTCCGTTGTCTAGCCAGCAGCCCAACAGACCGCCATAACCGTGGGCCAGAAAATAGTACAGCCATTTTTTCTGTGTCCCGGTGAGATGGGGAAAAAACTTCTGGATCAGAAAGGAAGCATTTTCATAACAGACCGACAGGATTCGGGAGGCGAACTGGGGATCACCGTGGGAAGAACCTATGATCTGAAACCATTCGCCTCTTTTTTTCAGGTGTTCCAATAACTGGATAAAGCTTTCCCGGATGCTGAGCTGTTCAAATTGGGACAGGCTGTTAAGTATTTCTTCTAAAAGTTCCTGTTCCAACTTTTGTAGAAGATCAAATGCATCTTCATAATACTTGTAAAAAGTGGCGCGGTTGATCTCTGCTATCTCGCAGATCTTTGTGACGGTGATCTTGGAGACAGGCTGCTCTTTCAGCAGCTGGATAAAGCTCTCCCGGATCATCATTTTCGTATATCTCGTTCTTGCATCGATTCCCATTGCAGAAATTTCCTTTCATAAGCGGTGTCATGGAACAAACCCGGCAGTTCCCACAAAATAATAAACAAATTTCCTGAAAATGTTGTGTATCTTACAGAATGTAAAATACTGTTGGTTGTAATTTTAGTTGTGAATGATTATAATATAACGCTGTAAGAAAGTCAACACATGTTTAATAACTGTGAACACGTGTGTTAACAAAATAGAAACATTCTTTTCATTGGCAAAAAAAAACAGTTGTGATACAATGAACGCATAAGCACGAACGCAGACTTTTTGACACATACATGTCTGCTTGCAGACAAATGTATGTGACAGAAAGTCTATGTGAGTCTAACGAACATGGAGAAACCGCAGGTTTCGATGTGGGTGCTTATGCCAGAAAAATAAGTCCTGACGGATTTATTAACAAGTTGCATTCGCAACTTTGTGTAAAAACCTAACCTGTGCAGAAAATGCACGCAAAAAGGAGGAATAAAAGGTGTTACCCAAATTAAGTGTAAAGAAACCGTATACAGTACTTGTGGCAGTGGTGCTTATTCTTGTACTGGGTTTTTTGTCTTTCCGGAATATGAGTACGGATCTCATGCCGGATATGGAACTTCCCTATGCCATTGTGATGACCACATATGCGGGGGCCAGCCCGGAAGAGGTAGAGACTGCCGTTACAAAACCGGTAGAACAGGCAATGGCAAGTATCAGTAATATGAAAGAAGTATCATCGGTGTCCAACAGCAATGTATCTGTGGTGATCCTGGAATTTAACGAGAGCACAGATATGAATGCGGCTACCATTGATATGAGAGAGAGCCTGGATATGGTATCGGCACAGTGGGATGACACCATTGGCAGCCCTACCATTATGAAGCTGAATCCGGACATGATGCCGATCATGGTGGCCGCGGTAGATTATGATAATCTGGACAGCACGCAGGTTACAGAAAAGGCAGAAAATGATGTGATCCCGGAGCTGGAGAGTGTGGAGGGAGTTGCGTCGGTCAATGCTTCTGGAAAGGTACGCAAAAAAGTAGAGGTAATCATCCAGCAGGATAAGATCGATGAGATGAATCAAAAGGTCAAAGATGCAGTGGAAGGAAAACTGGATGATGCCAGTAAGAAGATTTCTGACAACAAAGATAAGATCGAGAGTGGAAAGAAGACGCTGAATCAGAAACAGGAAGAGACAGCACAGAAGCTTGCTGAGGGGGAGGCTGAGATTGCCAAAAACTCAGAAAAGATGGAAAAGACCCTGGAGACTCTCAATACCAACCTGAAAACGCTGGAGTCCAAAGAAAAGACCATCCTGGATTCAGAGAAGAAGTTAAATGAGGGGCTGGTGCAGCTCAGAACACAGAAAACACAGCTGGAGACCACAGTAAAATCCCTTACCTCCGCGAAGGACGGACTGGTGCAGCTGCAGACCGGACTGAATGGCCTGAATGCCCAGAAAAAGGCACTGGAAGCCCAGATTGCGGCGACGGGGGGAAATCAGGAGCTGAATATAAAGCTGGAGTCTGTAAAGGCACAGATCGAAGTGATCCAGGGAAAGCTTAAAGAACAGGGAATTAAAGAGGAAGATCTCCCCGCTAAGATCGCTGAGATTGAATCGGGGCTTGCTCAGGCGCAGGATGGTCTTACGAAGATCAACACAGAGGAGACCAAGCTTACAAAGAGCAAGAAAGAGATCACCAAGGGCAAAAAGCAGATTCAGGAAGCGAAGAAAAAGATTACAGATGCCAAGTCGAAGCTGCAGAAGGGACAGATTTCGTTAGAGGAAGCAGCACAGGAACTCAGCAAACAGAAAGTTTTGGCTGCCATTAAACTCAGTGTAGCGGAGGCAGAGGTGACAAGCGGGGAGTCAAAGCTGAATGAGGCAGAGACCGCACTAAAAGACAGTTCTAAAGCGACGAAAGAAAATACGAATCTTGATAAAATAATTACAAAGTCTATGGTTGAGCAGATTCTTTCTGCTGAAAACTTTGATATGCCGGCAGGATATATTGCAGAGAAAGACGCCTCCTATCTCGTAAGAGTAGGGGATAAGCTGGAGTCCGACGGTGAGATTCAGGATCTGGTGATCTGTGATATGGGGCTGGAGGGACTGGACCCGATCAAACTATCGGATGTGGCAGATGTGGCAGTCACAAACAATGCAGATGAAGTGTATGCCATGGTGAACGGAAATCCAGCTGTCGCACTGACGATGGAAAAGGCGACAGGATACTCCACAGGAGACGTGACAGACCGCCTTCTGGATCAGTTTGAGGAACTGGAGGAGGCTGAGGAAGGGCTTCATATCAGTGTTTTGATGAATCAGGGTGTATATATCGATCTGGTGGTAGATTCTGTGGTACAAAATCTGCTGTATGGTGGTATTCTGTCTATCCTGATCCTTCTGTTGTTCCTCTGGGATCTTCGCCCAACGATCATCGTGGCATGTTCCATCCCCCTCAGTGTGGTGACAGCCATCGTGCTCATGTATTTCAGCGGCGTCTCCCTGAATGTCATTTCCCTGTCAGGACTGGCGCTGGGAGTCGGAATGCTGGTGGATAACTCCGTCGTGGTGATCGAGAACATATTCCGTCTGAGAAATGAAGAGGGATATTCCGTGAAAGAGGCGTCCATCGAGGGAGCAAAACAGGTAGCCGGAGCGATCCTCGCCTCTACGTTGACGACGGTGTGTGTGTTTGCACCGATTATATTTACCGAGGGAATCACCAGACAGCTCTTTACGGACCTTGCCCTGACCCTGGCGTACTCGCTGCTTGCCAGTCTGGTAGTCGGTCTGACATTAGTGCCGGCGATGTCCCAGGGAATGCTCCGCAGAACAAAGGAGCATAGGGGGAGATTTCTTCCTCGGGTTCAGAATGTATATGGAACAGTTTTATCCATTCTGTTAAGAAAAAAGATTTTAGTATTTTTGGGATCACTTATTCTGCTCGTCCTTTTTGCGGTGCTGTCGTCATCCAGGGGAACGACCTTTATGCCGGATATGGAAAGCACCCAGATGACGATTACCGTGTCGCCACCGGATGACAATAAGGCGTTGGCAGAGAAGGATCTTCAGGAGATGTCCACAGAGGCGATGAATCGGATCCTTGAAATCGACGGGATCCATACCGTGGGCGCTATGTCCGGTGGAGGGACCATGTCCATGATGTCCGGCGGAGGAAATGCCGTATCCATGTATGTGCTTCTGGATGAAGATACGCCCCACTCCAACAAGGACTTGAAGAAAGAGATTGAGCGCAGGACGAAGGATATCCCCTGTGATATCGAAGTCAGTGCTTCAGCTATGGATATGGGATCCATGTTTGGTTCCGGCATCACTCTCCAGATCAAGGGAAAGGATCTGGATAAGCTTCAGAAAATATCCGAAGAGATCATGGCAAAAGTAGAGAAAGTTGAGGGAATCGCTGAGGTCTCCAACGGAATGGAAGAGGGCAATAAAGAGTTCCGTATCGCGGTAAATAAGGATAAGGCGATGAAATATTCCCTTACGGTTGCCCAGGTATTCCAGCAGATCAATGGAAGGATTAAGGATGCAAGTACGGCGACAACCGTCTCCACCGATACAGAAGAGCTGAATGTGTATGTCAGCGATGACCAGGATGAGTCCATGAAGCGGACAGATATCCAGAAGATGAAGATTGAGTATACGGATACAGAAACTCAGAAGAAGAAAAAAGTGAAACTGAGTAAGATCGCAGATTTCAGTCTTGCCGATTCTCCCAAGTCCATCAACCGCAACAAGCAGACCCGTTATATGACGGTATCAGCAGTGGTGGATGACGACCACAATATCGGGCTGGTCAGCAATGAACTCAGGGAGACACTGAAAGATTATGAGGTCCCGGCAGGCTATGAACTGGAGTATACAGGAGAAGATGAGAACATCAATGAATCCATGGGACAGGTGGCGCTGATGTTTATCGTAGGTGTGCTGTTTATGTACCTGATCATGGTTGCCCAGTTCCAGTCGCTGCTCTCGCCATTTATTATCCTGTTTACAATTCCCCTTGCCTTTACGGGAGGATTTCTGGGACTCTGGGTATCCGGCAGTGAGATCAGCGTGATTGCAATGATCGGATTTGTCATGCTTTCTGGTATTATCGTAAACAATGGTATTGTGCTGGTAGATTATATCAACCAGTTGCGGGAGCAGGGAATGAACAAATTAGATGCCATTGTGGAGGCCGGTCAGACGAGGCTTCGCCCGATTCTTATGACAGCTATTACAACGATCCTCGGTCTGGTGCCGATGGTGGTCAGCGGAGACAGCGGATCGGATATGGTGCGTCCGATGGCGATTGTTACCATTGGAGGATTGATCTATGGTACGCTGCTTACTCTATTTGTGGTGCCTTGTATCTATGCGATCCTCAATCGCAAGAAAGATGTTAAGTTTGAGGATTTAGGAAAATAAGACGGAAAATGTAGTTGCACAGTAAATGCAAACATACTATAATAAAAAGGTCACAGGGCATCTGCCCAGGTGGCCTTTTATAATAGTAGGAGATATAAAGGAGCGGATATGGAATATGGATGCACCGATTGGAGTTTTTGATTCGGGAGTGGGAGGACTTACGGTTGTCAAAGAGATTATGCGGCAGCTGCCAGGAGAAAATCTGGTCTATTTTGGAGACACCGCCAGAGTCCCCTATGGAAGCAAATCCAAAATAACGGTATGCAAATACAGCAGGCAGATCGTGCGTTTTCTGCAGACAAAGAATGTTAAGGCTGTGGTAGCAGCGTGCAATACAGCCAGTGCCCTTGCTCTCGATGAGATTCGAGATGAGATCGACATTCCTGTCCTGGGAGTGGTGGAGCCGGGGGCAGTTATGGCAGCCAAGACCACCAGGACGAAAAACATCGGTATCATCGGCACCGAGAGTACGATCAAAAGTGGAATCTATAATAAATTTTTACATCGCATTGATCCGGATATCACGGTGGTGAGCAAGGCTTGTCCGCTGTTTGTGCCGTTGGTGGAGGAAGGGCTCTGGGAGGACCGGGTCACAGAGGACATCGTAGGCAGATATCTGCATGAACTCAAAGAATATGATATCGATGCGCTGATTCTGGGGTGTACCCATTATCCCCTGCTCCGAAGGATCATCGGCCAGGAAATGGGAGAAAATGTAAAACTGGTGAATCCTGCCTATGAGACAGCAAAGTCTCTGAAAATGCTGTTGACGGAGAAAGATCTGTTGAATACAACAGGCATAGATGAGAAAGAACCTTCATATGATTATTTTGTCAGTGACGGTGTGGAAAAATTCATTTCCTTTGCCGATGACGTGCTTTCCTGCCATGTGGAAAAGGCGGAGATCATTGACATAGAATCCTTTTAACAGGAGGTTTTTGGGTGGGAAATAAGGTAAAGAAAAGAAACAAGGGAATTTTTCGCTGGAACAAAGGCGGATTCCGCTGGATTCTTCTTCTGTTGTTATGGATCAGTGTGCCATTGGAGACAGGATGGATCCTGAATGGGGCAAAGGCTGCGAAAGTCCCGGCTTTGTCGGCGGAATCTGAGGAATTCCGGTGTTTTGATATCAAGGCGGAAGAACTAACGAAGAAAGCCCCCTTCCGGGAGACGTATTTCCGGGAGCTGGCATTTCGATCGATGTATGGAGAAGCAAAGCGGGTGCCATTTTTTTTCCAATGGCAGGCAGAGGACGAGGTGGTAAGCTCTTACCTGGAAGCCTATGGGGCTGTGCTCCGTGATATCAGTTGTTTTCCTGTGGCGTTGGACGGCAGCGGAGAGGCAGGCTTTTCCTATGAAAATTCCTGGGGAAATGCCAGGAGTTATGGTGGGGACCGAAGGCATGAAGGGGTTGATATCATGACCTCTAACAACGTTCCCGGATATTTTCCCGCCGTGAGTATCTGCGACGGAGTGGTTGAAAAAATCGGCTGGCTGGAACTGGGCGGATACCGCATAGGCATTCGGAGCGAGCATGGCCTCTATGCCTATTATGCCCATCTGGACTCATACCGTCAGGGGCTTGCGTCAGGAGATAAAGTAAAGGCTGGTGAGACTTTGGGATACGTGGGAAACAGCGGTTATGGAAAAGAAGGGACAAAGGGCAAGTTTGATGTGCACCTTCACTTTGGGATGTATATCGACATCCAGGGGCAGGAGGTAAGCATAAATCCCTATGAAATACTGCGATATCTGGAAGCATAACAAATTATAGTTCTTTTACGCAAAAAGGCGTGCGAGAATGGAGGAAAAACATGGAAAAGATAAAAGGGACAAAGTGTGAATTTGGTTATATACAGAAACAGAAAATCTTTCAGAGCCTTATGCTTCTGTTGTTTGTGGCAGTGGGTGTGGGCTTGTTTTTGACAGGTCTGCTGATTACGGGAACGAGGGCAAATATATTTACGGTCCTGGGAATTCTTATGGTGCTTCCGGCGGCGAAAAGGATTATCTCTCTGGTAGTCATGGTTCCCCGCAAGTCCGTGGACAAGGATCGGTATGACCGGATGCGGGAGACGGTGGCAGAAGAGGGAATTCTATATACAGATTATGTATTTACTTCACCGGACAAGATCATGAGTTTTGATTTTCTAATCATTCAAAATCAGAATGTCATGGGGATATTAAGTGAAAAAAAGCAGGAAGAAGCATACATTCTCGACTATTTGCAAAAAGGTGTGGACAGTCAGGCCTCCGGCTATCAGGTGAAATTATTTCCCTCCGATGAGAAATTTTATAAATATTACCGCCGGTTGACCGAGGGCAGCAGCAAACAGGAGAGGGATGAAGAGTATATGGCGAGACAGGACAAGGTGTCAGAGTATTTGAAGATTCTGGCAGTCTGAAGCCACTCTGCAAGTTTGTGCGCGCACGCCTAAACTTGTGATGCGCAAAAGGTCGTTCGCGAATGGAGGGGAAGCATGAAAGAAATCCGAATCGGGAAAAACCAGTGCGGGCAGAGACTGGACAAGTTTCTGCAGAAATATTTAACAGAAGCGCCCAAAAGTTTTCTATATAAAATGCTCCGCAAAAAAAATATCAAGCGAAATGGCAAACGGGCGGAGGGCGGTGAGATACTCAGCGAGGGGGATGTGCTGACCCTTTTTTTATCCGATGAGACGTTGGAAAAGTTCTCTGGCGGCAGCGCTGTAAGGCCCCGGAGAGTGAAAGGTGCTGCGGCTCCCTGGGGAGAGACCGCTGCACTGGATATTCTCTATGAAAATGAGCACATTGCCCTGATCAACAAGCCGCCGGGAATGCTTTCCCAAAAAGCAGCAGCAGGAGATGTGAGTCTGGTGGAATATTTTCTGGAGTACACCGGAGGTGGTGAGATGGGATTTCGACCGGGGATCTGCAATCGCCTGGACCGGAATACCAGCGGAATTGTGATCGGGGGAAAAACTCTGTCCGGACTGCAGTGTATGTCGGAACTTCTCCGAGAGCGGAAGATCGAAAAATACTATCTGGCGGTAGTGCATGGAGTTATGGAGCAGAAGGGTGTCCAGCAGGCATGGCTAAAAAAAGATAAAAAGACTAATAAAGTAGAGATATTGGGTCAGGATACTCCTGGGACGTCTTATATAAAGACAGGATATGAATCCCTTGCGGCAGACGGGACATGCACTCTTGTGCGGATTCGTCTCTATACCGGAAAAACCCATCAGATCCGCAGCCATCTTGCCAGTCTTGGTCATCCGATTCTGGGGGACCGCAAGTATGGGGATGGGATCGAAGACAGCCAAATAAAAAGACAGCTGCTTCATGCCTATGAACTAAAATTTCCGGAGTTGGAGGGAGATTTTTCAGATCTGAGTGAAAAGGTATTCCGGGCAGAGTTGCCGAAAGATTTTTATCAGGAGAACAGAGTAAAACAATTAATCAAAAGAGCGAGAAAGGATGAAAGATTATGAAACAGGCAGTGATGTTATTTGCAGAAGGATTTGAAGAGGTAGAGGCATTGATGACCGCAGATATATTGATGCGAGGTGGTGTGGACCTGCAACTAGTATCCATCACAGAGGCGATACAGGTTACTGGTTCCCACGGAATCACCGTATCTATGGATAGAACTCTGGCACAGATTTCTATGGAAGAGCAGGATGCCATCATTCTTCCCGGAGGGATGCCGGGAACGAGAAATCTGGGTGCTAGTGACAGAGTGACAAAGGCATTAAAACAGATGAACGAAGCGGGAAAAATCGTTGCGGCAATCTGTGCAGCGCCGTCGGTACTTGGAGCCTGCGGTATACTGGAGGGAAAAAAGGCGACTTGTTATCCCGGCTTTGAGGATCAGCTGACAGGAGCAGAGTTTGTGGACGAGATGGCAGTGGTGGATGGAAACGTTGTAACCAGCCGGGGACTGGGGACCTCGATGGAATTCGGTTTTGCTCTTTTGCAGCAGTTGGTTTCGAGGGAAAAAGCAGAGGAAATCCGGCAGCAGATTGTATTCAAATATCATCATGTCTCATAATAACCAATTGGTAATAAAACTGCTAAAAATGGTAACATTTTCTTGCGATATCCTTTCCAAAATGATAAATTTTTTATTTGGGGTTGCGAAGTGACTATCACAGTGGTATAATGAGACGCGTATCTTAAATAAAGTATCACAAAAATGGATAAGGAGGAACTAAAGTTTGAAACAAATAAGTAGAGGAGATCCAAGAAAGAAAAGTATAGCAAATA
>CAQOJF010000031.1:0-15395 GCA_948848225.1 uncultured Eubacterium sp.
CGAGCGTAATACAATGGCGGCAAAGGTAGACTGGCAGTTTAAAACTTCCGATGCACGAATTAAACTGAGGTCGCTGTATCCTAAATTTACAGCTGCTTCTATGTAAGTAACTGTTATACTAGATATAAATGTGTCAGCACACTAGTATGTTGTGGAAGAAAACTGTTCATACTCAATGGCGCTATTGAATTAGTAAATGAACCGTGTATTTGTTGTAGGAGATCAGCAGATACGCGGTTTTCAGTCGTACCTTTTTTACATAAAAAAACAGACATCTTCTTTAGAAGATGTCTGTTTTTAAAAACTCAATCATAAACAAATTATGCTACAGTGAATTTAGCTTTCAGTACTGTAATTTCATCACCTGTCTGATATGGACAATTGTCTTTCAGGTTCGGGATGTAGAACATGATTGGGTAGTTGATGTTGGTATCAGGATCCTTGTCGCCGTTCATAGCGTTTTTAGGAATGGTGTAGCTAAAGTTGTATGTATAGGTCTTACCCTTCTTAATCTTACCTTCTTTAACTACAGCACCTTTATGCTCCTTGTTCTTCTTTACAGAAGCGAGGCTCCATTTCTGATTGGATTTCTTTGCAATCTGAGCACGAAGCTTAGAATCGATTACATGATAAGCAAATGGATAAGAAGCAGCTCCACCAGATGTGTAGTTGAAGCAGAATCCAAGCTCAGCAAGATCGTTCTTACCAGAGTTCTTAACTGTCACAGAGATTTTAATCTTCTTTCCTCTAAAGTCTTTTCCGCCGTTTGCCGGATCATAGAATACAGCGCGGCAGAGCCACATACTGAAACTGTCATACTTGAATGTGCTGTAAGGACATTTTACCGGTGCTGCAAAAGACTCACCAGTCTCAGAGTTGGATCCAGTCTCTTTTGCAAGATCATAAATAACAGTACCAGATTTAGCTGCTTTAACTGTTACTTTACAATTAAGTTTCTTACTTCCCACTTTAGCTGTAATGGTACAGCTTCCTGCTCCTGTTGCTGTTACAGTAGCAGATTTCCCTTTTCCTTTAACATTAGCTACCTTCTTATTGCTGGTTGACCATTTTGCTTTAGCGCCTGCTGTAAGTTTAGCATCTTTTCCACCTACTGTAAGAGTAAGTTTCTTCTTGTTCAACTTAGGAGCTGCGGAAGCTTCCGGTGCAGAAACGCTTGCGCAGGATACAGCCACTGCCATAATTAATGTTCCTGCTACGATTTTCTTTGAAACTTTTGAGAACATAAACATTCTTCCTCCTTTTTATTTTGCTTCCATATTGTGAAAAATCACTAATAGGCAAAGCGATATTCTGAAGACATTATAACATTTTCATAAAGGGAATGCAAGTACTAATGGAAAATAAATATGGGAATTTTTACTTCTTCTTATGGAATATGTGTTTCTTTTTTCCCTTATTTTTTTCATTCACTTTAGCTACGGCAGCTTCTTGTCTCGCCTTCTGAAAATTCCGTATAGTCTCATCCAGCTGTTTGAACCGGGCCTCTTCTGACTCTTCACGCTGTCTGACCAGATAGTCAATTTCCTTGCGCACATCCTCAGAAACCCTCGAGCTGATATGATCGCTAAGCTCTCTTGAATTTTCACTCATGGCATCTTTTATGATATTAGTAAGTATAGACTTAAATTGTGTCATTTTGTCGCCATGTTGTGCATCTTCATTTGTTTTTATTCCGCTTTGTCCGGAGGGACTGACTGCTGTGTCAGAGGCTTGTCCCGAAGATGGAATCTGGCTTTTAATATCTTTGAGAGAGATATGATTTGCCTTAAGATTTTGTATGGATTTAAAGATCTTCAGGTCGTCGTCTGTATATATGCGGTGTCCCATGGAGTTGCGGGGAATGTTAAGGCAAAGCTCATCCTCCCAGTAGCGTAGTACATGGGGTTCCACGTTCATGAGCTTGGCGGCTTCCGATATGGAGTAGCATAACTGTACTGGTTCTTTCATAAAATAAAATCAGTCCTTTCCTTAATGTTCTATTTAAGTATAGCATTAAGGATAAGGACTTCAAGTAGTGGTCCGCATATTTTGCAAGATTCGTCCGACGGCTTTCGCTCCAATTTGACAAAATAGGAAAAGAACCTGCTAATTTGTCTCCAGATTGGCAAATTTCGTGTATTCTGCCAGCCATTTCAGTTTGATGGTGCAGGTAGGGCCGTTTCGCTGCTTTCCAATAATGATCTCCGTCACACCTTTTTCCTCAGAATCTTTGTGGTAATATTCATCCCGGTAAATAAACATAACGACGTCGGCATCCTGCTCGATAGCGCCGGATTCGCGGAGGTCGGAGAGCATGGGGCGTTTGTCCTCCCGGCTCTCTACCGCCCGGCTCAGCTGGGAGAGGGCGATGACTGGACAGTCGATCTCCCTTGCCAGTGCCTTGAGGGAGCGGGAAATATCCGAGATCTCCTGCTGGCGGGATTCATTTTTCCGGCTTCCGGAGCCAGACATCAGCTGCAGGTAGTCGATGATCACCAGTCCGAGATTGTTTTCGAGCTTTAGCTTTCGGCATTTGGAGCGCAGTTGTGCGATGCTGATACCCGGTGTATCATCGATAACAAGAGAGGATTCTCCAAGAAGAATCGTACTTTCTGTAAGCTTTCCCCACTCCTCATCCGCCAAGTTTCCCACGCGGATGTGCTGGGAGTCTACTTTTGAGTTCATGGAGATCAGTCGTTTTGCCAGCTGGACTCTTGACATCTCCAGGCTGAAAATAGCAGTGGAAACGTTGTTTTTTATGGCGACGGTCTCCGCGATATTCAGGACAAATGCCGTCTTCCCCATGGAAGGACGGGCCGCGATCAGAATCAGATCGGATTTCTGAAGTCCGGCAGTCCTGGCATCCAGATCATAAAAGCCTGTGGATATGCCAGTTACAGCGCCCACCGTTTTGGCGGCATTCTGGATGCTTTCAAGAGTCTCCAGCGCCACCTGCCGGATGGGAACAAAATCGCTGGTAGAACGATTCTGTACCACGTCAAAAATCTGTTTTTCTGTCTGTTCAAGAAGCTGGTCCAGGTTTTCCGTGTCCTGATAACATTCGTTGGTGATGGATTCGGATACCCGTATCAGTCTTCTGAGCACAGATTTTTCCTTTACGATATCTGCATAATACTTGATATTGGCAGAGGTAGGAACAGAGGAAATAATGCCGCTGATAAACTCGACACTGCATAGTTCAGCAGGAACCTCCTGCTCCTTCAATTTATTCTGCAGAGTAACCAGATCTGCCGGCTTGCCTTCCTGATACAGAACGATCATGGCATGATATAGTGTTTTGAACTGAGGGTTGTAGAAATCCTCCGCCACTAAGATCTCTGAGGCGGTGATGATCGCTTCCTGATCCAGAAGCATGGCTCCGATCACAGATTGTTCTGCTTCTGTGCTGTGGGGAAGGATTCGCTTGATCATTTGTTCTTCCATGCTGGTCTCATTTCTCTTTTACAATTACTTTTAGTTCTGCTGTTACTTTCGGATGCAGCTTTACTGGAACTGTAAAGCTACCCACGTTTTTGATCGGTTCTGCGAGATGCATTTTCTTTTTATCCAGGTCATAGCCAAGCTGCTCCTTTGCGGCAGCAGAAATCTCTTTTGTGGAGACAGAACCGAAAGCACGTCCGTCAGAACCGGCCTTGATAGAAAGGGTTACTGATTTACCGGAAATCTCTCCAGCAAGTATTTTTGCTTTTTCCAGGTTCTCAGCAGCGATTTTTTCATCGTTCTGCTTCTGGAGCTTCAGATCATTAAGGGCTTTTGGAGTGGCTTCAAGACCAAGATTTTTCTTGAAAATAAAGTTTCTGGCATAGCCATCACTTACATTTACAACTTCACCTTTTTTTCCAAGGGATTTTACATCTTCTAAAAGTATTACTTTCATTGGAGTTCACCTTCTTCTTTCATTTTAGTTAATATATCTCGGATCACGGTCCGGCCCTCTTGAAGGGTACGTCCCTCCAACTGTGCACCGGCACTGGTGATATGCCCGCCGCCACCTAGCTTTTCCATGACGACTTGTACATTAAGTTCATCGATGGAACGGGCGCTAATATATATTTTTCCTTCAAATTCCGTCAGGACAAAAGAAGCCTTGATACCCTCGATATCGAGAAGTTCGTTGGCGATTTTTGCTCCGACGATCGTTGGAGATTCACACTGGTTTGCATTACAAAGTGCAATAGCATAGCTTTTCATAAATATTTCTGTGTTCTGGATCGCCTCTGCTTTCACCTTATATTCATCCAGGTCGGTGCGGAAGAGTTTACGGATTCTTGTGATATCTGCTCCGGAACGGCGCAGGAATGCCACCGCTTCAAAAGTTCTCACGCCAGGTTTGTTCATGAAATTATTTGTGTCCACCATGATACCGGAGTACAATACATCGGCCTCATAGGATTTGAGCCTTACTTCTTCCCCTACGTACTGCAGAATTTCTGCCACCATTTCACAGGTGGAAGATGCAAAAGGTTCTACATAGGACAGGGTAGGGTTCTCAAAAGATTCGCCTGCCTGACGGTGGTGGTCTAAAACCACCAGGGAAGAGGCAAGATGTACCAGTTCTGGTTCATCTGTGTAAGATGGGACATTCACGTCTACGATCACCAGAAGAGTTCCGCTGGTCATCAGTGCCTTGGCAGTATCTCCGGTAATGAACAGATCGTCATCGTAATCCCCATTCTTCCTGAGCATTGTGAGGACAGGACGCAGAGAAGAGGTCACTTTATTTGTGACGATATGAGCTTTTTTTCCCAGTGCATTGGCGATGCGGTAAATACCGATGGCGCTTCCCAGGGCGTCCACGTCCGGCAGTTGATGTCCCATAACGATGACCTGTTCCGCCGCCTCTATGGATTCCCGGAGGGCATGCGCTTTGACTCTCGCCTTGACCCGGGTATTTTTTTCCTTCTGGATGCTTTTGCCGCCATAATAGAGAATGTTGTCCTTTGTCTTTATCACAACCTGATCCCCGCCTCTGGCAAGAGCCAGGTCAATGGCGCTGCGGGAGTATTCCTGGCGCTTCTTGTAGGTGTCTGCCTGAATGCCGATTCCCATGCTTATAGTGATGGATACGTCATCCCCTACATTTACGTTCCGGATCTCATCTAAAAGAGAGAATTTATCATTTTGAAGCTCTGACAGATATTTGTGGCGGAAAAGGAAAATATATTTGTCCTTTTCCAGTTTCTTCGTAATGGCATCGATCCGCAGCATATATTTATTGATCTTACGGTCGATCAGTGCCACCAAAAGGGCGCGGCGTACTTCATCCACCGGCTCCAGGGATTCATCGTAATTATCAATATACAGCAGGCCCACATCCAGCCGCTGTTCATTATTTTCCTTCATGTAACGGATGATCTCAGTCTCGTCAAAAATATAAAACACGAAGAAGTTGTCTCCAAGCCCCATAGTAGCGGCATCTTCTGCAATATTTTTTGTGGTGTCGGCCACATTTACTTTTTGGATCACCGCCTTAAAATATTCATCTTCCGTATGAAAATGAATCTCTGAGTTTTCTGTGGCGCTTTTTGGAAAGGTGTCAACGGTGAGATTTGAGATCACAGAATCTATGGTAAATCGTTTTTTTGCACCCTCCGGATAAAACGCAGAAAGAAAACGCTTGTTACACCAGAGACAGGACCCCGCCCAGTCTGTGATCACAAGGGGAATCGCCAGATCGCCGGCCAGCCGCTCGGCGGTCTGGTTAAAACGAACGGCGTACTGTACAATATCCCGGAGAAGTTCCCGGCGTTTAAAGTAAAATAGTAAGAATGCTAATATAATATAAAGAAGAACATATCCGGTCATCAGGGCACCGGCTTTTATGCTCATCGTATAGATATGAATGTTCATGGCGAGCAGCAGTGGTGAAAGAAGCAGCGGCCATCTCAGATAGGAACGTAACGTCCCCTGAATTCTAGTTCCCTTCAATCCTTTCCCTCCATTCCCAAATCTGGCTATATAAAGTCATTATACCATCATTTAAGGGAAAAGGAAAGAAAAATAAATTTGTTAAAGTACAGAAAAATACCACTGCACAGATCTGCTTTCCAGCACGCAGTGGTATTTTCATATAAAAATTAGTTGAAAGAGTTTTTAGAAAATCGTCGCTCCATTTATCCAGATAATGCATCCGTTTACAGAAAAGAGTTTTTAGAATATACGTCTTGCAAAGTTGTACAAACCATTTTTCCATGCTGAATGGTCATGACCGAAATCAACGGTATAATAAGCATGGGGCGTTCCGTTTTTGGTAAGGGCATTATGGTAATTTAATGGAGCATCGCCCACGGTAGTATCTTTCGTGCCTTTGCAGATCAAAATGTAGGTTCTGTCATTATATTCATCTGGAAGTTTTAAGGTGTCCTCTGTGAAAAGCCCATCATCCCCTTCGTGGTTATATGGAAGTACACCAACAGCGGGTTCAAAGGCTCCAATATAGCCAAAGGTATCCGGCATAGTAAGTCCGATGTAAATTGATTCACGGCCTCCCATAGAAAGTCCGGCAATGGCAGTGTTTGCCCGTCCCTCGGCAATAGGATAATGGGCCTTCATATAAGGCATCAAATCATACCGCAGGTCATTGATGAAGTTGTCAAATGCTTTGAAGTGTTCAACAGTAAACTGGTCATCTGGATCTTTTTTGTCATCAGCGCGGGCGCGGACATTCGGCATAACAACGATCATTTCAGATGCCATCTCATCAGCGATCAGGTTACCGATCACCTGGACCGGATTGCTGCCGAGCCACTCGGTGTGGTCGCCGCCAATTCCGTGAAGAAGGTAAAGAACAGGGTATTTTTTTTCTTTAGAATAACCGGCGGGAAGAATTACGTTGGCAATACGTTCCGTTCCCGTTGTGGTGGAATCATATCTGATCTGACGCAGGCTGCCATAGGTCACGCCGCTTTTTTTCTGATCAAACCCTTTTGGTGTGTCGTAATTGTCATCCTCTTCTCTTGGAGGCAGGGTTGCGATCGGAGTCGGAGTCGGCTCCGGGGTTGGAGTGATCGTCGGCTCCGGAGATGCTGTGACATTTGCCGGTGGAGTATTTGTGGCAGCCGGAGTCGAAGTCGCTGGCACCGCCGGCGTCGGTTTTGAAGACTGGACCGGTTTTGTTTTTTGTTTGATCTGAATCTGCACCGTCCCCAGAGATCTCGTTTTCTTTTTGTATTTTTCTTTTACAGTGATTTTAACATTTCCTGCTTTTTTTGCCTGAACAATGCCTTTTTTGGAAACGGATGCCATGGCTTTTTTGTTAGACTTAAAGCTGTATACTGCTTTTTTCTTTTTGTTTTTGATCTGAATTTGTTTCTTTTGTCCAACTGTTAAAGTTATTTTTTTGGTTTTCAGAGATGCTTTTTTAGCAGCGTCAGAAACCGGCGCACTGACAAGCCCGATGACAAGGGAACCAAGCAGCAAACCTGTTAATACGCGGGATGATTTCGTGTGTTTAAGCATATGTAATCCTCCTATGGACGTTTCTTTTATTTATTTTTATCTTTAAAATTTATTATACAAAACACCAGACAAGGGCTCAATGATTAATTATGCCAAAAAATTGACTTATGTAGCAGCAGAGATCTGGGGGGCGCTGTGCCAGTGAAGCTTTGGACGGGATCCATGGCGCCGCCGATGATCTACCTTTATGCCTGGCTAACATTCATCGGCCTGATCCAGGATCTCAGGCTGCTTCCGGTAGACAGAAGGGGACATCCCCTCGCTTTTTTTAAACTGGCGGCAAAAGTGTTCAATGCTGTTATAGCCACAGTGTTCACTGATCTGCTGTATACTGCTGCTGGTATGTGCCAAAAGAAATTTTGCCTGGTTTATTCGGCTGTTAATCACTTCGTTGATACAAGTGGTATGAAAAAACTCTTTGTAAAATTTCTGCAGGGAGCGGGTGCTGAGATTTACAATGGATGCCATTTTTTCCAGTGTCCATGCTTCTTCTGGACATTGATAGATCAAGTTTCTCAATTTGATAAATACATCCCGGTAAACAAAAGGGTCAGAGGACATGGCGTAATCATGCAGACGATGGAAAATAATGTGCATCAGCTGTTCGTTCACATAACTGGAACTGTTATACTGCCAGTAGTTTTCGTTGGCGACCATCTGCCAGTAAGTGATGTAGCAGCCAAAATCAGGGCATACGATGGGGATACCATATGGCAGGAAATATTCTGTGTAGAGAGCTTCATTACAGTTAAAGCGGATCCAGTTATAGATCATTTCACCGGAAGCGGCATAATAATGGACGCGCTGGCCGGGTTTATACAGAATACAGGTATATTCCGGACAATGTTCCATGACCCCGTTCACCTCTATCTTAACAGGAACTTCAAAAAGCATAATTTCGTACTCCCCCGGACCGAAAACCAGATTATCTTCAAAACCTTCATCCTTATGGTCTTCCATCATCGCATAAATAATTTTGATCATAATTCCTCCCCCTTTCAAAGTTGATAATATATCAAAAATTATACACTATGTTGCGGAATAAATCAAGTTTGTTTCGGGATAAATCATTGTAAAAACAGTGCTTGTCATATATTATTAAAGTTATATAAATTAATCATATATATATCAAGAAAGCGTTTCCTTTTTATTTCTTTTGATATATAAAACACAAACTCAAAACTAAGGGAGGTATTTTTTATGACGAGGCGAACGGGAATGCGAGCAATATCCCTTTTGTCAGCTGCTGCACTGATGTGTGTCAGTGTATTGGCACCAGGAAATGGTCAGACGGCTGAGGCGGCAAAAAAAGCGAAGCTGAAGACGAAAAAGATTTCTGTGCAGGTTGGCAAAAAGAAGACGATTGTCATTAAAAACAAGGTGAAAAAAGCAAAATACACCTTCAAAAGCAAAAAGAAAAAGATTGCATCTGTTACCAAGAAAGGTGTTGTAAAAGGCGTTAAGGCTGGAAAGGCAACCATTGTTGTTACAGAGAAGAAAGGCAAGAAAAAACGTACGGTAGGTAATGTTAAGGTTACAGTTACAAAGAAAAAAGTACCTGTTGTTACACAAAAACCGCCTGTAACAAATCCACCAGCATCTTCAAATCAGCCGGGAACGCCAACAAATCCGCCGGCAGGAAATACGGACCAGCCAGGAACGCCGACAAATCCGCCGGCAGATAAGACAGATGAGCCGGGAACATCGGCAGAGCCGACGGCAAGCCCGACAGCGAAACCTCCGATTGATCCAAATGATTCAACATATGGTGTGACGTGGCCGGATCTGCCGCTGATCGAGAATTTTGAGAGCGCTGAAGATGCGGTGATCAAAAATAGCGATACAGCAGAAGGAAAGACGATTTACATGCCGGAAGGCGGACTTGACAACAGTGGATATGCGGTGATCAAGCAGAGCCAGTGGAGTGGTCCGGTAGTATTCCTGGATAACCGTCTTGGCAAGTCATCTGTTAAATATGTGGTTTCTGCTTATGTAAAGGCAGAAAGTGAGGCAGATAAATATAAAAAGGCGATCTTCTATGGAGGAAATACATACGACGACAGTGCTTACCTCGCAGAGAAGTATGATACGATTGTCAGCCGTAAGCTGAATACAGAGTGGGAGCAGATCCTCAAAGTGATCACCGTTCCTGCTGGTAAATTCCGTGAAGTCCGTGTGATCTGTACGGCAGCTGATTTTGGCATTGATAAGATGGAAGCCAGAATATTGAAGGATGGGGAGCAGGAGCCAGTGATGGAACCAGAGATCGTAGAACCGGCTCCGGAGGATGCCCTGACTGAGACATTTACCATGACAGGTGATAAGCTTAAGCCGTCCGATAAAGATGGAAATGCTTCTGGGACATTAAAAGATGATGGAAGTGTGGATCTGGAATCCGGCTGGAGATATTATGCCATCGCTTTCGATCATCCGGTTGATTTGTCGAAATTCTCAAGCATTCAGTTTGAGGGAACCATATCCGGTGACTATCGTATGTGCTTTAAGGACAATGCTGGAACTTTCTTTATAACCAGCCCGGAAAAACCAGACGAGTGGAAATATCCATCGGCATTTGAAGGAAAAGGTGAAGTGACTTTTGATGGATCCGGTTATGCATATTTTCTGATTCTTGGTACAAAGGGAAGCGAGGGACCAACTGTGAACTTTAATCTTTCTTCAATTACATTAAAGGGCGGGGATGCCCCGATCAATACAGACGGAGTGACTGAGGCAAAGAAGCCGGTTGGAAACAACAATCCAATTGCAGCCCAGCGCTTTATGGCAGATCCATTTGCCATCGAATACGAGGGAACAGTTTATGTATATGGAACCAATGACAGCCAGGCAATGATCATTGGCGAGGACGGAGAGATTCCGAAGAACAGCTATTCCCACGTGAAAACACTGAACTGCTATTCATCTAAAGATATGGTGAACTGGACCGATGAGGGAATCATCCAGGTGGCTGGTAAGAATGGTCCTGCAAAATGGGCGACAAACAGCTGGGCACCTGCGGTAACATATAAAAAGATCAATGGAAAAGATAAGTTCTTTATCTACTTTGCAGACAATGGAAGCGGAATCGGTGTACTTGAGGGAGACAGCCCGACAGGTCCATGGCGTGATCCGATTGGAAAACAGCTGATCAGCCGTGAGACGCCGAACTGCGGAGGCGCAGAAGTACCATGGCTGTTTGACCCAGCGGTATTTGTAGATGACGACGGACAGGGGTATCTGTATTTTGGTGGAATTGGTGAAGCAAAAGACAGAGACCATCCAAAATGTGCGAGGGTAGTTAAACTTGGTGACGATATGATCAGCCTGAAGGGTGATCCGGTAGAGATCGACGCACCGGCTATGTTTGAGGACTCTGGTATTAATAAGATCAACGGAAAATACTATTATAGTTACTGTACAAACTGGGATGGCGCAGATAAGCGTCCGGAGACAAATAAACTTGGTGTTGCCAACATTGCTTACATGGTAAGTGACAACCCGATGGGACCGTGGTCTGAGGCAAAAGTAGTGCTGAAGAATCCTACATATTTCTTCCCGGAGGTGCCAAGCAATGAATTTAACAACAACCATCATTGCATACTGCAGAGAGGTGATAAGCTCTATATGTTCTATCATTCCCAGAAACCGGGTGTGGATATGGGACTTACACAGGGATACCGTACATCAGGAGTAGATATGGTGACGATCGATGAGGATGGAAACCTTACCTCTGAGATGACAACAACTGGTGTGGCGTCGACTCTTGACTTTAATCCGTATGCTATGGTAGAGGCTGAAACCTTTGCCTGGTCAGTTGGAACATCTACGATCGTAGGACCAAAGCAGGATAACAACCGCAACAACCGTGTTCTTTCTTCTATTGACTCTGGTGATTACGTTGGTCTTGAGAAAGTGGCATTTGGCGCGGATGGAGCACAGTCTCTGACAATGAGTATAGCGAATGCTGGTGAAACAGGAACTGTTGAGGTCTATATAGATGATCACACGAAAGCAGAAAATAAAGTTGGTGAGCTTACTGTCACCCCTACGGGAAGTGATACAACATTTGCCGACATGTCAGTGAATTTTGCAGCTCCGATCACAGGAACAAACAGACTGTTCTTTGTATTCAAAGCAAAGGGTATTCTGGTTGACACATGGAGATTTAGCAAAGAAATAGTAGTACCAGGTCCTGCCGTATAGTGAACGGATAGGATAAATTTAGAGGGAGATTCTTTTTCAAAGGATCTCCCTTGTTTTATATTGGTGTGCTTTTTGGGACAGAAAATCGAAAAAATCGGCAGGAAACGGGGCACAGAAAAAGGGACATCCTGTCGGTGTCCCTTTGTTAAATCAGCTATTATTCAAATCAGTCTAATGTATATGGCATCAATGCTACGTGACGTGAACGCTTAATCGCTGCTGTAAGAGCGCGCTGATGTTTTGCACATGTACCGGTAATTCTTCTAGGAAGAATCTTACCTCTCTCGGACATGTATCTTTTCAGCTTGTTTGTATCTTTGTAATCGATATAATCGTGCTCTTTGTCAGCACAAAATGCACATACTTTTTTTCTTCTGCGAGGGCCTCTTCTTCTCATTGGAGAATCTGAACCGTTTCCCTTGTTATAAGCCATTTTGATTGCCTCCTTATAAACGAATATGAGTTGTCAAAGGATTTAGTTAAATGGTAAACCATCTTCTATGCCATCTGGAATGTTCATAAAGTCATCATCCGCCGCCATAGCTGGTTCCGGAGCTCCGCCGCCAAAACCACCGTTGTTTCTTGCAGCCGCATTGGCATCAGCAGTACTCTTTCTCTCGGCAAATTCAACTTCTTCTGCAATGATCTGTACACTGTACACTTTTTCACCGTTTTTATTGGTGTAGTTGTCGTTCTGAACGCGCCCAGTGAGCAGCATACGGGATCCCTGCTTGAAATATTTTTCTACAAACTCAGCCTGTCTGCCAAAAGCAGTACAGTTGAAGAAATCTGTGTCAGTATCACCCTGACGAGCGAATCTGCGGTTTACTGCAATACTAAATCTAGCAATTGCCAACGAATTTTCACCCTGGGAATATCTGATCTCAGGGTCTCTTGTCAAATTACCCATTAAAATTACTTTATTCATGGAAGGATTCCTCCTGTTCTTATGCTTCCTGTTTTACGCATAAGTATCGAAGCACGTTGTCCATAATGCGAAGTCGCTGTTCAATCTCGCCTGGTGTATCTGGCTCAGAGTCGAACTGAATAAAGTAATAAAAGCCTTCGCCCATCTTCTGAATCTCATAAGCAAGTTTTTTCTTGCCCCATTCATCGACGTTTGTGATTGTACCGCCGAAAGTAGTAATAACTTCTTTTGCTTTTTCGACAGTGGCATTTCTTACTTCGTCATCAACTTTTGCACTAACAACTAAAGCTAATTCATACTTATTCATAGTTGCCTGCACCTCCTTTTGGTCTCTGGCTCTTCCTTAAAAGAAATGTGGTTCTGTAGTACCTTCTTAGGGAAGAACAAGGAATATGATTTTTAACATCACGGAATATCATTATAGCATGGATAAGTTGGAAATGCAAGGAAAAAGTGATGTGAATTTACCAGGCGGCGTCAATCTGAAACAAGGTTCAAATTGGCGCCGCCCAGCTAAGTTTTTATAAAAAGCCTTTGAAGTTTTTTTCCACTAGTTTTCTTGGCACCATAACCTGTCTGCCGCAGCCCATGCATTTTAGGCGGAAGTCCATACCCACCCGCAAAATCTCCCAGCGGTTTTCGCCACATGGATGCGCTTTTTTCATTTTTATAATCTGCCCTAATTCAAAATCCATACTTGTGAACTCCTTTCATAGCGCTGGTCATTTTATACTTATAAAAACATTTTAAGGATCATAATGACCCAGAAACCAAGTCCAAATAAAAGTAAGAAAAATTGAAATATATCGTCAGCCCGGTCAATTTTTCCTTTCATGCTTTCTTTTCTGGCCCGTTCAGAGTCGGATTCGCCATTGATAATATCTGAAATTTTTTTCTTTATGCTGTATTCTTCTGACATTTAATACCCTTCTTTCCAGTGAGATTTGTTGCCGTCAAGATAATTTTATAACAGGAGGGAAGTGGTTGTCAAGGACCCAGCTATAAGGCAAAGGGATTTTAAGTAATAGGGAATGGAATTGTGGGTGCGTTTGTGGTAAGATAATGGCATTGAGCAGTTTGACCAACCGGAAGTTATTGCACTATTAAAAAAATAATTTTTTTTGTCACACAGGCAAGGGAGCGTTGTCTAATTAAGTAAGGAGGTATAATTATGAATAAAAAAACGAATGTAGAATTACAGGCTTTGGTCGATAAAGCCACAGCAGGGGATAAGAAAGCTCTTGAAACGCTTGCTGCAGGTGTGCAGGATATAGTATTCAATTTATCTCTGCGTATGCTCGGCACATTTGCTGATGCAGAGGATGCCACACAGGACATTCTGCTGAAAATGATTACCCACCTATCTTCTTTTAGAGGTGAAAGTTCCTTTACAACATGGGTATTCAGCATTGCTGCTAATCATCTGAAAAATTACAAAAAGCATATGTTTGCCCACCGTCCGTTGAGCTTTGAGTTTTATGGGGATGACATAGAGAACGGAAAAATACAGGATGTGCCAGATTTAACGCAGGATGTGGAAAAGGATATTCTGGCAGAGGAACTGAAAATGTCCTGTACCAACGTGATGCTGCAATGCCTTGATACGGAAAGCCGATGTATTTTTATATTGGGAACGATGTTTAAAGTTGACAGCCGCGTTGCAGGGGATATTTTGGAAATGACTCCAGAAGCGTATCGACAGCGGCTTTCCCGGATACGAAAAAAAATGGCGGAGTTTCTTGGACAGTATTGTGGAGAATATGGCAGCGGCAAATGTAAATGTAAGGACAGGGTGAATTATGCAATACAAAGTCATAGGATAAATCCGCTGCAACTGGATTATATGACAGCCACAGAAATTCCTATTAAGACTATTCTTGATGTGAAAAGTGCGATGGAGGATATTGACGATTTATCACAGGATTTTTCGTTCTGCAAACCTTATCAATCTCCTGAACGTACGAAACACTTGATACAGGAATTGTTGGATTCCCCGCAGATTTCTATTATCCAGAATTCGTAAAGGAGATGACAGATTATGGATACACAGTTAATTTTTGATTACCTATCGGCATTGAGCAGGAATAACGACCGTGAATGGTATCATGCGAACAAGGAAGATTACAAAAAAGCAAAAGCTGAGTTTGAAGCATTATTACAGGCTATGATGTTGGAAATTGGAAAGTTTGACAGCAGCATTTTACATAACAATCCGAAAGACCTTACCTTTAAGATTGTAAGGGACACCCGTTTCAGCCATGACAAATCACCTTATAATCCTGCGTTCCGTGCTCATATTGCTTCTAAGGGCAAGTTACCTGTCCCTGTTGGCTACTACTTTATGATAAAGCCAGACAATCAGTCTTTTTTAGGCGGCGGCTTGTTTGCACATATGTTCAAAGACGCAACAGCAATGATACGGGATTATATTGCTCAGAACGGGGAAGAATGGGAAAAGATTATCCATGGGCCAAAGTTTGAAAAATATTTCACTGTTCATGGAACCGCATTAAAGAATGTCCCTGCGGGATATGAGAAAGAACATCCCCAGGCGGAATACCTAAAATTTAAGAGTTGGTATCTGGAATATCCACTAAAGGATGAAGAATTAAAGGATGCAGAAGCATTTCCTGCAAAGGCAGCAGAGATTTTCCATATTATGAAACCATTTAACGACTATCTGAACAAGGCACTTGTGGGTTTTCAGATGCCTGCAAGGTAACAAACCCATGAGCCGCCATGCTCATCTCACTACCGCTGCGCGGTAGTTCGCGAGCCCATACGTCGC
>CAQOJF010000031.1:15495-34685 GCA_948848225.1 uncultured Eubacterium sp.
CGTATAAAAATAAACACAATCCCCTTTTTGTGAGCAAGCTCCCAACAGGGGATTGCCACCAGTCCTGCCGCCATGCTCATCTCACTACCGCTGCGCGGTAGTTCGCGAGCCCATACGTCGCCATGCTCATCTCGATTCCGCTTCGCTACATCTCGCTGAACGGCTGTCGCCGTATAAAAATAAACACAATCCCCTTTTTGTGAGCAAGCTCCCAACAGGGGATTGTGTTTATTTTTGCATGGCTCGTAGCAAAATCATATGACGGTTTTGATTACGGATAGGATTTGTTCGGGTTCAAATGGTTTCTGGATAAATTCTGCTGCGCCAAGTTTTATCGCTTCCACCATCTTTGATTTCTGTCCGGCGGCAGTTACCATGATCACGTTGGCATTTTTGTCAAGCTGCATAATCTTCTCCAGACAGCCGAGTCCGTCTAAAACCGGCATGGTGATGTCCAATGTCACTAAATCTGGCCGGAATTCTATGTATTTTTCATAACCGATCTGCCCGTCTGTCGCTTCTCCTATGATTTCGTAACCGTTTTCTATCAAAATGTTCTTTAATATTCTGCGGGATGTTTTAGAGTCATCCACGATCAATACTGTTGCCATAAAACAACCTCCCTTATGTAAAATCTGTATCAAAATGCGTTTTGTTATGATTATAATTGAAAAGAACTCATAACTACTACATTTTTACAATCATATCAACCCTTTTTCCTGTGATGTACAGGGGAAGCACGAAAAATTCTTCTGATGTATTTATTGTGCCGTCAAACATGTATTCCGGCGGCAGCATGTCTATGATAACTTCCTGATAGCTCAGCTCAGTAGCATGAAGACCATTGATACAATTTGTAAATTCGCAGACGGAATCTAAAGCATCTTCGTCTGGCTTTTCAAAATATTCTCCAGCATAACCATCTGCCACTGTTAAAATCGAATTATCGTCACTGGCAAAGCCGAGAAATCCTTCATACGCACCGGTTGTTTTTTGGTATGCTATGTATTTGGCGGAATAGTCAGTCACTTTTTCGGCTTTGCCGATCCGTATATAAGAACTTACAAACCGTACGATATTTCTTAGGGCAAGTGCCATAAGATTGAGATAACCTTCATTTTTGGTTGTTACAAAAGCAGGCAAAAGGCGGTCGAAATCCCCAAATTTGATTGCTTCCAGCGTTGTATTTGTGAAACTTTCCTCCTTCTGGAATTCTGCAACCAGTTTGTTGACCTCATCCCGGTTCATGATCTTATTTTCTTCCAATGCCTGAACAAAAATCAGATAAGGATTTCCCTGAAGCTGGAGCAGATGCGAAATGTCTACGTTGGTGAGATATCCCTTTTCGATCGCCAGATCACCGAAACGTTTATCGCTCTGCATCTGGAGATGATTGAGTTCGTCTGCCTGATCGCGGGTAAGAAGCCCTTCGGATTCTGCGATCAGACCAAGTTTTACCCGATTCGCTCTCATATATTCCATACATGAGGTGAATTGAGCTTTGGTAATCTTTCCTTTATTCAAAAGATAATTTCCAAAAAACTGACTAAACATAAAGTGCTTTCTCCTTTCTTGTTTCTACGGCGGAAACCGTTTCCAATATTCCCTTTAAAAAATATCATTGTAAAAAAGCTAATTTTATTATACTATATTAGGAGAAAAAAAGAAACAAGATTTTGGAAATTTCGAGTATGGAGGGTAAAATGGCTGGTTCAATCTTTGGTGAAATATTTTCGGTTGCTACGTGGGGAGAATCCCATGGAAAAGGGCTTGGAGTCGTTGTGGACGGGTGTCCGGCAGGAGTGCCGCTGACAGAAGAGGATGTCCAGCGATATCTGGATCGGAGGAAGCCTGGGGAGACCAGATATTCCACGCCGAGAAAAGAAGGAGATAAGGTGGAGATTTTGTCGGGGGTATTCGAGGGCAAAACCACAGGCACGCCGATTTCCATGATTGTTTTGAATACGTCCCAGAAATCCAGGGATTATTCCGAGATTGCTTCTTATTACAGGCCGGGACATGCGGATTATACCTTTGATAAAAAGTATGGCTTCCGGGATTACCGGGGAGGTGGGAGATCTTCCGGGAGAGAGACGATTGGGCGTGTTGCCGGAGGCGCGGTTGCCTCAATGATTCTGGCCGAATTGGGGATTGAGATCAGTGCCTATGTCAAATCTATCGGGGATATTGAGGCGGTTCCTGAGAAAATGAAACTGGAAAATATCGAAAGAAGCCCTCTTCGTATGCCGGATCTGGAAGCTTCGGAGCGGGCAGAGGAATTTCTGGCGGATCAGATGAAGAATCATGATTCGGCGGGAGGAGTGATAGAGTGTGTGATCTCAGGAGTTCCAGCAGGGATTGGAGATCCGGTGTTTGGCAAGCTGGATGCGGCACTGGCACAGGCAGTCATGTCCATCGGGGCTGTGAAGGGCGTCGAGATCGGCAGTGGCTTTGCGGCTGCAAAAAGAAGCGGTTCCGAAAACAATGATGAATTTGGCATCGGTGAGGATGGTAAGGTGGGTAAAAAGACCAATTTTGCCGGCGGAATCCTGGGAGGCATCAGTGACGGGAGCCCGATTGTGCTGCGGGCAGCTTTTAAGCCTACGCCATCTATCTTTACAGAGCAGAGCACAGTGAATCAGTCTGGAGAAGAGATTAAGGTTCAGATTAAAGGCAGGCACGATCCGATTATTGTTCCCCGGGCGGTTGTCGTGGTAGAGGCAATGGCGGCGCTGACACTGGTGGATAAGATGTTTGTGGGAATGTCTTCGAGAATAGATCGCATCGCCAGATTTTATGATAAACTAAATTCTGATGAATTTATGTAATGAGTTTTTGCAAAACTCGGCATGTGCAGAAACCATGCACAAAAATTATGATAAACTATGATTTCTATTTTCATAGAATAAATAGTAAGTAAAGTTTAACAGGAGAATGGCATGACCGAGAAAGAGCGGACAGAGATCGTTATCGATGAGACAACGGTTTATGAGATCGATCTGGAGTGTGCAGAATGCAGGAAGATAAAGAAAAATGAAACGGAGAAGACAAAAGAAAAGAGGTGCCGGGGTTGAAACCCCGACACCTTTTTGCTGGCAGGAATTAGCAGAATCCGCCACCGCCGCATCCGCCCCAGCCGCCGTTGCCGCCGCAGCAGCACAGAAGCAGCAGGATCCAGATGATGCAGCTGCAGTCTCCGCCGAAGCCGCCCCAGCTGCCGCCGCCACCGCAGCCACCGTTGCCGCCGCCGCAGCAGCACAGAAGAAGGATGATGATAATCCAAGAGCATCCGCCATTGTGTCCCTCATTGCAGGAGCATCCGCCACCGCAGTTTGTTGCTGATAAATCACTCATAATTAAGTTCCTCCTAAATTAATTTACATTGATATCATATGAATGACTGCTTGACTGATTTACAAATATTATGAAAAAAATTGAATGTTTCCCTTATTTTTGTGAAATATTTATTTGTATAATGAGGGATTATCTGATATAATACATTCGGATAGTTATGCGGAATATGGTTCATTTGGGGGAGCTCAATGGCTTTGTTCAAAATGAATTTTGATCATGGAGCCCGAATCATGTGTGACTGAACCAAGGAGAAGGTAGATGAAAAAGATATTATGTTTATTTTTGGTGTTTTGTCTTTGTTTTTCCATGACAGGCTGTGGAAGTGAACCTGAGTCTACAGAGAATACAGAGCCTGATAGCAGCGTCCAGACAGAGGACAGCGCCCTGGAAGCCGCTGCCGAAATACTAAAGACGATGACGCTGGAAGAAAAGATTGGTCAGCTTTTTATCATTGATGTCGATAAGCTGGTAGATGGTAAGAAGCCGGTAGAAGAAGCGATTCCAGAGCTTTTAGAGGCATTGGACAAGTATAAAGTCGGCGGCCTGGTATTTTATAACCAAAATATAAAAGGGGTCGGGCAGATCCAGGCAATGCTGGGACAGATTAAGGAGTATGTGGCGGCAAGTTCGCAGATACGAATTCCTTTGTATCTAGCCACCCAGGAGGAAGGTGGCGGAGATAACTCTATAGCGGCTCAAAATGGGGAGATCAAATCCACGGGTTATGTCAATCCTTCGGAAATGGGGAAGAATATGACCGTAGAGCAGCTGGAGGATACCGGCGAGATCATTGGAGAAGAACTTCTTAATCTGGGATTCAATATGAATTTTGCCCCTGTGGCAGATGTGGTTGAAGAAGAAAAAACGATAGATATCTCAGCGATCGATGAAAGTGTTGTGGCTATTCTGGGAAAAGAGCCAGAATACGTTCCACCATCCAAAAAACTCTCTAAAGCGAAACGGAAGAAAAGACGCAGAGCCTACAAGAAAAAGCTGCAGGCGTATCAGAGTAGATACGAGCGTTTTGTTGATTCTTTCCTGGAGGATAGCTATTGTGCCAGTTGCTTTGGTACGGACGAGGAAAAAGTCAGTGAGGCAGCAGCGGCAATGATTCAGGGCATGCATGCATGCCACACAGAGGAAGGCGGAAACTTGTGCACCGTATTGAAGATGTTTCCAGGGATATGTTCCGTGGCGAAATATCATAAGCTGGCTCCCGTAGGCATTGATACGGGGTTGTCGCGGCTGAGAAGAGTCAACTTTGAACCCTTTGCCGCGGGAATCGATGCGGGGACGGATGTGGTCATGGTTAGTCATGTGTCATTGAATAAAATTGATCCCCAGGTTCCTTGTTCCATGTCCAGTATCATTATGTCTGATCTGCTTCGGAAAGAACTTGGCTTTCGGGGGATCATTATGACAGAACAGATGGATCTGCCAGTGATCACCACCAGATATACCACCAGCGAGGTGGCAGTCAAAGCAATTACTTCTGGTGCGGATATGATTTATAATCCCCAAAATATTCAGGAAGCTGTCTCTGCACTGCATCAAGCGGTCCTGACGGAAGAGATCGATGAAAAAGTTATTGATCAGGCGGTATTGCGAATATTGCAGAATAAAATCCTTCGGGAAGTATATCCGATGCCTGGAGAATAACATGATAAAGAGTCCAGGGGCTGGAGTTCTAGATGTTTTAGAAAGCTCTTAATAGTTTGTTGTATCAGTTGGGAATAAAATACTTTTTATCCCCCAACATCATATATATTACGCATAATCAAATAAGGAGGACTTAAAAGTGGAAAAAAGAGAGATGCTCTATGAGGGAAAAGCCAAGAAGGTATATGCTACAGATGTAGAAGGTGTATGTATCGTTGATTACAAGGACGATGCCACCGCATTTAATGGTGAAAAGAAGGGGACGATCGTTGGAAAAGGCGTCATCAATAACCGTATGACAAACTTTTTGTTCCAGAAGCTTGAGAAGGCCGGTGTTCCAACTCATTTTGTGGAGGAACTCAGTGACCGTGAGACCGCAGTAAAAAAAGTATCTATTGTACCACTTGAAGTTATTATCCGTAATACTGCTGCAGGAAGTTTTTCCAAGCGTCTTGGGATTGAAGAGGGAAGAAAGCTTCTTTGCCCGACGCTTGAATTTAGTTATAAAGACGATGATCTGGGAGATCCACTGATCAACGATTATTTTGCAAAAGCGATCGGGATCGCGACCCAGGAAGATATTGATACGATCACAAAATACGCTTTTATGGTAAATGATTTCCTGGTAGAATTTTTTGAAGAGTGCGGTATCGAACTCATCGATTTCAAGATTGAGTTTGGAAAGACGTCGGATGGAACGATTATTCTTGCCGACGAGATATCACCGGATACATGTCGTTTCTGGGATATAAAGACGAGAGAAAAATTGGATAAGGACCGTTTCCGCCGTGATCTCGGTGGTGTAGAGGATGCCTATAATGAGGTGGCGAAGAGGATCGGACTGACGGACTAACCGGGAAAGGACAGACGCAAATGGAATCCGAATTGAGTGAACACTTTGACGTAGAACTCCATGAGGAATGTGGAGTATTTGGAATGTATGATCTGGATGGAGGCGATGTGGCGTCTTCCATCTATTATGGTTTATTCGCTCTGCAGCACCGCGGTCAGGAGAGCTGCGGGATTGCAGTAAGTGATACAGAAGGTCCCAAGGGGAAGGTGCTTTCCCAGAAGGGAATGGGACTTGTCAATGAGGTGTTTCATGCGGAGGGGTTAGAAAAACTCAAAGGAAATATCGGGGTAGGACATGTTCGTTATTCGACGACGGGAGCCAGCAATAGCCAGAATGTGCAGCCGTTGGTTTTAAACTATGTAAAAGGTACGCTGATGCTAGCCCATAACGGGAACTTAGTGAATGCCAATAAACTGCGGGAGGAAATGGAGTACACGGGGGCGATTTTCCATACCACCATTGACACCGAGGTGATCGCCTATCTGATCGCCAGAGAGCGCCTGAAAGTGCCGACGGCGGAGGAGGCAGTGAAATGTGCCATGAAGAAGCTTCAGGGGGCGTATTCCATCATAATTTCCAGTCCTCGTAAGCTGATCGGCGCCAGGGATCCCTATGGATTCCGGCCACTGGTGATCGGAAAAAGGGACAACGGTTATATCCTGGCCTCCGAGACCTGTGCCCTGGATGCTGTGGATGCGGAATATGTTCGGGATGTAAAGCCCGGGGAGATCGTGATGCTGGATGCAGACGGTATTCAGTCGGACGAGACGTTGTGTCATACCACACCGGCAAAATGTATTTTCGAGTATATTTATTTCGCCAGGCCGGACAGCTATCTGGACGGCGTGAGTGTTTACAACAGCAGAATCATGGCGGGAAAAATTCTTGCCCAGATGCATCCGGCGGATGCCGATATCGTTGTGGGCGTGCCGGAGTCCGGTAATGTGGCAGCGATGGGATTTTCTGCCCAATCGGGAATTCCCTATGGAACTGCTTTTATGAAAAACAGCTATGTGGGACGGACCTTTATCAAGCCCAAACAGTCGGCGAGGGAAAGCAGCGTAAAGATCAAACTGAATGTTATAAAGGAAGTGGTTCGCGGCAAACGTGTTGTTATGGTGGATGACTCAATTGTTAGAGGAACTACCAGTGAGCGGATTGTGCGTATGCTGAAAGCGGCAGGGGCCACGGAGGTACATGTGCGCATTAGCTCGCCTCCGTTTTTGCATCCCTGTTATTTTGGAACAGATGTGCCAAGCTGTGACCAACTGATCGCCCACAATAATACGGTAGATGAGATCTGCAACATGATCGGTGCCGATTCATTGGGGTATCTGGACGGTGAGAGGCTCCATGAGCTGATCGGGGGCGACATGGGGTATTGTGATGCATGCTTTTCCGGAAAATATCCGGTGGATCCCCCGGAGGAGGATATTCGAGGTATATAGAAGTGCCGCTGAAAGCGGCATGTTAATTTAGAAAGGAACGGTACAATGAGCACAGATTGTTATGTAAGCCCATTATCAGAGAGATACGCCAGTAAAGAGATGCAGTATATTTTTTCTCCTGATATGAAATTTCGCACATGGAGAAAGCTGTGGATCGCACTGGCGGAGACAGAAAAGGAATTGGGATTAAAGGATGCCCAGGGGAATCCCCGGATTACAGAGGAGCAGATTGAAGAACTGAAGTCACACGCAGAGGACATCAACTATGATGTGGCGAAGGCCCGTGAAAAAGAGGTGCGCCATGATGTGATGAGTCATGTCTATGCCTATGGAAAGCAGTGTCCGAAGGCAGCAGAGATCATTCATCTGGGGGCTACTTCCTGTTATGTGGGGGATAATACCGATGTCATCATTATGACAGAAGGCTTAAAATTAGTTAAGAAAAAACTGGTGAATGTAATTCACGAACTCTCAGACTTTGCCATGAAATATAAGGATCTTCCGACGCTGGCATTTACCCATTTTCAGCCAGCCCAGCCCACGACGGTGGGGAAACGCGCCACGCTGTGGATGGAAGAACTGGTGATGGATCTGGAAGATTTGGAGCATGTACTATCTCATATGAAGCTACTTGGCTCAAAGGGGACGACGGGAACCCAGGCCAGTTTTCTGGAGCTTTTTGAGGGAGACGAGGAGGCATGTAAGAAAGCAGATAAAATGATTGCGGCGAAAATGGGATTTGATTCATGCTTTCCGGTGTCGGGACAGACATATTCCCGGAAACTGGACACAAGGGTGTGCAATGTCCTGGCGGGCATCGCTGCCAGCGCCCACAAATTCTCCAATGACATCCGTCTTCTTCAACATCTCAAAGAGATTGAGGAGCCCTTCGAGAAGAGCCAGATCGGTTCCTCTGCGATGGCGTACAAGAGAAATCCCATGCGCAGTGAGCGTATCGCCTCTCTCTCCCGCTATGTGATGATCGATGCGTTGAATCCGGCGATCACATCAGCGACACAGTGGTTTGAAAGAACTCTGGATGACTCAGCAAATAAACGTCTCAGTGTGGTGGAGGCATTCTTGACGATTGATGGAATTCTTGATCTGTTTCTGAATGTCGTAGATGGTCTCGTAGTTTATGATAAGGTGATCACAAAGCGCCTGATGTCAGAGCTGCCCTTTATGGCGACAGAAAACATTATGATGGATGCGGTAAAGGCCGGCGGAAACCGCCAGGAGCTTCATGAGAAGATCCGTACCCTTTCGATGGAGGCAGGAAAAAATGTGAAAGAAAAGGGATTGGATAATAATCTGCTGGAATTGATCGCCTCTGATGAGGAGTTCCCGATGTCGCTGGAAGAGTTACAGAAAACGATGGACCCGAGCCGTTATGTGGGAAGAGCGCCGAGTCAGGTGACAGAATTTGTAGAAGAGGTGGTAAAGCCGATTTTGGCCGAAAATAAAGAGTTATTGGGTGTAAAGGCTGAGATTAACGTATAAGAGTGAAGGCAGCCCGATGACAAGAATTTATTGACAGAAAGAAACAAGTCAATGCTATCGGATAATAGGTTTTGCCAAGATAAATCTTTGGGAAAGGAGGTATATTTGTTACATATGGGGTCAGGCAAAACTATTAAATAAAATATTGGAGGTTTTAATTCGTTATGAAAGCGATGAAAAAAGGGAAACGTCTGTTTTCCGCAATTCTAATCGGCGTGCTGGTATTGGGGAGTATCATGGTGCCGAAAACTGAAACGAAAGCAGCTAATGAAACTTTACTGAACACTTATGGAAATGTTATGGGGCGTTCGGGAAACTGTGTAACATTAAATCAGTTAAGGGATCCTGCTACATTGTCTCACATCAAATCTCATTATAACAGTATTACTTTAGAAAATGAGATGAAGCCGGATGCGATGCTGGGCTGGCAGCCAAGTCTGATCAGTCAGAATGCGGCGAGGGATTTAGGTTATTATATACCATCTTCGATGCAGGAAACGTATGTTCCTAAAATTAATTTTGACACGATTGACCAGGTGCTGAAAATCTGTTATGAGAACGGAATCGGGGTTCGTGCCCATACGTTGATCTGGCACAGTCAGACGCCGGACTGGTTTTTCCGGGTTGGATACTCCACAAACTATGGCTATGTTTCGGAGTCACAGATGAACAACCGTATGGAATATTATATTAAGACAATAATGAACCATGTTTACACGAGTAAATACGGAAGCGTTGTTTACACGTGGGATGTTGTCAATGAATATTTACATGCGACACCTTCTGGCTGGAGTAAGATTTATGGAAATTGTGGAAATAAACCAGCTTTTGTAAAACGTGCATTCCAATATGCATACGATTGTATTAACTATTTTAAACTTACAGATTCGGTAAGCTTGATGTATAACGATTTCAATACCTATATGGAAGTGGACAATATCATTACGATGATCCGTTATATCAATGCGGAGAAAAAGATCTGTAACGGTGTGGGCATGCAGTCGCATCTTGGCACGACGTTCCCTAGTGTATCATACTATACTGCGGCGCTTCAGGCATTTGTAAATGCCGGTTTTGAGGTTCAGATTACGGAACTTGATGTTACAAATAAGTCCGATGCGGACCAGGCAGGGTATTTGTATGATCTGATGAAAAATGTGTTAAGGATAAAAAAGGCAGGCGGTAAGATCACCGGACTTACATGGTGGGGGATCTCGGATCATGTGACATGGATAAAAGGAGAAAAACCATTGCTGTTTTCCTATCTCAATGTTCCAAAGAGTTCCTATTATAATGTATTACAGGCATACAAGGATGCCGGTTTTACAGGTGGAAATCAAGGGGGAAGCAGCCAAACTCTGCCGAATGGATGGTATTATATCAAGAACATTAACGCACAGAAATATCTTCAGGTAAAGGATAATGCCGGAGGCAATGGCGTAAATGTAGAGATCGGAACGGGAACAGGCGTGAAAGGTCAGAAATGGTATTTATCCAATCAGGGAGACGGTTATTTCACATTGAAAAATGGAAATGGCTATATGTTGGATATCCAGTATGGGGCAAAAGAGGATGGAGTCAATGTACAGACATATTCTGCAAATGGCGCCGATGCCCAGAAATTTAAAGTTGTGAAAACGTCTGAGGCAAATGTATATGGCATTGTCACAAAAGTGACAGGCGATAAAAAGTCACTGGATGTATATAATTTTGGTACAGCGGATGGTTCCAATGTATGCCAGTGGACATATTATGCAAACTCCTGCCAGAAATGGATTTTTGAAGCTTGCTGATTTATGCACGGCATATAATTTAATAGGCAGCTGCCTATTTTTAGAGGGTGTTGTTCTATAACACCCTCTTTTTTCTTTATAGGAAATTACATTTTTTATAGAAATATTTATATATTTTTTATAAAATACTAGAAAATTTTTAATAAATTTGATATAATAATTTCAAGATATGTGTTAATGTGCTGCTCGGCACATATTCTGGTTGATATTCATCACGATCTGGTGGTTTCCTCACAATTCTTCCGGGTTTCGTTAGACATGGTATGTATTTCAGCGTGTAAAGGGCGGTACAGAAATGAGGATATTATATGCAGAGGGGAAATAGGAAATTTGGAAAGCAGGGAAGGAACGAAAAGGATGGTCAGTTTGTCAGTATAGAAAAAAAGATTTCTAAACGTTTTGCGCAGACGATTCTGTTTTGTTGTGTTCTTCTTGGAGTGGTAGCCTCAGTTTTAAGCTATATTTCTTCGATCAGTGCAGTGAATGATACGATCGACAGTACTTCGGACATAGCGGCGGATTATGTGGCGGCCTCACTGAAACAGTACACGGCGATCGCCTATGAGACAGGAAGTATCGCCCGTCTTGCTGATGTGGAAAAGTCAGTACAGGAGAAAGAGGAGATTCTGAACCAGAGAATCAAGGACCACAATTTTCAAGGTGGTTATCTTTTGGACGACAAGGGAGTTGATGTGATCTCTGGAAAAGATTTTTCGGCTCAGGATTATTTTAAGGAAGCTATGAAAGGGGAAACCTTTGTCTCCACACCTACATACGATGAGGACACGAAATCAATATTTTATACGGTTTCCGCGCCGTTATGGAAGGACGGCATTCCTGGTACAACGCCGGTCGGCGCTGTTGTTTATGTCCCGGACGGTGAATTTTTGAATGATGTTATGCGCTCCATCAAGGTTGGGGAGGGAGGTACTGCATTTATGCTTGATGCCAAAGGGATTACGATTGCCGATATTAATTCGGAAGTTGTTGGCATCGAGGACAGCGTTAACCTGGGTCAGGAGAATTCTAAACTGAAAAAGTACAGCGAGATCTGTAAAAAAATGGTAGCCGGGGAAAATGGAACTGGTACCTATTCCTATGGAGGAAAGACGAAAGTAGTCGCTTATTCCCCAATCAAAGATATGAACGGATGGAGTATCGGTGTCGCCGCCGTGAGGAATGAATTTTTAGGTATGTTTTTCCTGTCATTGATCGTTACAATTATCTTTGTTATAGCCTTTACATTTTTGGGCATCAGAAGCGGTGTGCAGCTTGGGAAAAAGGTGGTCAGACCGATCGCAGAAGTGGTGGAGCGTCTTAAGCTTCTGGCAGAAGGAGATCTTCATGCAGATACTCCGATTCCGGAGACAAACGATGAGACGGCAACACTGATGAATTGTTTATCCGAGACGGTGGAGGATTTGAAAAGGGTTATTACAGATATTGACGATCATCTCGCAAATCTGTCCGATGGAAACTTCCTGATCAATGTGGACAGCAGCTATAAGGGGGATTTTGTACAGATCAGTGAATCTTTCCGTGGAATCGTGGCTTCTCTGAGCGACGCCATGAGGGAGATTGACAGCAATGCAGAGTATGTACAGAATGGAGCAACTGACTTGTCAGGGGCGGCGCAGCTTCTGGCAGAGGGCGCTACCGATCAGGCGAGCGCTATCGAAGAGCTGACAGCGACGATCACAGAGGTATCAGAGAAAATAACAGTGAATGCCAGAAATGCTGTCCAGGCTAAAACAATTGTTGCAGGTATGGGAGAGCAGATCCTGGAAAGCAATGAGCACATGAAGAAAAATACGGAAGCCATGAACAATATCAAGGAAGCTTCTAATAAGATCGCTGAGATCATCAGCAGTATAGAAGAGATTGCCAGCCAGACGGCGCTCCTGGCGCTGAATGCGTCCATAGAGGCGGCAAGAGCGGGAGAGAATGGAAGAGGATTTGCGGTGGTGGCGACACAGGTTGGAGTGCTGGCAGATCAGAGCTCCGAGGCAGCAAGAAACACAAAGGATCTTATCCAGAATGCCATCGAGGCGGTGGAAGATGGAATGGAGCTGGCAAATTCTACAGCGGAATCGTTACTTTCTGTAGTGGATAATGTCAAACTGGTAAATAACTCCATGGCAGAGATCGCTGAGGCCTCTGACAATCAGGCGCTGGCAGTGGCTCAGATCACAGAGGGGATCAATCAGATCGCAGGCGTTATCGAGTCCAATACCGCTACCTCGGAGGAAAGTGCTGCGGCGTCGGAAGAACTGTCAACCCAGGCAAATATGCTGAAGGAACTGGTGGGAAGATTCCAGTATATAAATGAATAGAACGGTAACGTTATAGTCAGATATGAACATAAACATTTTTAGAGCCGGGCTGATGTTCGGCTCTAAAAATGTGTTTAGAAATACGTCGATAAGATCAGTTTTTTGTTGTTCAGTTTAGAAATTTATGTTAAGATAGTAATAATAGTTTTCAATAGAGGAGGACGTTACCGTGAAACAATTTTTTGGTATGAGCCAGAGTGGAGATCTGCAGGAAGCAGTCCGCGGAGTGAGCAATCCTCAGCTAATTATGCTGTTTTCTAATGGTGATCAGTTTGAGGAACATGTGAAAAAGTTAGAGTCACTTTTTCCAAATATCCCTAGTATTGGATGCATCGGTATGAGCTATGACACCAGAGTAGTTGAAAAAGGTGTGGGGATCCTTGCATTTTCGGATGGTGTCAGCGTAGCAGTGAATGTACTGGAGCAGGCTTCTACGATGCCGGTAAAATATATTGAACGGTTGGAGAAGGATGTGTCAGAAGTAAATGCCTCACAAAAAGATACCATATGTATTGATTTTTGTTCCGGAAATGACGCCTGTGTTCTGACAACGATTCACAGTGTGTTAAAGCGAAGGAACATTTCTCTGGTAGGAGGAACAGGAGACGCCGGCAAAGTTTCTGCCAATGGTAAGGTCTATGAGGATGCGGTGGCTTATGCTCTGGTCAGAAATAATAACGGCAGGGTAAAAGCTTACAAGGAAAATATCTATCATCAGATGGGGAATTACCGTTTTATCGCCTCCAAGACAAAGAAATCAGAATACATACTGGGAGAGCTGAACGGCAAACCTGCCAAACAGGTGTATCAGCAGATTCTCCATGTGACAGAAGAAGAAATATTAACACAGACTTTTAAAAATCCTTTTGGAAAGATCAATGGAAATGAAACCTGTATTATTTCGATTAAGGACATATGCAAAAATGGCCTGACATGCTTTCGGCAGGTAAACGATTCTGATGTGCTTATCCTGCTGGAGTTGGGAGACTACAGGGAAATCGTGAAGAATACCATCCGTAAGATCTATCAGGATTTTCCGAAGAACTCTGCCGTATTTTCAGTAAACTGTCTGTTCCGGTATTTATTATTTACTGAGAATAATTATATGCAGGAATATCTGAGGGAAATGGGGGCTTTAGGTAATCATGCAGGTTTTGTGGGATATGGAGAGCACTATAACAACCAGTTCGTGAACCAGTCCATGACCTGTGTGGTATTCGAATAAAGGAGGATGAAGGAAATATGCGATTCAAGAAGAAAGAACATAATTTAGATTCCCATCCCATTTTGCACGTGATGGGAAGCCTGAAAGACTATCAAAAGGATCTTGTGCAAAAGGAAGTAGACTCTCTGAATCAGCTGGGCATGGTAAACCAATCTTTCCTTGGGGTTCTTGATCAGGCAGAAAATTTTCAGCAGACCTTACAGGACTTCGAGGGTACTTTTTCTGATATAAATCAGATATCCGGTCAGTTTGAGACAATAAAAAGTGAGATTGCCCAATCGGTAAACCAGGCACAGGAAGAAGTGGAGGAGCTCAAGTCCAGTTCCCAGCAGGTAGAAACCCATTTTGAAGAGATGAAAGGCACCTTTGATGATTTCAAGGCGGCAGTGCAGCAAATAAAAAAATGTACGAACAAAATTACTTCGATTGCGGAACAGACCAATATTCTTGCATTGAACGCTTCCATTGAAGCAGCAAAAGCGGGAGAGCATGGAAAAGGTTTTGAAGTGGTAGCTGAAGAGGTCAAGAACCTGGCAGATGAAGTTAAAAATATGGTGGCAGCGGTAGAGGCAAGTATTGCTGATGTAGAGGAAGATACAGATAAGCTGCACTCCGATATCGACACCTCCCAGCAGGCTTTGGGACAAAGTCTTGAGAAGGTGAATCAGACCTATGAGAGGTTTGACCAGATCACAGAGGCCGCGGAGGGAGCCACTGCCGTTCAATCCGAGATCTCTAATGTCATTGACGACTCAAAAAGAGCGCTGCAGAACGTCAATACTTTCTTTGATAAGACGAAAGATCAGTACCAGGAAGTTATGAAGCATATTAACCATGCCAGCAAACTGGGGACGACGAAGAGTGCGATGTTTGAGGATGTGGATAACATGCTGTCCCAGATTGCTCCGATGATAGAAGAATATGAGGCATAAACAGAGACCGGCTGTCATAAATAGATCAGCCGGTCTAATTTTTTTGTTTTAAAAAATTAATATTTCTTTTATATTTCATCAAAAAAGATTTATTGTGCCATATACGATTGTATGTTATAATGCAGGTGTGTTTCAATTTAAAGGAGGAAAAAATAGATGAACCTGCTGGATGAATTAAAGGGATTGGGTGTTGATGTAGACGAAGGGATAGCGCGTCTTACGGGAAATCCCGCATTTTATGAAAAGATGCTCTTTCGGTTTCCTGATATGCTTGCTAAGTCATCTGTGGATCCGGATTTTGATTGTAATGATTATGGGGAAGTGATCGAACAGGCACATGCCATCAAGGGCGCTACAGGAAATTTGTCTCTGACACCGCTTTTTCAAGCATATGACGAGATTGTGGCACTCTTAAGGGCAGATCAGCCGCAGCAGGCAAAAGAAGTTTTGCAGCAGATCCTTCCTGTTCAGGAGAAGATCGTGGCGTGTATTGAGAAATATGCCTGATCGGATTTAAGCAAATGCCTTTGGGGAGGTCAGAGATGAAAAAAAAGAAAAGTATATTGATTGTTGATGATGTTGAGATTAACCGTATGATCCTGGCGGAGATTTTTCGGGATGACTACACGATCGTTGAAGCTGACGGCGGTGAAAGGGCCATTGAGATCTTAAACGACAGTGAACATTTTGAGATATCCGCGGTTCTTTTGGATCTGCTTATGCCTGGCATAAATGGGCTTGATGTGCTAAAGAGGATGAATGAGAGTGGAAAGATTCAGAGTGTTCCAGTATTTCTTATAACGGCGGCGGATAGTCAGGAAATGCTGCTGGAGGGATATCATCTCGGTGCTATTGATGTTATCAGAAAGCCATTTATGACACATTTCCTTAAGTGTAGGATCGGCAATGTAATCGAGCTGTATGCCCATCGGAATGAACTGGAAAGTGTCGTGGAAGAGCAGGTACGCAGACTGAATTACATCAATCAGAACATGATTGAGACGTTGGCTACGGTCATCGAGTTCCGTGATTGTGAGTCCGGGGAGCACGTTAAGAGGATCAGTGAGCTTACGAGAATATTGATGAAGGAAGTAAGCGATGCCTATCCAGAGTATCATCTTTCCCAGAAAGAGATTGACAAGATTGCAGCTTCGTCGGTTCTCCATGATGTTGGAAAGATATCCATTCCGGACATGATCCTGAATAAGCCGGGAAGGCTCACGAAAGAAGAGTTTGAGATCATGAAAGGGCACACCGTAAAGGGATGTGAGATTCTACAGAATATTCCGAACATTATGGACGAGGGACTGTATAATTACAGTTATGATATTTGTCGGCATCATCATGAGCGATGGGACGGGAAGGGATATCCCGATGGCCTGAGCGGAGATGATATTTCTGTATGGGCCCAGGTAGTATCTGTGGCTGACGTCTACGATGCCCTTACTGCCAAGAGAGTGTATAAGGACGCATTTAGTCATGAAAAGGCTGTACAGATGATTTATGATGGAGAGTGTGGTACCTTTAATCCAAAGATACTGGAGGTCTTTGAAAAGGTTAAGGATAAGCTTAAGAAAAATGAGGAAGAAATGAGACAATAAAGAATTAGGAATCAGCCGGAGGCTGTATATACAAATCCCCATGTCGCTTCTTAGTGACATGGGGATTTGTTATGGAAATTTTATGACGGAAAGGGATCAGTAGCCGACCTTCTTTCCTTTTTTCGTCATATATCCGGTGATTCTTTTTGCTTTATAGTCCGCTTTTTTGCGGGAGTCTGGTACTTCTGGATCGGTAGGATCATAATTGATTCCACCAGTGGTTTTTATGACAGGCGATTTGCCAAGAGGCCCTGGTTTTGAAGCGCTGCCTTTAACGATCTTTACAGTTGTTCCAGTAGAAGCATAGTCATAGATCCATTTGGCGTCTGCCACGGTCATACGGACACAGCCTGCAGAGGCGGGAGATCCGAGCCGGTTATAGGTAGAGGATGGCAGAGCATAATGTGACTGGGCGCTTACAGCGATGGCGTGGAAATACACATTCCCCACGATGTGGGAAGCCCATCTTGCATAGACAATGCTGTCATCTGGTTCAATCATTGTTTTTAAGGTATATTTTACCGACTGGCCGTTGGTGCAGATGGAGTAAGTACCCAGCGGGGTGTAGGATGAGTCTTCGTTCAATCCGCTGGTTCCGGCATTTGTCCATGTGTCACGTCCCACAGATACGGAACAGGTCTTAATCGGAATATCGTACTTCTTCGTCTCTTCATTATATAAGTAGATCGTTACTGCGCAGGCAGCCCGGTTTAATTCAATATACAGACGATTTGTATTGGAAGAACTGCTTTTCTTCAGATTTACAATATCTGTGAGATCGGTCAGCTTTTTATTGTTTACATAGTAGAATTTATAGGTCTTTCCGGCATATTTTTCATAGAACCAACCGTTCTTACCTAAGTCTTTTTTTCTGAGACGGTAAGTTTCTTCGTTCAGTAAAACTTTCTTACCCCAGCTGGTGTAACCATAGACTTGAAGCTTATACTTGCCCTTTTCTTCATTTGGCACCTTTAGGGATATTTTCTTCTTGCCTGAAGTTCCGGTTACGACATAAGCCCCCTGTTTTTTCAGCTTCTTTCCATTTACCTGATATAAAACAAAACGGACTTTTTTTATGTTACCAGGTATGTATGGGTTGGTAAGCTTATAAAGACAGGTGGCATTTTTCTTTCTGGAGACAGAAAGGGTTCCACCCTGGACCCGTTCGTCCGCCAGCGCTGTCATGTCCAGTGTCTGGGTGTTATTGTTATTATCGGTTAGGACTGCCTTAATGGTATAAAGGTCCAAAAGATAATCCAGTTTTTTCAGGGAAACTTCTGCGTAATATTTGCTTCCGTCGGTTTTTTTACTGGTTCCCGTGATCGTGGTCATTTTTTTGCCCTTGCTGCTATAGATCTGGAAACGAACTTTTTTTACCCCATACACATTTTTTAATCCATCCAGAGTGATACCGAAAGCCTTTTTCTTCTCCAGGGATTTTGACTTCTGAACCAGAAAAGTTTTCTGGGTGGGGGCGATATGGTAGGAGCTTTTCGCCAGGGTGAGGGAAGTTCCAGAATTTCCATTATCCAGAACTAATTTAACATTCCATTTTCCGTAAGCGGTGCCGGCCTGGGCAATGTTGGCGCTGAAGGTCATATTTCCCTCGACAAAAGGCGTCTTAAGTGCAATGGTTTTTGCTTTGTTTTCATCGGAACCATCGGGCCAGGCAGTAACATATACCTGCTTGTCCTCTCCAGGGATCACCACATCGCCGGCTGGCACAGAAGAAGTGACCGTGACCGTGCGGGTTGTACTTGCACTGCTGCCCCCTGTTTTCATGGAAAGATTTCCGGTGTGAACGGAAAAATCACAGGTTCCGGCAGAGATAGTGGAATCTCCCACCAGTATATTGACGTTATATTCATCGAATACACCGTTCAGGGATTTTAATGAAAAGTTACCTGTATAGGTGCCGTTTGAGCAATTTTCAGCGGTAAGTGCTATGTTTTCCTGGTAAGCGACCGCTGGATTATTCCTGCGGGATACCTGGAGTGTCATGGAATTGTTTGTTCCGGGATCCAGTCCCTGTACCGTGTAGGTGCAGATTCCGGCAGAACGGTTTGCGGATACGCTTGCTGTCTGTCCGGCTGCCTGCGCCGGGTGTGAAATGAGACCCAGCATAAGAAGCAGTGCTGCTGATAACGTAAAAAGGTGTCTGATAATATGTAGTTTCTCTTTCATGTCATACCTCCTTATTTTTTGGAGCAGCTCGATGATGTTGAGCTACCATCCTATTTTCACATGTTTTCTCGGATTTGTCAATACGCCCACGGCGGTGGAGTATTTATCGTCGGTTTTATTTGGGATCATACGTTCGATACTAAAAAATAAAAAAAATTGCTTGCAATATAAAAAGAAGTATGATAGTATATTTGTTGTTAGGCTTCATATAGCGTGTAATTGCGAATTGAACCTAATAAGCTTTGCGTTAGCAAAGATCTGGCTCCTTGGTCAAGCGGTTAAGACATCGCCCTTTCACGGCGGTAACA